>JAFRRE010000141.1 GCA_017428285.1 Bacteroidales bacterium | reverse complement strand
GTTCAAAGTGCTGACGGGTGGAGGCTCAGCCGAGATTTCCGTTTTTGAGTTTGATGAATTATCGCTAGATGATTTGAAAGTCAAGCGTTTCGAGGAGTATACAGAGGAATGGGCGGAGTTCGTGTATAACAATCGCGACGAGAGGCAGGATTTTCAGCACGATTATGATTTGGTTTATGGGCCGATTGCCAATGATACGGTTGGTGTTCAGATTCGTGACCTGAGGGAAAGAAAGATTTCTTTGACGGAATTTCTCAAAAACCTTCATTATTATAAAGGTATCACTTTTCAATATGCTTTTTGCACACCTTTGGCCATTTCAAAATTGAAGAAAGTATGAATGTAACGCCAGCAGAATTTCGGTATTTGAAAGAAACCCTTTCGAAAGATTTGATAGCCATGCTGATGGAGCGCAAGGGTATGAGTATGGACGAAGCCTTCAGATGCTACTATGAATCAACGACTTTCCAAAAAATAGCTAACCCTGAAACGGGATTGTTCTTTCAAAGTCCAGGTTATGTCTATTCGTATTTAGAAGAAGAAATGAATATGTAAAACTATAATAAATCAACTATATAATACCAATCAACACAACAAAAAGCACAATAAACACAGACACATAATCCTATAGAATAGCTTTTCAAAAACGAATTCTTGAACACCAATTTCCACTTTTCTCGAAAGAGAATCTACCAAGAAGCCGTTACGAAACGCCAATGTGTTTTGGCGTGGAATGACTTGTTGGTAGATGGGCGTGGAAACCCGGTGTTCGGCAAGTTGAACAAATTCCACGCTTTTTCATGCACATCGGGCAACATATCAAAGAGGTAATGCGGCAGCAAGGCGTAACGGCCACACAGTTGGCCAAGGACATTTGCTGCGCCCGCCCGCATATCCATAGGATTTTCCGCAAGGAGAATATGGATATTGCCCTGCTTGAGCGTATTTCCAAGGCATTGAATTATGACTTCTTCCGCGACCTTTCCGAAGAGTTTCAAGGAAAAGTGTAACCAATGTGGTTACTGTAACCGAATTGGTTACTTGGAAAAGTGCCTGTGAAGAAAAGTAGAGCGTAATTTTGCCTTCTAAATTCAAATTAAAAACGAAAAAAATGAAGAAAACGACAAAAATCATGGCCTTAGTGCTATTGGTAGTAACAACAATGGTATCCTGCACTAAAAATAACAGTGCCAGCAATGAAAATCAAAATGCCAACTTGATTGTAGGCAAATGGAAATGCGTGAGTTATAATTCAAATAGTCATAACATTCCAGATGTTGTGGCAGGTGTTCCTTTGGAATGGTCAAAGGTTGGTGATTTTTGGAGTTTTTCGAATGATGGAACATTGGATTTTAAGATGTATAGTCGATATGATGAACCTTCTTTCATAACAATACCTATTTCGGCGCATTACGTCATTTCTGAAAAATGGCTCACCTTTTTTAGTAATCAATTGGAAACTATAGCTACTACTGCAGCAACGGTTTCGTTTGAAATTTCAGAGATTTCAAGCGACAAGCTGATTTTGGATTGTCAAACAGGGTATATCCCAGCAGGGTATATAGAATATGCGGGATATGTGTTTCATTATCATATTGAGTTTGAAAAGGAAGAGTAAAGCCATCTTATCATAACTAATAATCCTCTCGTTGATGGTTCAGCGAGAGGATTTTTGTTACTCTTTCATGAAAAATATGCATCTTTATCCTAAAAAAGTGCCGAAAAATATGCATTATTTTTGCATATTTTCATAACTTCAAGTAATTCAGTATATTATTTTCAATCCTCTTGACAAGGTCTTCCGAATCGGGTGCCTTCTCAAACTTGTGCCCCGTGACCTTCTCGTAAAGCTCAATGTAACGCTCCGAGACGCTGTTCACATATTCGGGTATCATTTCGGGCACTTGCTGGCCTTCCTTGCCTTGGAAGCCGTTGGCCATCAGCCACTCGCGGACAAATTCCTTCGAGAGCTGCACCTGCGGTTCGCCTTTGGCAAAATGTTCCTCGTATTGGTCTGCGATGAAGTAACGCGATGAGTCGGGAGTGTGGATTTCGTCCATCAGCACGATTTGGTCGCCGATCTTGCCGAATTCGTATTTGGTATCGACGAGAATCAAGCCCTGCTTGGCCGCGATTTCGGTGCCGCGTTGGAAGAGCTTTCTTGTTATGTCCTCAATTTGCACATAATCGCTCTCGCTGATGAGTCCACGGCTGATGATTTCCTCGCGGGAGATGTCTTCATCATGGCCTTCCTCGGCCTTGGTGGTCGGGGTGATGATGGGCTCGGCGAAGCGCTGGTGTTCCTTCATGCCGTTAGGGATTTGCACGCCGCAGATGGTGTGCTGTCCGCTCTTGTAGGTGCGCCATGAGCTGCCCGTGAGATAGCCACGGATAATCATCTCGATGGGGAAGGGCTTGCACAATCGCCCCACGGTGACCATCGGGTCAGGGGTGGCGAGCTTCCAGTTGGGGACGATGTCAGCGGTAGCGTCGAGGAACATGGCGGCAATCTGGTTGAGCACCTGTCCCTTATAGGGAATGCCTTTGGGCAGGATGACGTCGAAAGCCGAGATGCGGTCGGTGGCGACCATCACCATGTACTCATCGTTGATGAAATAACAATCGCGGACCTTGCCGTGATACACCTTGGTCTGGCCAGGGAATTGGTAATCTGTTCTGGTTAATGCGTTCATTATTGTTGATTGTTGATTGTTGAATCGTTTAATTGTTGTTCGGTCGGTAGAGACGCAATGCATTGCGTCTCTACAGGTTCGTCATTATTGTGCTTCTTATATGCATTGATGATATCCGTCACCAATTTGTGCCTAACCACATCCTTGTCGTCCAAATAGATGAATTCAATGCCTTTTACGTCTTTCAGCACCTCCATGGCTTGTGGCAGTCCCGAGGGGGTCTTGGGCGGCAAGTCGATTTGGGTGATGTCGCCGGTGACAATGAACTTGGCCGAGCGACCCATGCGGGTGAGGAACATCTTCAGTTGGCTGCGCGTGGCGTTTTGGGCCTCATCGAGGATGACGAAGGCATGATCCAAGGTGCGACCGCGCATGAAGGCCAAAGGCGCAATCTCGATGGTGTGGTCTTCCATGTAACTCTCTAGTTTAGTGGAAGGTATCATATCGCGCAAGGCATCATAAAGCGGCTGCAGATAGGGGTCGAGTTTGTCTTTCAAGTCGCCAGGGAGGAAGCCCAGATGTTCATCGGCTTCGACGGCGGGACGGGTCAATATGATTCTCCTGACTTGTTTGGCTTTCAATGCCCTGACCGCCAAAGCCACAGCAGTGTATGTCTTTCCGGTTCCAGCGGGGCCGATGGCAAAAACCAAATCCTTCTGTTCCGAAGCTGTCACCATGCGTTTTTGGTTGGCAGTGATGGCCTTGATGGGTACGCCGCTGCGCCCGAAAACCAACACATCGCTCTCCGACATCTTCCGTTGCAACTCACTATCTGTGCTGGCCATCATCACGTCTTCCACGGTCTGGGCGGTGAGTTTGCCAAAACGCTCCAGCTGCACCATCAAGGTCTCATATCGACTGGCGAAATACTCGATCTCATCATCATCGCCAATCACCTTTACGAAGTCGCCGCGTGCAATGATTTTCAACTTGGGAAACATGCTCTTCACCAACTCCAAATACTTGTCATTGGGTCCGTGAAGTTCCTTAGGGTCAACATTTTCTATCTGAAGAATCTGCTCTGCCATAGCTCTTTATTTGGTCGCAAAGATAGACTATTTTTCAGAATGAAAAAAACGAATATTTTTTTCAAAAACCTATCTTAAAATTGACATAAATGATATACCTTTGCAAAATCACAAAAGGGCTAATAAGAGACAATGGCAATTATCACAATAACAAGCGATTGGGGGACGAAGGATTATTATGCTGCTGCGGTAAAGGGCAAGATTTTGTCCATGCTACCGTCAGCGACCATTGTTGATGTTACCCATGAAATCGAACCATTTAACGTTGCACAGGCGGGTTTTACGCTGAAAAACTGCTATCAATGTTTTCCTGAAGGTACAATTCACATCATCGCGGTCGATACGATTGAGTCGACAGAATCCCCCCATGTGGTGGTGAAAGCCGAAGGACAGTATTTCATTTCGACGGACAATGGCATCTTCAGCCATATCCTTGATGGGAAATATGATGAGGCCTATTGCATCGATGTGATGCAAGACTCTGATTTCTTTACGTTTGCTTCACGTGACCGTTTTGCCAAAGTGGCGGTGATGATTGCCAATGGTGAGCCACTCTCAAGTATTGGTGAGCCGAGACTGAAGTTGAATCCGGGTGGCACCTTCTGTGCCGTGGCCCGCGACAATACCTTGGAAGGTGTGGTGATGCACATCGATTCCTACGATAACTTAATCACTAACATCTCCAAGGAACTCTTTGAACGTGAACGCCGTGGCCGCGACTTCACCATTATGGTGAAAGGCGACCTCTATACCGTTGATGAGATTTCTGACAGCTATCTCGATGTCGACGTAGTGGATTTGGTGGCCATTTTCGGCACGCATGGCTATCTCGAACTCGCCTTGAACAAGGCCAAGTTGGCATCACTTTGTGGCATCGAACCCAAATCGACCATCAAAGTGGTCTTCCATGATGAGGAAAAAGCACCCAAAGTTGGTTCATTGTTTTGAATTCCAGACTTTTCTTACGACAACAAGCTGAAACACCTTCCAAAGAATCAGCCCTATCAGTGTACCTAAAATGGCTCCACAGAGGATGTCCCCGGGATAGTGGAAGCCGATATATATGCGGCTATAACTTGATATAAAAGCCCATAAAAACAGCACGATAACTGGCCAAGGGTTGAATTTTTTCAGTATAGGTGTCAGGAAAACAGCCACGCCAAACGTGTTGGTGGCATGGGAGGAAACAAAGCCATACCTTCCTCCTGCCAAGCCTTTAGGTAGATGTATTAAATATTGAAAATCAGTATTATAGCAAGGCCTTAAACGTTGAAAAAAGGGCTTGCAGACATGGGAAGCCAACTGGTCGGTGCAGAGTATTACCAATCCGAGTGCCAAAAAGACCCACCAGCAACGTTTGCCATATTGCTTCACTGTCCAATGTATTAATAAGAGGTATAACGGAAACCACACCCACATATCGGTGATGAGCACCATGACCTTGTCCATCCAGTTGGTATGGAGGCCGTTGAGGAAAAGAAAGAGGTCAGTGTCGATGTGGGAGAGGGTTTCCATAGGTTGAAAAGCTTACCAGTCTTCTTCCTCGTCGTTTTTGTTCAGCGTTAGCCAAATCAAGTCTTTCAGCTCATCAATGCCTTGCTGAGCCACGGAGCTGATGAAGACATGCGGCACCTTTTTGGGCAAGTGCTTTTTGATTTCCTTGATGGTGTCTTCATCGGCGAGGTCGCACTTCGTGATGGCCAAAATATGGTCTTTGTCCATCAACTCAGGGTTGTATTTCTTCAATTCGTTGAGAAGGATGTCGTACTCTTTCTTCACGTCATCGGTGTTGGCAGGCACCATAAACAGCAAGGTAGAGTTTCTTTCGATATGACGCAAGAATCTGATGCCCAATCCCTTACCTTCAGAAGCACCTTCGATGATACCAGGGATGTCGGCCATAACGAAGCTGCGATGACCACGATAGCTGACAATGCCGAGGTTGGGCACCAAAGTCGTAAATGGATAATCGGCAATTTCAGGCTTGGCTGCCGAGACAACCGACAACAAAGTGGATTTGCCGGCATTGGGAAAGCCCACCAAACCGACATCAGCCAGCAGCTTCAGCTCCAATGTGATCCATTCTTCTTGGTTGGGTTCACCAGGTTGGGCAAACTTGGGTGCTTGCAAGGTGGCTGTCTTGAAGAAAGCATTACCCTTACCCCCACGACCGCCTTTGAGCAGCACGACTTCCTGTTTGTCTTCTGTGATTTCGCCTAACATGGTGTGGTCTTCCGAGCGGTAGGCCACCGTTCCCAAAGGCACATCAATGTAAATGTCATCGCCTGCGGCACCCGTAAGCTGGTTTTTTCCTCCAGGCACACCGTCGCCAGCATACAAATGTTTGGTATAGCGGAGATGGAGTAAGGTCCAAAGTTGGGCATTACCGCGCAAGATGACATTGCCACCACGTCCACCGTCACCGCCGTCAGGACCGCCTTTGGGAATGTATTTTTCGCGGCGGAAATGCAACGAACCTGCACCGCCCTTGCCCGAGCGACAGAAGATTTTGACGTAATCAACAAAATTTGAGGTCATAATAAGAAGCTGTTAAAGGGCGCTTCGATACTTCGGTTGCGCTCGGCAACCTCAAGCTCAGCAACCCATAAGATTAAAACTCATCGATGAATTCATCACGTTCTTCATCATTATACTGCCAACAGTTGAAATCCAGATCCACCCCAGGAGCATAGGGCTTCGGAAAATCACCCTTGCTGACCTTTAGGTTAGGATCGTTGTACACCTTTTTCATGTAAAGCGCCCAAATTGGCAATCCAGTGTGTGAACCTTGTCCCAAACGTGTCGAACGGAAGTGCACGCTACGGTCTTCGGCACCCACCCAAACGCCTGTGGTGAGGTCGGGGGTGATGCCCATGAAGTAACCGTCACTGTTCTTCTGTGTGGTGCCTGTCTTGCCAGCAATGGGGTTGGTGAAACCGTACTTGGAACGTAGACGCACACCAGTACCGCTTTGCACCACGCCCTTCATCAGTTCGATGGTCTTATAGGCAGCGATTTCATTCATCGCCTCCTTTTCTATTGGCGCATTGCGGTAGATGACATTACCGTTCTTGTCTTCGATGCGGGTGACGATCACGGGTGCAACATAGACGCCTTGGTTGGCAAAGGTGCTCATGGCACCGACCATCTCAATCAGTTTCAAGTCGCAGGAACCCAAGCAGATGGATGGTACGGCATCGATGGGTGACCTCACGCCCATACGTCGAACGTGAGTGATGATGGCTTCAGGTCCATAGTGATTCATCAAATAGGCCGAAATCCAGTTGTTGGATTGTGCCAAGGCATTCTTTAAGGTAATCTCACCGCCGCCGCCACCGCCATTGCTTGGCGACCAGAAACGTCCGCCAGGAAGTTCGATGTTGTATGGGATATTGGGAATTTTCGTGCAGGGTGTGAATTCGGGGTCTCCCATGGCATACGAATACAAGAAAGGCTTGAAGGTGGAGCCTACCTGACGGCGTGCCTGCGTGACGTGGTCGTATTTGAAGAAACGGTAATCCAAACCGCCTACGTAGGCTTTCACATTGCCCGTATGCGTCTCGATGGAAACCAAGCTGGCTTGCAGGAACCACTTGTAATAACGGATGGAGTCCAAAGGCGTCATCACCGTGTCAATGGGGCCGTCCCATGAGAAAAGGGTCATTGGTACAGGTTTATCAAACTCGGCTTTGATGGAATCCCAAGGCATGCCCTCGTTTTTAAGGACACGGTAACGCTCGGAGCGTTTTATGGAAGTCTCCAAAAGATGGTCGATTTGGTCGGCGGTCAGGTTGGAGAACGGTGCATTTTTATGCCCTTTCCAGTGGCTATAGAACATGGGTTGCAGTTCTTTTCCCATGAACTCTTTCACAGCCTCTTCGGCATAGTTTTGCATACGCGAGTCGATGGTGGTGTAGATTCTTAGGCCGTCCGTATAGATATTGTATGGAGTGCCGTCGGACTTGAGGTTTCGTTTACACCAACCTCTCAGCTTGTTTTCATTCCAATCCGCTAATTCCAATTCATATTGTTCTTTCGATTCATAGTTATCGCGTACAGGTTCTGAAGCGTTCATCACCGAGCGAAGATACTCTCTGAAATAGGTGGCTTGTCCCGAGTTGTGGTCCCTGATGTTGAAATGCGACATGTCCAACGGGATTTGAGAGATGGAGTCGTATTCAGCATCAGTGATATAGCCGTTTTCAGCCATCTTTTTGAGGACCAAGTTACGTCGCCCTATGGAACGTTCAGGATTACGTATCGGACTGAAACGTGTGGGTGCATTCACCACACCAGCCATCAAGGCACATTCCTCAATGGTCATGTCAATGGGTTTCTTGTCAAAGAAAGTGCTGGCTGCTGCACGAATGCCAAAGGCGTTGTGACCGAAGGCAACGGTATTCAGATACATGGCCACGATTTCTTCCTTGGAGTAATTGTGCTCCAGTTTGGTAGCGGTAATCCATTCCTGGAACTTACGCAGCACGAGCTTGGGTTTGCTGAGGTTTTCGCCACGGGGGAAGAGGTTTTTGGCCAATTGCTGTGTGATGGTCGAACCACCGCCTTTCTTGTTGCCCGTCAGCACACCAAATGCCACGCGGAACAAGGCTTTTTCATCGATGCCCGAGTGTTGGGTGAAGCGTTCGTCCTCAATGCTGATGAGGGCTTCGGGCATATAAGGCGAGAGTTCGGCATAACGCACGTTGCTGCGGTTTTCCACGTAATAGGTACCTAGAATCTTGCCATCGGCAGAGATAATCTCAGTGGCCAAGTTGGTTCTAGGGTTTTCCAATTCCTCAAATGTGGGCATGGTGCCGAAAACACCGGTGGCGACACAGATGAAAAACAGGATGAGGAGCACCAACAGCGACCCGAAGATCATCCACAAATTCCTGATGGCATGCGATTGGCCAGTTTTTGATGTCTTTTTATCTTTCATATTTTAATCTTTCTTTGTGTCCAAGAATCTTAAATTTTGAATCTTTGAATCTTTGAATCTTTAAATCTTTAAATCTTTAAAATTTTGAATCTTCGAATCATTGAATCTTTGAATGGACCTATTGTTTTTCGATGTAAAGTCCAATGTCGGAAATGCCTTTCAGCACAGGTTCGCGCATGGCTTGCTCGATTTCGAAATGGTAGGTTCCCGAAAGAGGGAAGAGAAGGTTCTCATTAAGCGGAACAGTTAGGTCACGCATGCTGCCACTGCTCTTGCCGATCCAGCGACCTTCGGGCGTGGCGAGGGTGCATTCTATGGTATCGTGGGTGCGGTTGCCGTTGGGCATTGTTGTATGCAGGAAGATGAAAAGGTTGCTGTAACGGTAATTTTCAAGGTGGCGCAACCCGATGCCGAACTCGTAAGGACTGATGGTGTCGTTAATATCGACGTCAAAGGCCACGCAGTCCTCTTGCCTCCATTCTGCTTCAGGGATAACTGTCCTCTTGTCGAAAGAGTCGTTATTGCATGAAACAAAGGTTGTTGCTATGCAAATTGCTAATATCCAGTTGATTATTCTCTTCATCGCACAAAAGGTTTTAGTCACTCATTTTCTTCAAATCAGCTTCGCCGTAGCCTTCGTTGGTGTTGGTATGGGCTTCCTGCGTCACGGCAAAGTCTTCCAGCTTCTTGGGCTTTTGTCCTTTTTTGTTCATGGCGATGATGTCTTTCACCTTGTCGACGGGGACAGCCATGATATTGCTCTTGTCGGTGGTGTAGGAGTACCACATGATGCCTTTGAAGACATCGTTTTTCTGATGCACGGCATCGCCGCTCTCAAAATGCAATACGATGTTGGGGTCGGAGAAAGCCTTCAAGGCTTCCACATAAGCTTCGTACTCGAAGTTGAGGCAGCATTTCAACTTGCCGCATTGTCCAGCCAGTTTTTGTGGGTTGGGCGAAAGTTGTTGCACGCGAGCCACACCGGTCGTCACTGATTGGAAATCACAAATCCACGAGGCACAACACAACTCTCGGCCACATGAGCCAATGCCACCTAATTTGGCCGACTCTTGGCGCACACCAATCTGACGCATCTCAATCCTGATGTGGAATTCCTCAGCCAGTTTCTTGATGAGCTCACGGAAGTCGACACGTCCGTCAGCCGTGTAATAGAATATGGCTTTGGTCTTGTCGCCTTGGTATTCCACGTCGTTCAGCTTCATCTCCAGTCCGAGGTTTTCAGCAATGGTGCGCGTGCGTGCTAAGGTGCTGTCTTCCAACTTGATGGCAGCCAACCATTTCTCCACATCATTGGGGCGCGCCCGACGATAGATTTTCTTCAGTTCGTTAATAGGCGTGCGGTATTTCTTGCGCTTCAGTTGACGTTTCACAATATCGCCCAAGAGGGTGACAATGCCGATGTCGTGTCCGATGGCAGTCTCTACAGCCACTAGTTCGCCCACTTCCAGTTCCAAATCCTCAGGGTATGAAAAATAGTCCTTTCGGTCGTTCTTGAAACGTACCTCAGCCAAGCAAACATTTCCAGTGATCTCTTGGTTTTCATAGTCTTTCAACCAATCAAACTGGCTTAGTTTGCAGCGACCGCATGAAAGCACATGCTGCCCCGTATTGTAAGGTTCATCCAACCGGCAGCCTCGGTTAATCAATTGTCTTTCAACGGTGTTATTATCGTTTTTATGTTGATTATCAGTCATTTGACAAATCCAATTTTGTAAGTGCAAATAAAACGCAAAATTAGGAAAAAATTGTTTACCTTTGCGGTCGATTTTTACCAAGTTGAATAATTAATCCTATTGTATTATGAAAAGAATTATCCTTATCGCCCTTGCGGCTTTGTTTATGGCCTTGGGTTTTTCGTCTTGTGGCTATAACACGATGGTTTCCAAAGAAGAAGCTGTCACTTCGGCTGTAGGTAATCTGCAGGCTGCCTATCAAAAGCGTGCCGACCTGATTCCCAACCTTGTAGCTACAGTAAAGAATTATGCTGAATATGAAGCTGGTACATTGACAGCGGTGGTGGAAGCCCGCGCCAAAGCCACTTCGGTCACCCTTGATGCCGAAAACCTCACCGAAGAAAACTTGAAGGCTTTCCAAGCTGCCCAAGATGAGATGTCGGGTGCTTTGTCGCGCTTGTTGGTTACCGTTGAGCAGTATCCAGACTTGAAGGCCAACCAGAACTACCTAGACCTTCAATCCCAACTCGAAGGCTGCGAAAATTCCATAGCCAATGCCCGAAGGCAATTCAACGAAAAGGTGCAAGACTATAATACATTTATTCGAATGTTCCCCACCAATCTTATTGCCAAGCTTTTCGGCTTCCACCAGAAACCCTATTTTGAGGCTTCCGAAGGCGCCGAGAAAGCTCCAGATGTGAAGGAACTTTTTAAATAATTGAAAAAAATCTTGCATCGTTTTTTCCATTCTACTATTTTTGCGCCTTTTAAATTAAATCAACGCAATTATGTGTGGAATAGTAGCATACGTAGGCCAACAAGAGGCCTATCCTATCCTCATTGAGGGCTTGAAGCGCCTCGAATATCGTGGCTACGACAGCGCCGGTGTGGCACTGCTCAACGAGGCGAACGAACTGAATGTCTACAAAACTAAAGGCAAGGTCTCCGACTTGGAGGCCTTTGCTTCTTCTAAGGATGTCAGCGGGCACATCGGTATCGCTCACACCCGTTGGGCCACCCATGGTGAGCCTAATGAGGTGAACGCGCACCCTCATCGCTCACAGTCGGGCAACATCGCCCTGATTCACAATGGCATCATCGAGAACTATCTGAGCCTTCGCAAGGAATTGGAAAAGCGTGGCTTCACTTTCAAGTCGTCGACCGACACCGAAGTACTAACCAACCTCATCGAAGACGTACACCTCAGCGAGCATGTGGATTTGTTTGAGGCTGTGCGCATCGCCTTGAATCATGTGGTGGGAGCCTACGCCATCGTCATCGTGGAAAAAGACCATCCTGATCAGCTGATTGCCGCCCGAAAGGGAAGTCCAATGGTGATTGGCATCGGTGATGGAGAGTATTATATCGCATCTGATGCCACACCTATCGTGGGTCGTACGCAAAAGGTGGTATACCTTGAGGATGAACAAGTGGTGAGAATCAAGCTGGGTGAGGAACTGCACATCAAGACGATACAGGATGTGGAAGCCATGCCTTATGTCCAGGAACTGAAGATGAACCTCGACAGCATCGAAAAGGCTGGCTTCGACCACTTTATGATGAAGGAAATCTACGAGCAACCCACCATCGTGCGCGACACTATGCGTGGCCGTCTGCACCCCGAAGCCAACACCGTGCGTCTTGGTGGCATTGCTCAGTATGAGAAACAGTTGCTGTATGCCGACAATATCGTCTTTGTGGCTTGCGGCACTTCATGGCATGCCAGTCTTGTGGGCAGTTATCTCATTGAAAAGCTGGCCAAAATTCGTGTAAAAGTAGAGTATGCCTCTGAGTTCCGTTACCGCGACCCTGTGGTCACGCCGCATGATGTGGTGATTGCTGTGTCGCAGTCGGGCGAGACTGCCGATACCTTGGCTGCCATCCAGTTGGCGAAAGAAAAAGGTGCCATCGTTTTGGGTATCTGCAACGTCATCGGCTCTTCCATTTCGAGAGCCACGGATGCGGGTATTTACACCCATGCTGGTCCGGAAATCGGTGTGGCTTCCACCAAGGCTTTCACTTCGCAGGTGACGGTAATGGCTATGTTGGCCTTGCGTCTGGCGGAGTTGAAAGGCTCAATGAAAGACGAGGAACGCCTTGAATTCATCCAAGAACTTGACCGTATCCCTGACAAGATCCAGTGGACTCTCGACCATAGTGGTCATGTCAAGGATATTGCCGCAAAATACAAAGATGTACGCAATATGCTATATCTCGGACGTCTGCAGAACTATCCTGTAGCTCTCGAGGGTGCCTTGAAGCTGAAGGAAATCTCTTATATCCATGCTGAGGGTTATCCAGCCGCTGAGATGAAGCATGGCCCCATCGCCTTGATCGACAAGGATATGCCTGTGGTTTTCATTGCCACCAACCATAGCACATACGAAAAAGTGTTGAGCAATATCCAAGAGGTGAAAGCCCGTGACGGGAAGATTATTGCCATCATTAGCGAGAATGATGTGTTGGCGCGCAAGATGGCCGACTACGTCATTGAGATTCCCGAGACGGAATGCCTCTATTCACCTTTATTGGCGACGGTGCCCTTGCAGATTTTGGCCTATCACATCGCTGTGATGCGGGGTTGTAATGTCGACCAACCGCGCAACCTGGCCAAATCGGTTACGGTAGAATAAGTGCTTTTTGCACCTTTAGTACACCTTGGCAAAACAAAAGCCCCTCGTAATCAACGATTAAGAGGGGCTTTTTGAGTACCGAAGGCCGGGATCGAACCGGCACGAGTGTTACCTCATCGGTTTTTGAGACCGACGCGTCTACCGATTCCGCCACTTCGGCATGTACTTCATCGCGTCAAACGCGGCTGCAAAAATACAGAAAATTTTATTCACAGCAAGCAACTTGAGAAAAAAAACTATTTTTTTGCCTTGTTGGCTCGAATAAAATCCCTAATTTTGCAGCCCGAAAAACGGAGTTAAATCAACATAATTTCCTTCAAAAATGTCAGGAAGATTTGTTTCCATTTTCGCCGGGAGGGCCACAAAAGAATTAGGTACCAAGATTGCCGAAGCATATGGTGCTGAATTGGGCAAGTCGTCGGTGGTTGTCTTCTCCGATGGCGAATTCCAGCCTTCATACGAAGAGAGCATCCGTGGCCATCACGTGTTCATCGTGCAGTCCACCATGCCCTCCACCGATAACCTTATGGAACTCCTGTTGATGATTGACGCGGCCAAGCGTGCCTCGGCTCACAAGATTATTGCTGTGATTCCTTATTTCGGATGGGCTCGTCAGGATCGTAAGGACCAACCGCGTGTGAGCATCGGCTCGAAGTTGGTGGCCAATCTGCTGACCGCCGCCGGTGTGAACCGAATCATCACCCTCGACCTGCATGCCGACCAAATCCAGGGCTTCTTCGACATCCCTGTGGATGCCCTTTATGCTTCAAGCCTCTTTATTGACTACATCCAAAAGATGCAAATCGAGTACTTGATGATGGCTTCGCCCGATGTGGGCGGCTCGAAGCGTGCTTCGGCCTACGCCAAACGTTTGGGTTGCGATCTCGCCATCTGTCACAAGCAACGCTCGCGCGCCAATGTGGTGGATAGCATGACGCTTATTGGTGATGTGAAGGACAAGAATGTCATCCTCGTTGATGACATCATCGACACGGCTGGCACCATCGTCAAGGCTGGTCAGGTTTTGATGGACAACGGCGCCAAGAGCGTCCGTGCTTTTGCCACCCACGCCGTGTGCAGCGGTCCCGCCATGGAGCGTTTGGACAATTCGGTGTTCAGCGAGGTGGTGGTCACCGATTCCATCCCGTTGCCCGCCAATGCATCCAAGAAGATCAAGGTGGTGAGCACGGCTGCGCTGTTTGCCGATGTCATCCACCGCGTGGAATCGTATGAATCCATCAGTTCGTTATTCAAATAATGCAAATCCTGTAGAGACGTAGCGCGCTACGTCTCTACCAACAAATAAATCAATAAATTAACAATCAATTAAACAATTAAACACAATGAAAACTGTATCATTGAGCGGTTCTCTTCGCGAGAACGTAGGGAAAAAGGATACTAAGGCTTTGCGTCAAGCCGAGATGGTTCCATGTGTCATGTACGGTAGCGGCGAGCAACAAATCCATTTCGCCACTTCTGAGAAGAATTTCTCAAAGATTCTCTTCACTCCTGAGACCTACATTATCGATTTTGAGGTCAATGGAAAGACCTACAAGACCATTCTTCAAGACATCCAGTATCACCCTGTGACCGACAAGGTGTTGCACGCCGACTTCCTCATCGTGAAGGAAGACAAGCCCATCACCGTTGTATTGCCTATCGCCCTCGAAGGCTCGGCTGCCGGTGTCATGCGTGGTGGTAAACCCAAAATGGGTATCAAGAAGGTCAAGGTTTGCGGTCTGATTAAGGATCTGCCGGACTATGTGAAGGTCAACATCAGCAATGTGAACATCAACGAAGCCATCAAGGTGAAGGATCTGAACATTGAGAATGTGACTCCCGTCACTCCTGGTTACACCGTTATCTTCGCCGTCAACGCTGCCCGGGGCGCTGTTGTCGCTGAAGAAGCCGAAGAGTAATCATTTGTCACTCATACGAATAGGCCGTCTTCGGGCGGCCTTTTTTAGTTAATAAAGCCAAGGTCCCTGAGCTTGTCGAAGGGCCGACAGATATTAGACGGTGCTTCGACAGGCTCAGCAACCTGCTTCGTAGGGATTAATGCATTATGTCGATTATTAATAGTATCTTTGCGCGTTTATTCCGCAAAAGGAAACAAACTGAACCTGAAGAAATGAAATACCTGATAGCCTGCTTGGGAAATATCGGTGCCGAGTATGACAACACGCGCCACAACATCGGTTTCAAGATTGCTGACCGTTTGGCGAAGGACCTTGAAGGTTCCTTTACCACAAACCGTCTTGCCCAGACCGCTGAGATGAAATTCAAGGGCAAGACCTTGCTTGTCATCAAGCCGACGACTTATATGAATTTGAGTGGCAAGGCAGTGAAATATTGGCTGCAGCAAGAGAAGATTCCGATGGAGAACTTGCTGGTTATCAACGATGATATTGCATTGCCTTTGGGTACACTGCGCCTCCGCAAACAAGGTGCCGATGGTGGCCACAATGGTCTGACCGACATTATCGAAAAGTTGGGTACCAATGTGTTCTGTCGCTTGCGTTTTGGTCTGGGCGACGACTTCCCGCGTGGCCGTCAGGTTGATTTCGTGTTAGGCCAATGGAAACCCTCAGAAGAACCCATCGTTGACCAAAAGGTTGATGAGGCCGTGGAAATCATCAAGAGCTTTGTCACGCAAGGAGTGGATAGGACGATGAATCAGTTTAATAAGCGTTAATTGTTTTCTTCTGCCTCCCTCGCCTTCTTATCTTTCAACGACCCTTCAAAAATATCAAACCTCACAAAGCGGCACTCCAGCGGTCCGTTCCAGACGGGTATCTTGGCCGTGGGCTTCAGTCCCACATGGCGCAAAGCCACGGCATCGTCGGTGATGAGCCAGCATTGGAAGCCTTGGAAGTTGTGCTTTAGCGTGTGGCCGATTTCTTCATAGAGTTGGTCGATGTTGTCTTCTTCCAAGCGGTCGCCGTAGGGTGGGTTGATGACCATAATGCCACCGCCTTCGGGTGGGGTGAGGTCGTGCATGTCTTTCTTCATCAGCTGGATGTCGTGCTGCAAGTGGGCATAGTTGAGGTTGCCTTCAGCGATGGCGACGGCCTTGGGCGAGCGGTCGGAGGCCCAAATCTCATGTTCGAAATCGCAGATTTTGTCATCTGCCTCTTGGCGGATGCGCTGCCACAGCTCAGCATCGTAGTCGTCCCATTTCATGAAGCCCCACTGCCTGCGGTAATAGCCCGGTGGAATTTTCATGGCATACATGGCCGCCTCGATGGGCAAGGTGCCTGAGCCGCACATGCAGTCCAGGAAGTTGCAGTCGGCCTTCCATCCCGTGAGCTGGATGAGACCTGCGGCCAACACCTCGTTCATCGGTGCCTTGTCGACCTGCTTGCGGTAGCCGCGATGGTGCAACGATTCGCCTGAGCTGTCGAAGAGGATGGTCACCTTGTCCTCGCGGATGTGTAGGCTGATGCGCAGGTCTGGGTTCAAAGTATTGATACTTGGTCTAATACCATACACATCACGGAACAGATCGACTATGGCGTCTTTCACAGTTAAGGCTGCGTATTGCGAATGGGTGAAGAAACGCCCGCTTGTCACGGCATCGACGCAGAAGGTCTGGTCGGTGCGGAGCAGTTCACACCAGTTGATTTCCTTCACTTTCTTATAAAGTTCATCGGGATTCTTGGCAAAGAAGTTCTTGAATGGCTTCAGCACCTTGAGGGCGGTGCGTACCTCATAATTAATACGATACATCAGCTCTTTGTTGCCTTCGCAAATCACGGCGCGGTGCATCAGTCGCACATTCTTCGCCCCAAGGGCCTTGATTTCCCGAGCCAGCACTTCCTCAAGTCCGGCTGCAGTCTTGGTGATGAGTTGGTAGTTGTCTTCCATGTTATTGAGCTTGTCGAAATATGGGTTCAATTTTTGTGCAAATTTAGGAATAATATTGAATCTTTGAATCTTGAATCTTTGAATTGATTATTTTTGCACCCTCAATTTGAAATCCAATATGAAAGAAGTCAGAGTAAGATTTGCCCCCAGCCCGACGGGTCCCTTGCACATCGGGGGTGTGCGTACAGCATTATATAATTATTTGTTCGCCAAAAAGAATGGCGGCAAAATGATCCTCCGCATCGAGGACACCGACCAAACCCGTTTCGTGCCGGGTGCTGAGCAATATATCGTGGAGTCCTTGGACTGGTGCGGCATCAAGTTCGATGAGAGCGACTACGTGGGTGGCGAGTTCGGTCCCTACAAGCAGAGCAACCGCAAACACCTTTATAAACAATACAGCGACGAGTTGCTGGAAAAAGGCTGTGCTTATATTGCCTTCGACACTGCCGAGGAGTTGGACAAATACCGCAAGGAAGCCGAAGCCAACAAGCAGACCTTCATCTACAATTGCCAAAGCCGTAAGCATTTGCGCAACAGCTTGACAATGAGCAAGGAAGAAGTCGACAAACTAATTGCTGATGGTACACCTTATACCGTGCGTTTCATGATTCCCGAGGACCGCGAAATCGTGATGCACGACCTCATCCGTGGCGAGGTGCATGTGCAAACCAATACGCTTGATGACAAGGTACTGTTTAAGAGCGACGGCATGCCGACCTACCATTTGGCCAACATCGTCGATGACCACCTGATGCAAATCAGCCATGTCATCCGTGGCGAGGAATGGCTGCCTTCGATGCCGCTCCATGTCATGCTTTATGAGGCTTTTGGCTGGGAAGCACCCCAATTTGCCCACCTGCCCCTGTTGCTTAAACCTGATGGCAACGGCAAGCTGAGCAAGCGCGACGGCGACCGCCTTGGTTTCCCCGTCTTCCCGATGTATTGGGTCGACCCGAAAACTGGCGACACGGCCATGGGCTACAAGCAGTCTGGCTATTATCCCGAAGCCTTCATCAACATGCTGGCTTTGTTGGGTTGGAATCCTGGCACTGAACAGGAAATCTTCACCATGGAAGAGCTCATTCAGGCTTTCTCGCTCGAGCGTTGCAGCAAGAGTGGCGCCAAGTTCAACGTGGAGAAAACCAAGTGGTTCAACCACGAGTGGCTCATGCGCAAGTCGAACGAAGAAGTCGGCAAGGACTATCAAGCTTGGCTGAAAGAGGAAAAGAACCTCGATGTGCCGCTCGATTTCGCTGTGAAAGTCGCTGGTTTGGTGAAAGATAGAGTCAACTTCGTGAAGGAGATTTGGGATCAGAGTTTCTTCTTCTTCGAGGCTCCTACCGAATACGACCCTGTGACGGTGAAGAAACGCTGGAAGGAAAACTCTGGCGAGACCATGCTTAAGGTGAAGGAAGTCATCAAGGGCATCGAACCCTTTACTTTGGCCAACATTGACGAGACCTTGAACAATTGGATTACCTCCAATGAGTTGAATATGGGTCTGGTAATGAATGGCTTGCGTCTGATGGTGGTGGGTGCCGGCAAGGGCCCGCACATCGGCGAAATCCTCGAGCTTTTGGGCAAGGAAGAGACCTTGAAGCGCATTGACGCTGGCGTTAAGGTTTTAGGTTAGAAGAAATTGAAGACTAGTGAAAATGACTATGACTGGTTTCCATCTTGTGTTAAGCGGTCATAGTCATAGTCACGAGTCATAGTAAAACAGATGAAAAAAGCGATCAAAATACCGCTCATCGTTCTTGGCAGCATCCTTGCTTTGTTGCTGGCAGCGGTGCTTTTGGTGTCGCCTATCGCGAAATGGTACATCGAGAAGCACGACAAGGAACTGATTGGCCGTGAGTTGACCATCGGGAAACTATGGGTCAATGTGGTGTCGGGAACGGTGAAAATCAATGATTTGACGCTGTATGAAGACGATGCCAAGACTTCTTTCGTGAGCTTCGACCATTTCGATACCCGAATCAAGGTTTTGGACTTGTTGGATAACCGTCTTTGGGTGAAGCATGCCCTGCTTTCGGGACTGAAGGTCAACATTGAGCAAGACCGCACCTGGTTCAACTTCGACAGCATGGTTCAGCATTTCGCTTCCGATGAACCCAAAGAAGAGAAAAGCTCTTCTAATTTTGGGCTGGTTTTCAATGACATCACTATTGAAAAAAGCTATCTTCGCTATTCCGACTTGGATATCGGGAGCGAGTTCAACCTTCGCGACATCGCCATCCATGTGCCTTTTGTCGATTTGTCGGACATGAAGACCAATGTTGGCCTCGACCTTTGCCTTGCCGACAGTGCCACTTTGCATACTGATTTGCACTTGTCGCAGAATGCTGAAGAGTATTTTATCAACCTAAAAGTGAACGATTTAGGTATTGATATCATCGAGCCTTATCTGCAACAGACTTTGGCGGTCGACTCGTTGCAAGGTCTGCTTTCCCTTGACCTTTCCGCTGAGGGGCGAACGGAACACATCCTCGACTTTGACATGAACGGTGACATCGTCATCAACGACCTCTCATTATGCGACACTAGCGGCTATAGATTAGGTCATATTGATTCCATTTGGACGGATATTGGGCGGTTCAATATGAATCAGAATGTATTGACTTTGAATAGATTGCGTCTTTCTGGCCTTGAAACCGCCTATATTGTCAATGCCGATAGCACCACCAACTTCGACCTTTTCCTCGGTCATGTGCATCATCACGACACCACGGTCTACGAAAAGATCATCGACACGGTGGCAGCAGCCATTGAGGATGTTCAGGAGCGCAAGACCCTTGTCATTGGCATTAATGATCTCCTCCTTGACAAGATTAATCTTGAGTATCAAGACTATACCTTGCCCAATCCTTTCGTTTATGAAATCACAGACATTCGTATCATTTCCAGTGGTTTTACCTTGACGGGCAAGAATGCCGTCCACTTGGATGCCATGCTGAACAAGGAGGGGCGACTCAAAATGCAATGGCAAGGCGACATCCATGGCTTGGACAATCACGACCTCACCCTGATGTTGAGCAACGTGAAAGTCTCCGATTTTTCACCTTATGTCCAACAGATGTTCGGGTATCCGCTGGAAAGTGGCACCCTTTCATTCCGTAGCCAGAACAAGATTGTCGATGGTAACCTTGAGGGTATCAACAAGTTGCAGTTGGCCTCGCCAACAGTGGGCGACAAGATGAAGGAGGTGGAACCAGAGTACCCGAAGATTCCGCTGAAGCTTGGCCTTTATCTGCTTACCGATAAGAACCACAACGTCAGCATCGACCTGCCCATTTCAGGCAACCTCAACGACCCGCAGTTCTCCTATCGTAAGGCCCTGCTGAAGGTACTCGGCAACCTGATGGTCAAGGTGGTGACCTCGCCGTTCCGACTGTTCTCGGATGATGATGACATCCAATACGTACCTTTCGACCTGCTTCACCCCGATTTCACTGCCGAAGAGTATACAATGCTTGACAACGTGGCTTCCACCATGAGCATGAAGCCCAATCTGTCCGTCATCTTTGAGCAGCAAGTGAACTATGAGGAGACCCTTCAGCGCCTATGCAACATGCAATTGCAGCGCGACTATTATCTTTCGCAACATCCCGAAATCGACTCCACGGGCATCGACTTCCTCACCAACGAGGCTATTCAATCCATCAAGTTGAGCGACAAGGGCTTGTGTGGATACGCTGCGCAGTTTTCCGAGAAGGAAAAACTGTCATCGAAGCGAGATGTCGAATCGGTGGCCTACGCTGTGTATCATGCAAAGTCGAAAGCCTTTTTGTCGAGACTGATGGACAGAAGGAATGCTTTGCTATCCAATTACTTGCTGAATGTCAAGGGATTGTCCTCAGAGCAGGTCTCCGTCTCGAAGATGGATGAAGCTTCGCTGGAAGCCTACAACAAGACTTCGAGGTATGAGCTGCATGTGGTCACCTATGAGGAGATGGAATCCGAATTAATAGACCACTAATTGTTTGGCAACCAATCCTTTTTCAGTCCTAATTTTGACAACATAAATTCCTGATGCCAAATCACTTGTATTGAGTGTGCATTTGCTTGTGCCACCCAATGCCATCGTTTCGATTTGCTGTCCCAAGAGATTATAGATGCCAACATCCAGCATGTTGTCATCAGTGAGGATAGTGACCGATTCATGCGCTGGATTGGGGTACATCGCCACGTTGATGGATTCGGTTTCCATAATACCATCGTTGTTGATGCCTGCCAAGGTGGCTACCAAGCCCAGATTGAGTTCGGTGAAGCGTTTGCATTGTTCCAAGTTGTTGACGCTCAATCCTAAGACATCGTTGCGCGAGTGGATGAACGGTGAGCTGGCATGAACATCTTCGAAGGGATGCACGGCAGGGTAGCCGTTGCGGTTGAAGGATGAGTAATCGCTGTCGCCCCAAGCCAACCACTGCTGACGGATGGGCATTTCGGGGAAATACATGTGACTGAAGTTGTAAACGAAATCGGCAATGAGTGAATCTTGCGTAGTGTACATCAGATGGACATGGATGTCAGATCCTTCCTCAAGGTATCCAGTCATGTCGAGGTTGAAGTAGCCCACGATGTCCATGTTTTGTGCGGCACAGTCCTCGGCATAGGCGGCGGAGCCCAGCAGGCCACACTCCTCAGCGCACCAGTTGGCGTAGATGATGGTGCGGTCGAAGGTGTGATGGCTTAATAATCTAGCAGTTTCAAGGATACCAGACACACCCGAGGCGTTGTCGTCGGCACCAGGCGAGCGGATGGTGTCGGGGTCGTAGCCGTCCCAAGCGTAGGAATCATAATGGGCACCGCAAATCACGAATTCTTCCGGTGTTCTTGTACCCCATTGCACGGCCAAGATGTTGTCGCCCGTCTCCGTGATGTTCAGGTTATGGAGTTTGAAGTCGTGTTTGATGACCGTGTCGACTGGCAAGGTCTGGTAATGTTCATACAGCCAGTCTTGTACGTCATAAATAAAGCGGCTGTCGTAACGGCGTGTGTGATAAGAACTTAAATGCTCGATGTTCGCCTTGATGCTGTCGATCGAGACAGAATCCATAAGACCGCGGATTTCGGAGTTTTCTGCCGTGATGACAGGGTAGGTGTGCTCAAAAAGATGCGGCACTTGTGCCGAAACGCTGAAGCCTAGTATTAAAGTTAGGAAGAAAAAAAGTAACTTTTTCATAATGATAGCTTTTATGGAGCGGTCGGCGTTTCGACAGGCTCAACGACCTTTGCTTTTTTAGTTAGTTTAGGTCCCTGAGCTTGTCGAAGGGCCGGCTTGAGTTTATAATCCTTTCACATGCGGCTTGCCCGCAATAAAATCCTTTAAATAAAACGGCTCAAAATAAGCCACATCGACAAACTGTTGTTTTTGCAAGGCTTGTTCAGCCAAAGTGCGCATATAGGCTGCCGAAGGCTTGAAGCCGTCGATGATAATGATATTCGGTTGGTTTTCAAAGAGTTTGCTCAATTTTGGTGCACCATCACCAAAGAGCCACAACCGATGGTCTTTACCGAGTTCATCAAAGGTATGCTCATCAATGACCATAGCTGCTGTATCGTTGATTTTCTGCAAGTTGGCATCAAAGACCGAGGCATACACTTCCATACGCCGTGCATCAATCATGGGGATGAGCAAGTCGTTGGGTCCGATTTGGCTGGCAAGCTTCTCTTTCATGCCGTGAGCCATAGCCTCCAAAGTGTCGATGGCCATCAGCGGGAGGTCGGCGGCATAACAGATGCCCTTGGCCGTGCTCACGCCGATGCGCAAGCCCGTGTAGGAGCCAGGACCTTGGCTCACTGCCACCGCATCCAACTTGGAATAATCCACATTTGCCTCCTCCATCACGGCTTTGATGAAGTTTGTAATCTTTTCAGAATGAGCGTTTTGTCCTTCTGTTTCACGCATAGCCAAAGTGCAACAGGCCGAGTTGAGTGCGACCGAACAAACGGGTGTTGCTGTTTCCAAACAAAGTATCATGGTTTAGACTTTTTATGCGGGCAAAAATAGTGAATTTTGAACGATGAAAAACGTCCCTCTAGGACTATTATTAATTTTTATATTAAATTAGTTGTAGAACTGCAGAAATACGTATATTTGCAAGATTAATATGCCATTTTGGGCAATTTTGTATATGGTTGAAATAGAGTTCGTTAAGTAATCTTGATGGGACTTAGGAGGCGAAGCTGTATCATGACGGAAACAAAAATTTTCATTTCAAAAGCCACCCAACGCAACTGGGACAAGCTGAAACACGGTGGTGCTGACCGGTTGACGCGACGGGCCAACAAGAGCCGTTCGCAGAAAATCATCACCCCTGAAGGCTATGTGATGGCGGGTAGCCTGCCCCGCTTTGTGGAAGAGCTGAAGGCTGCTTACTATCCAATGGATGACTTGATTTTCAGCCTTTGCGCGATGTATTTGGAGCATAACAAGGTCAACCCAACCAACAAAAGTCGTTTCTTCGAGGAGTACACGCAGTATCAACGAATTGACCTCGAAGTGCCGCGCCAGATCTTGAAAAACCGCCAAGATGACTGGATTGGTTTCATCTATCAGTCGCTGACCGCTGAAGGTAGTCGCATCTTGAAAGGGCTTTACTATACCAAGCCGGTGATTGTCAATGAGATGCTCTCAGATATTCGTGTCTTGAATGGGGAAAGATTCCTTGACCCTTGCTGTGGTAGCGGCATTTTCCTGCTGAAGGTGCAACATGCCCAGATGGAACAGCTTTACGGCATCGACAACGATCCGCTTGCCGTGATGATTGCCAAAGCTAACCTGATGGTAAAGTTCAACGAATCATCGGTTTATCCACAGATATACCAAATGGACTTCTTGCTTCATGCAGCCTCGGCTTTGGGCGACTTGAAGTTCGACTATATTGTCACCAACCCGCCTTGGGGCACAGAGAAGGGTAAGCTGCATGCCTCCGAAATCATACAATCCAAGGAGAAGGCTTCGCTGTTTTTCACCGAGTCGTTTAAGTTCTTGAACAGAAATGGAATACAGCATTTCCTTTTGCCTTCATCCGTGCTGAAAATCAAGGTGCACGCCGATTTACGTCGTTTTGTGACCCATGAAACGCACATCGAGAGCCTAAAATGTTATCGTGAGCGTTTCAAAGGCGTGTTTACGGATTTTGTCAGCTTGAAAGTCAGCAGAAAACCTATTTTTGGAAGCCAGAATTACTTGGTGTATGGCGCCAACAACGAGGTTTCGAGAAAGGAGTTCGTACCATTTGAGGATGACTTCTGTGCCATCCCGATGCTCAGCAACCGTGATGAAGCCATCATCGGCAAGGTGGAGCGCATGCGTCACGACGACCTTTCGCACAGCCAGTGGGCATTGGGCATCATTACAGGCAACAATGCCAAAGTGCTGAAGGACAGACCGAGAAAGGGTTTGGAACCCATTTATATGGGCAAGAATATAGGCAAGTACAGCCTGAAAAGAGCAAGCCGTTATGTCAAATACAATCGCGCTGATTTTCAGCAGTGTGCAAAGGATGAGTTTTATCGGGCGAAGGAAAAACTGGTTTATAAGTTCGTATCAAGCCATCTTTGCTTTACCTACGACGACAAGCAACGTTTGTTTCTCAATAGTGCCAATATCCTCATTCCCGAAGTGGATGGCATGAGTGTGAAGACGGTGTTGGCTTTTCTTAATTCATCGTTGTTCAACTTCTTGTATGTCAAGCGATTCAACGACCTTAAGATATTGAAAGGCAATCTTTCGACTTTGCCTTTCCCGAAGATAACGCCGGAACAGGACCAACAACTCACATCGCTCGTTGACCGCGCCTTGAATGGGGATAATGATGCGCAAAAGGAGATTGATGGGTTGATTATTGATTTGTATCAGCTTAACAAAGAAGAAAGGGATATGATACAGGAGCATTAGTAGCAGGAAGTCCTAAAGCGTGAGGGTTGGCGGGTCCTTGCCCGCCATGAGGGTCTCCCGCTCTGGGTTTCTCAATAAAGCCCTGTTTTTCTGATAGCTTTTTGCTAGTATTTAACCAAAACTCAACCTAAACGACTATCTCTCCCTCAAATCCCTCATAGCGGGCTTGACCCGCTATCCCTGACACGAACCGACTACTCCAAGCTCTATTAGCCAATAGCAAATTACAAAAAACAAAATGAACATCCTAGTCACCGGCGGCGCCGGATTCATCGGCTCACATACTTTAGTGGAACTCAACGCAGCGGGACACGAGACCGTGGTCGTTGATAACCTCTGCAACTCCAACCGCAAGTCATTGGAGCGTGTGGCAGAGCTGACGGGCAAAGAAATCCCGTTTTATGAAGTCGACATCCGCGACCGCGAATGCCTCAACCGCGTGATGGAAGCCCATCATTTCGATGCCTGCATCCACTTTGCAGGCTTGAAAGCCGTGGGTGAGAGCGTGGAGAAGCCTTGGGAGTATTACGAAAACAACATCGGTGGCACGCTGACATTGCTGGATGTGATGCGCCAGCACGGCTGCAAGAACATCATCTTTTCCTCATCGGCTACTGTCTACGGCGACCCAGTCATCATCCCCATCACAGAGGAATGCCCTAAGGGACACTGCACTAACCCTTACGGTCAAACCAAAAGCATGCTCGAAGAGATCATGATGGACATGCAGAAGGCTGACAAGGAGTGGAATATCGTATTGTTACGCTATTTCAACCCCATTGGCGCCCACCCAAGCGGTAGGATAGGGGAGAACCCCAACGGCATCCCCAACAACCTGATGCCCTATGTCACCCAAGTGGCGGTGGGCAAGCGTCCCGAGTTGGGTGTCTTTGGCAACGACTATGACACCCCCGATGGCACTGGTGTTCGCGACTACATCCATGTCGTGGATTTGGCCCGCGGTCATGTGGCAGCCTTGCAGGCCATCGAAAGAAATTGTGGCTGTGCCATCTACAACCTTGGCACTGGGCAAGGTTATTCGGTGCTTCAAGTGGTGAAGACTTTTGAGAAGGTCAATGGCATCAAGATTCCATATAGCATCAAACCACGCAGGGCAGGCGACATCGCCACCTGTTATTCCAATCCTGCCAAGGCGGAGAAGGAACTGGGCTGGAAGGCACAGTATGGCCTCGAAGAAATGTGCCGCGACTCGTGGAACTGGCAGAAAAACAACCCCAATGGGTATTGAGTTTGATAATAGTTTAGCAAGATTCATTTACTTATGCTCATGATTTTTTATCCATCGGTTTTCAAGCATAACGGCAAACGCTATGGTGTCGTTGTCAGTCCTTTTCCGTAATCTTGGACTGGGACAATGACTGGGACAATGGGCGTAACCTGACCCTAGTCAAAAGGATAAAAGAATCTTAACGAATTGAATACTAATAAAATACTAACAAAGATAAATGGATAAAGTAACTATCATAGACTACGACCGGATTTACAAGAACTTCATTGATGAGAAGTACTTGCACGGTCACGATGAATACTACTACCGCAACCAACAGGTGAAAAAACCAGAAGGCGGTTGGCGGCACTTGCATACCGATGAAATAGAACGCTTGGTAAAAAACAGCAACTCGGCCACCAATTGGGATGACATTTGGGTGACGGACGAGTTCGATACCAACATGGTGCACAACAACCATTTCTTCGGCATGGTGCGCATCGGTCGCATCAACCGTAAGGTGTTGCAATATCATGACTTACGTGTTCCAGTCGGTATTTCCAACAGTAGTATCATTTCGTGCGACATTGGCGATGATGTGGCCATCCACGATGTGCATTACATGGCCAACTACATCATTGGCGATAGAAGCATCCTCTTCAACATCCAGGAAATCTCAACCACCGACCACTCTAAGTTCGGCAACGGCACCATCAAGGAAGGCGAGCCCGAGGATGTGCGTGTGTGGCTTGAGGTGATGAACGAAATCGGGAGCCGTAAGATTTTGCCTTTCGATGGCATGATCACGGCCGATGCCTACCTTTGGGCCAAATATACTGACGATACCAAGTTGCAGGAACGCCTCAAGGAAATCACCCAGGCTAGCGTAGACTTCCACCGTGGTTATTATGGTACTATTGGTGAGTCGTGCGTCATCAAGAACTGCTGGATCCTGAAGGATGCCAAGATTGGACCCCATTGTTATATCAAAGGGGCCAGCAAACTGAAGAACATCACCATCAACTCATCGGAAGAGGAGCCTTCGCAAATCGGTGAAGGGGTCATCTTGGTGAATGGTGTGACGGGTTATGGTTGCCGCATCTTCTATTCCGTGGTGGCCACCCGTTTCGTGTTGGGCGACAACTGCAACCTGAAATACGGAGCACGCCTCATCCACTCCGTCTTGGGCGACAACTCCACCATCTCGTGCTGCGAGGTGCTGAACAACCTCATCTTCCCTTCGCACGAGCAGCATCACAACAACTCGTTCCTCATCTCGGCTTGTGTGATGGGACAGAGCAATATGGCTGCCGGTGCCACCATGGGTTCCAACCACAACAGCCGCGCCACCGATGGCGAGATTGTGGCCTCGCGTGGCTTCTGGCCTGGCCTCTGCTCCAGCGTGAAACACTCGTCGAAGTTCGCCTCGTTCACTTTGCTGTCAAAGGCCGACTATCCCAGTGAACTCAATATTATGTTGCCGTTCTGCTTGGTCAACAACAACACGGCCAAGAACGAGTTGGAGGTCATGCCTGCCTATTGGTGGATGTACAATATGTACGCCATTGCGCGCAACACTTCGAAGTATATCAGCCGCGACAAGCGCAAACGCAAAATCCAAAACATCGAGTTCGAAACCCTTGCACCCGATACCGTTGAAGAAATCATCGAAGGTCGCAAGTTGCTCGAAGTTTGGGTAGCCAAAGCCTATCTTCGTACTAAGGGTGAGGATCCTGAGAAATACGAGTATTACGACTTGCGCGAATGCGGTAAGAACCTTCTTGACAACGAACCCGATACGGTGAAGTCATTGGAGGTCTTCGGCGAACACATGGAAAAAGGCAAACGCAAAGTACGCATCCTCAAGCCTTTGGAGGCTTACCATGCCTATGGCGACATGATTACCTATTATGCCGTCAGCACTCTGATGCATTACCTTGAAGCCCATCCCGAAACGGATATGGAGACTATCGTGAACCACATGAAAGGCAAGCGCCTTCGCAAGTGGATCAACCTCGGTGGCCAGACCATGCCTGTGGAATATGCCGACCAGTTGCGTGCTGACATTCGTGATGGTGTGCTCAACACTTGGGATGAGATACATCACCGCTATGATGAGCTTTGGGAAAACTATCAGGCTGAGAAACTGCATCATGCCTACTTTGCGTTGATGTTCCTGTACAAGGATGAGACGGATGTGCTCACCGAAGAGATGTGGCATGAGAATTTGGATGAAGCCATCCGTATCCAGCATTTCATCTGCGACCAAGTGTACGAAAGCCGCAAGAAAGACTACGAGAACGAATTCCGTAACGCCACCTTCCGCAACGAGGATGAGAAACTGGCCGTTGTCGGCAGCATCGATGATGTCAGTTTCGTCAAACAGATCCGCAAGGAAACCGAGGAATTCATTGCGTTAATTCAAAAATACAGAAAAACCCATTAATCCTGTAGAGACGTAGCGCGCTACGTCTCTACCAACCAACAATTAAACAATTAAACAATCAACAAATCAACAACATACAACCATGAGAGTCATTATCGAAAAAAACTACGACGCCATGTCGCGTTGGGCTGCTAACCATATCGTTGAACGCATCAATGCCTTCAAGCCAACCGCTAAGAAACCCTTCATTCTGGGTTTGCCTACAGGCTCCACGCCTATCGGCACCTATAAGGAACTGGTGAAACTTTACAAGAAAGGCCAAGTCTCCTTCAAGAATGTGGTCACCTTCAACATGGACGAATATGTCCGCATCCCTGAGGACCATCCCGAGAGCTACCACAGCTTCAAGTGGAACAACATCTTCAAGCACATCGACATCAAGAAGGAGAATGTCAACATCTTGAACGGCAACGCTGAAGACCTTGAGGCCGAGTGTGCCCGCTATGAGGAAAAGATCAAGAGCTGCGGTGGCATCGACCTTTTCATGGGCGGCATCGGTCCTGATGGCCACATCGCCTTCAACGAGCCTGGCAGCTCTTTGACTTCACGCACTCGTGTGAAGACCCTCACTTCCGACACAATCATTGCCAATTCCCGCTTCTTCGAGAACGATATCAATAAAGTGCCGAAGACCGCTCTCACCGTGGGTGTAGGTACTGTCATGGACAGCCGTGAAGTGATGATTCTGGCCAATGGTCACGGCAAAGCCCGCGCCTTGGCTCATGCCATTGAGGGTGCCGTTAGCCAAATGTGGACGGTCAGCGTGCTGCAAATGCATCCGAAAGGCATCATTGTCTGCGATGACGCCGCCTGCGATGAAATGACCTACGGTACAGTGAAGTACTTCAAGGATATCGAAAAGAATAATATTTGAGTTTTTATTGGAAACAAATCTTACATGAATCTATCGTAAATCTAATGTTTTTATTCTCTCGGCATTGTCCTAATCGGACTCGCCGATAAAACTATTTGTTTTAGATTTGTGTAAGATTTGTTTCTTTACTCCTTGTCCCATGAGTATTCAATTATACAAAGAACGGATGTACAATATCATAGGTGCAGCGATGTCATTGTATAATGAGATTGGTAGTGGCTATTCTGAGCCTATTTACCAAGAGTGTCTTTCTGTGCTTTGTACCGAAAGGGATATTCCATGGGAAAGGGAAAAAATGCTGAAGATGTACTTTCATGGTATCGAATTGGAGAAAACATATAAGGCGGACTTTGTGTGTTATGAAGATATTATCGTAGAATTGAAAGCTGTCTCAGAGTTACTTAGTGAACACAGAGCTCAACTGTTCAACTACATGAGAATCACCAATTCAAAGTTCGGTATACTTATTAACTTTGGGGAATCCCAAAGGCTTCATGCAGAAAAGTACATGTTCAATGAACTTTCCAATAAGTTTGATTTAATCAGAGGCTAACCAGCCAAGCTTCGAAGAAGCGTCATCGGCAAGCCCGATAAGGGCAAGCCGACAAAGAAAACCAGGGAAAAACGGATATTTGTAAAAGATTTGTGTAAGATTTGTTTCTAAATACAATGAAAAATTTCGCCATCATTGGTGTCGGCGGCTATATTGCCCCCAGGCACCTCAAAGCCATCAAAGACACTGGTAACAACCTTGTCTCCGCCTCCGACAAAAGCGACAGCGTAGGCATCATGGACAGCTATTTCCCCAAGGCTGCCTTCTTTACCGAACAGGAACTTTTCGACCGGCACAACACCAAGTTGCGCGACAGCGGCACCAACATTGACTATGTCAGCATCTGCACACCTAATTATCTGCACGACGCCCATACCCGTTACGGTTTGCGTCTCGGTGCCGATGTCATATGCGAGAAGCCTCTCGTGCTGAATCCGTGGAACATCGACGCCTTGCAGAAGGTGGAACAGCGTCAGGGACATAAGGTCAATACCATCCTGCAGCTGCGTTTGCACGATAAGATCGTTGCGCTTAAGAAGAAAGTCGAGGAAGGTCCGAAAGACAAAATCTACGACATCGACCTGACCTACATCACCTCACGAGGCAACTGGTACTATGCCTCGTGGAAAGGCGATGTCAACAAGAGCGGTGGCATTGCCACTAACATTGGCGTGCATTTCTACGACATGCTGAGTTGGATCTTCGGCGATGTGCAGAAGAACATTGTCCATGTGGCATCGCACGACCGTGTGGCAGGCTATCTAGAACTGAAGCGTGCCCGTGTGCGTTACTTCCTCAGCATCAATGCCGACACGTTGCCGGAGAATGCCGTGGAAGGCGAGAAGCGCACCTATCGTACCATCATGATTGACGGCGAGGAGTTTGAGTTCAGCCAAGGGTTCACCGAACTGCACACCAAGAGCTATGAGAACATTCTGGCTGGACATGGTTTCGGCTTGGAGGACGCTCGCCGTTGCATCGAGATTGTGTATGAGATTCGCAACGCGAAGCCTGTCGGCCTCATCGGTGACTATCATCCCATGGCCAAGCTCCCGCTGAGCGGACACCCTTTCGGCTGGAAATAAAGGGGTTGCCTTAGACAAGATAATATGTCTTTAATCCGGAGCGGAAGGACTTGACAGAAGACATTGGTGTGGATGAAGAGTATATACAAAGTGTAAAAGAAACATACGATACAGGAGCATTAGTAGCAGGAAGTCCCAAAGCGTGAGGGATGGCGGGTCCTTGCCCGCCATGAGGGTCTCCCGCTCTGGGTTTCTCAATAAAGCCCTGTTTTTCTGATAGCCATTTCCAAGTACTTAACCAAAACTCAACCCAAACGACTATCTCTCCCCCAAACCCCTCATAGCGGGCTTGACCCGCTATCCCTGACACGAACCGACTACTCTTAGCTTTTTATAGTCATAGCAAATAAATAAATATAATGAAAGACACAAAAATCTGTGTGATAGGCCTCGGCTATGTGGGGCTGCCCCTTGCCCGCCTGTTTTCAACGAAGTTCGAGACCATCGGCTTCGACATGAACCAGCGTCGTGTGGATGCCCTGATGACGGGCCACGACGCCACCCTTGAAGTCAGCGATGAGTTGCTTCAAGATGCCATCAAGAACCACGGCTTCCGCTGCACCACCAACCTTGAGGAAATCAAGCAGTGTAACTTCTATGTGGTGGCCGTGCCCACCCCAGTGGATGCCGACAATCGCCCCGACCTGCGCCCCCTATGGGGAGCCTCCGAGACCGTCGGCAAGGTCATCAGCAAGGGTGATGTGGTGGTGTACGAAAGCACCGTCTATCCTGGCGTGACCGAGGAGGAATGCCTGCCCGTGGTGGAGCGTGTCAGTGGTTTGAAGTTCAACGTCGACTTCTATGCCGGCTATAGCCCCGAGCGCATCAACCCTGGCGACAAGCAGCACACTGTTGAAAAGATTAAGAAAGTGACCTCTGGTTCCACACCGGAAATTGCCGATTATGTGGATGAAGTCTACAACAGCGTCCTTGTCAATGGCACGCACAAAGCCCCGAGCATCAAGGTGGCTGAGGCCTCCAAAATTATCGAGAATTCACAGCGTGACGTCAACATCGCTTTCATGAACGAATTGGCGAAGATTTTCAACGCTATGGGTATCGACACGCACGATGTGATTGAAGCCGCCAGCAGCAAGTGGAACTTCATCAAGCTGACTCCCGGCTTGGTGGGCGGTCACTGCATCAGCGTCGACCCTTATTATCTCATCCAAAAGGCACAAGTCTACGGTGTGTTACCTCGCGTGATGAGCAATGCACGTCGTCTCAACGACGGCATGGGTGCCTATGTGGCCAATCAGACCATCAAATGCATGAACAAGAAAGGTGTGATGGTGAAAAACGCCAAGATCCTCATTCTTGGCATCACCTTCAAGGAGAACTGCCCCGACATCCGCAATACCAAGGTGGTCGACATCTACCACACGTTGCGCGAATACACACCCAACATCACGGTCTATGACCCTTGGGCCAATGCCGAGCATGTGTTCCAGGAGTATGGCGTGACGGTGACCAACGAAGTCCCGAAAGCCCAATTCGACGCGATCATCCTCGCAGTGGCACACAAGGAGTTCTTGGATATGGACGTGAAGGCCTTTGCCAAAGAAGGTGGGGTCATCTATGACGTGAAGGGCATTCTCCCGAGGGATATTATTGACGGTCGTTTGTAACGTGGAATTCCTCACCTCTCACTGGCTCGACATCACCACCACCGCCCTTGGCCTCGCCTATATCCTCTTGGAATACAAGGCCAGCGTCTGGATGTGGGTCGTGGGCTTCGTGATGCAATCGTTGGGCATCGTGCTCTATTACCAGAAAGGCCTCTACGCCGACTGCGGCATGGAGTTCTACTACCTGGCCATGACCGTCTACGGCTTCATCGCCTGGATGCGGCACAAGCAGAAAGCCGCCGAGCTCCCTATCCGCCACATGCCAAAGAAGATGGCTTTCATCTGGGTCGGAGTGGGCATGGCCATCTGGGCCTTCATCTACTTTGTGCTGAGTCGTTTCACCAACTCCAATGTCCCTGTTGCCGATGCCTTCACCACGGCTTTAAGCATCGTGGGTATCTGGGCCTTGGCGCGCAAGTACCTGGAGCAATGGTTTGTATGGATTGTGGTAGACATCGTCACAAGTGTGCTTTATTTCTACAAGGACATCCCTTTCAAGGCCAGTCTTTATGCCTTGTATGTCATCATCGCAGTCTTTGGCTACTTCAAATGGAGGAAGATGATGGAAACCAGCAAGATTTGAAATATTCTTTGATTTATTTTGAGAATACAGGTTTTTGTATTCAAATCTCAAGATGGCAAAAGACAAGCATTCGTACTGCTTTTCGAATTGCCATAAGATAAAGTGAACTGGCCCTTTGTCACTACAAAATGTGACTGATGAAGCTGGTTTGAAGTTATGAATGTTCTTGTCACAGGTGCTGCCGGTTTCATCGGTGCCAATCTTGTGCTACGGTTGCTGAATGGCAGCGAGCTTTTGCATATCGTTGGCCTTGACGACATGAATTCCTACTACGACCCATCGCTCAAGGAATATCGCTTGCGTCAGATAGAAGGGAAAGCTCAGGGTTCTTGCTCTTCTTGGATCTTCGTACGAGGTAGCATTGCCGACCGCGACCTGGTAAACCAGCTTTTTAAGGAATATCATTTCGACATCGTGGTCAACTTGGCCGCCCAAACGGGTGTGCGTTACAGCATCGAGAACCCCGATGCCTACATGGAGAGCAACATCATAGGCTTCTACAACATTCTTGAAGCCTGCCGATACTATCCAGTAGAGCATTTGGTGTATGCAAGTAGTTCCAGCGTTTATGGCGGTAACAAGAAGGTACCATTCTCGACGGATGACCGTGTCGACAACCCCGTCTCGCTCTATGCCGCCACCAAGAAGAGCAACGAACTCTTTGCCCATTGCTACAGTAAACTATACAACATCCCAACCACAGGACTAAGGTTTTTCACCGTATATGGTCCCGCCGGTCGCCCCGATATGGCTTATTTTGGTTTTACCAACAAGCTCTTGAAAGGTGAGACCATTCAAATCTATAACTTCGGCAACTGTCGTCGCGACTTCACCTATGTGGATGACATTGTGGAAGGCATCACCCGAGTGATGGCCAAGGCTCCTGAGCGCAAGACCGGGGAGGACGGTCTGCCCATACCGCCTTACAAGATCTACAACATCGGTGGAGGCCAGCCCGAGAACCTGCTCGATTTTGTCAACATCCTGCAAGAGGAACTTGTTCGTGCAGAAGTGCTTCCTAAAGACTACGATTTCGAAGCCCACAAGCAACTTGTACCCATGCAGCCCGGGGATGTGCCGACAACATACGCCGATGCCACTGCGTTGGAGCACGACTTTGGCTTCACGCCTAAGATTCCACTGAGAGAGGGATTGAGGAAGTTTGCGGAGTGGTATAAGGAGTTTTATTGCAAGTAATTAATAAGATAAAGAGAAATATATGTCAGTGTTTAAAGACAAAACTCTCCTCATCACAGGAGGTACCGGTAGCTTCGGCAATGCCGTGCTGAACCGTTTTTTGAGAACCGATATTGGAGAAATCCGAATCTTTAGCCGCGACGAGAAGAAGCAGGATGACATGCGCCACGACTTCCAGGCCCGTATGCCCGAGGTGGCCAACAAAATCAAGTTTTACATCGGCGATGTGCGCAACAAGAGCACGTTGAAGTATGCCATGAAGGGTGTGGATTATGTGTTCCATGCCGCTGCACTGAAACAAGTGCCTTCATGTGAGTTCTTCCCGATGGAAGCCGTCAAGACCAACGTGATAGGCACAGACAACACACTCGATGCAGCCATTGATGCTGGCGTGAAATGCGTGATTTGCCTCTCGACCGACAAGGCAGCCTATCCCATCAATGCCATGGGCATCACCAAGGCCATCGAGGAGAAGATTGCCGTGGCAAAGAGCCGACTGTCAGGCGACACCAAGATTTGTTGCACGCGTTACGGCAACGTGATGTGTTCGCGTGGTTCTGTGATTCCGCTTTGGATTGACCAGATTCGCAAGGGCAACCCGATTACGTTGACCGAACCTAAGATGACCCGCTTCATCATGTCGTTGGAAGAGGCTGTTGACTTGGTGTTGTTTGCCTTTGAACATGGCCAAAACGGCGACATCCTTGTGCAGAAAGCCCCTGCCTGCACCATACAGACCCAGGCTGAGGCTGTGTGTGAGCTGTTTGGACATCAGTGGGGTGGCGGTGCTTCGACAGGCTCAGCAGCCGAAAACATCAAAGTGATAGGCATCCGTCACGGCGAGAAGATGTACGAAACCCTCCTTACTAAAGAAGAGTGTGCCAAGGCGGAGGATATGGGCAACTTCTATCGTGTGCCTGCCGACAACCGCGACCTGAACTACGACAAGTATTTCAAGGAAGGTGACGTGAAACTTGCCACTATCGAGGAGTTCAACTCCGACAACACTTATAGGCTGAACCTTCAGGAGACTATTGATAAAATCGCCTCTTTGGAGTACATCCAAAACGAGTTAAATGGGATTACGAATATAGTGAAATAAATCTCCGCGTATCTCGCGTATCACGAGTATAATCTCGAAAATAGATACGTGTAGATACGTGTAATACGTGGAAAAAATGAAGATATTAGTGACTGGCGCAAAAGGTTTCGTGGGAAAGAACCTCTGCGCTGAACTCAACAACATAAAAGACGGCAAGGCTCGCTGCTACGGCGACCTCAAGATAGATGCCGTCTACGAATACGACATTGACAGTAAGCCCGAGGAGTTGGATGCCTATTGCCGAGACTGCGACTTTGTGTTCAACCTGGCCGGGGTCAACCGTCCCAAGGATCAGAGCGAGTTCATGGAAGGCAACTTCGGCTTCGCCAGTACCCTGCTCGACACCTTGAAGAAATACAACAACCGTTGCCCAGTGATGCTTAGCTCATCCCAGCAAGCCTCGCTAACGGGGCGCTTCGGCAACTCGGAATACGGCCGTTCAAAGAAAGCAGGGGAGGAGTTGTTTCTTGACTACGAAAGGGAGTTTCTCTCCACGGATTGCACGTATCTCGCGGATGATAAAGATACGTGTAATACGCGCGATACGCAGAGCCCACTCAAACCCCGAGTGTTGATCTATCGTTTCCCGAACCTTTTTGGTAAATGGTGCAGACCTAATTATAATAGCGCGGTGGCCACTTTCTGCAACAACATCGCCAACGACCTGCCCATCACCGTGAACGATCCGAGTGTGGAACTGGAACTGCTCTATATTGACGACCTGGTGGCGGAGATGATGAACGCCTTGCAAGGAAAGGAGCATCGTTGCGATTTCGACGGTCTGGGTGTGTTCCCGATGGAGAAAGGGCCGTATTGCTATTGTCCGGTTACCCATCACGTGAAGTTAGGCGAGATAGTGGATTTGCTCTATCGCTTTGCGGAGCAGCCCAAGACCTTGATGATTCCTGAGATTCCCGAAGGAAGCTTTGCGAAGAAGTTGTATTCCACCTATCTCTCGTATCTTCCTAAGGAGAAGGTTGCTTATCCATTGAAGATGAATGTGGATGATAGGGGTTCTTTCACTGAATTGGTGCATTTGGCCAACTGCGGACAGGTGAGCATCAACATCAGCAAGCCGGGCATCACTAAAGGACAACATTGGCATCATACCAAGTGGGAGCTCTTCATCGTGGTGAAAGGGCATGGGCTGATCCAGGAGCGCAAAGAGGGCACCGATGAGGTCATTGAGTTTGAGGTGAGTGGTGATAAGATTGAGGTGGTGCACATGCTCCCAGGCTACACGCATAACATCATTAACCTCTCTGATACTGAGGATTTGGTCACGGTGATGTACTGCAACGAGGTCTTTAATCCTAATAAACCTGATACTTTCTTCGACCCAGTTTAAATTCCACGTATCACACGTATCGCGAGTATATCATGGATGTTAATAAGATATTATATGATGCGATTGGTGCTTCATTTGAAGTGTACAATGCCCTTGGTCCGGGATTGTTAGAGAGTGTTTACGAGAAGGCATTGATACATGAATTAAAACTACGTGGATTAAAAGTATCTTCACAAGTAACAGTTGAGATTGTATATAAAGGTGAAATTGTTGGTGCTGATTTGCGCCTTGATATCATAGTTGAAGATATTTTAATTATAGAACTAAAATCTGTAGAAGCACTTATGCCTGTACATTTCAAGCAGGTCAGAACGTACATGAAGTTACTTGACAAACCAGTTGGATTGCTTGTAAACTTTGACGTAAGTGATTTCAAAAATGGATATAAAGTAATCAAATAATAAGGAATCTGCACTATTGAAAAACAGATACGTGTAGATACGCGTAATACGTGGAGACAAAATAATGTTTAAGAATAACGGAAAACTAAAGCTATTGATTATCGTCGGCACACGCCCGGAGATTATACGTCTGGCTGCCGTCATCAACAAATGCAGACAATACTTTGATTGTATCCTAGCCCATACTGGCCAGAACTACGACTATAATCTCAATGGGGTCTTCTTCAAGGACCTGAAGCTCGCCGACCCCGAGGTGTATATGAATGCCGTAGGCAATGACCTGGGTGAGACCATGGGCAACATCATCGCCAAGAGCTACCAACTCATGGTGGAAATCAAGCCTGATGCAGTGCTTGTCTTGGGCGACACGAACAGCTGCCTCAGCGTCATCGGTGCCAAGCGCCTCCATATTCCTATCTTCCACATGGAAGCCGGCAACCGCTGCAAGGACGAATGTCTGCCCGAGGAAACCAACCGCCGCATCGTCGACATCATCAGCGATGTGAACATGGCCTACAGCGAGCATGCCAGAAGATATTTGGCCGACTGTGGCCTGCCCAAGGAACGCACATACGTCACAGGTAGCCCCATGGCAGAGGTGCTGCACAACAATCTCATAGAGATAATGAACAGTGATATTCACGAACGCCTTGGGTTATGTCACACAGATAGCACAGATGACACAGATGATAAAATAGGCTGCGAAGCAGCAAAATCTGTGAAATCCGTGGGATCTGTGTGCCAAAAAAAGACCTTGCCGAATGGCAAGATAGTCAAGCCATACATTCTTCTGAGTGCCCACAGAGAAGAAAACATCGACACGGAGAAGAACTTCCTCAGCCTCTTCAATGCCATCAACGCCATGGCTGAGCAATACGACATGCCCATCCTCTACAGCTGCCATCCGCGCAGCCGCAAGCGTCTCGAAGCCAGCGGATTCAAACTTGATCCGCGTGTCATCCAGCATGAACCTCTAGGCTTCCATGATTACAATTGCTTGCAGATGAACGCCTTTGCCGTGGTGAGTGATAGTGGCACTTTACCCGAAGAGAGCAGTTTCTTCACCAGTGTGGGGCATCCTTTCCCGGCGGTATGTATTCGTACCAGTACGGAGCGCCCCGAGGCTTTGGACAAAGGTTGCTTCTTCATTGCCGGCATCGACACGGATAGTCTCTTGCAAGCTGTAGATACGGCAGTGACAATGAATGCTAATGGCGACCATGGCATCCCCGTGCCTGACTACGTGGATGAGAATGTGAGCACCAAGGTGGTGAAGATCATTCAGAGCTATACGGGCATAGTGAATAAGATGGTTTGGCGGAAGTAATTATATCCACGTATCGCGCGTATCACGAGTATTATTCTGAAAAATATACGTGCAGATTCGTGGGATACGTGAAGAAAAAACATGCTCATAGATACCAAATTACTTGATGCCCTGACCGCTCAAGCGAAGGCCTCGCCAAGGCTTAGGATGAACTTTGACCTGAGGAATACGCCTGATGACCCAAGCCAGCGCATGCTCAACGCCTTGGAGCCCGGCACGGTGATGCCTATCCACCGCCATCAGAACACCTCTGAGACCGTGGTGGTACTCCGAGGTAAGGTGAAGTGGCTCTATTACAACGACAAGGGTGAGCTTACGGACACTATCCTCGTTGAAGCGGGCGGCGACATCTGTGGTCTCAGCGTCCCCAAGGGACAATGGCATTCGTTGGAGTGCCTCGAATCGGGTTCCGTCATCCTTGAAACCAAAGACGGACCTTGGGAAGCGTTGAAGGAGGAAGATATGATGTAAAAATAGCAGAAACTTTATATGAAGTATACAGAAACGGAACTACTCGAATTATTAAGATTCGGAGAAAAAATATCATTTGAGTGTAAGAAGGCAGGTTTAGGTCTTCCTAATTCAATTTGGTCTTCGTATTCTGCATTTGCTAATACGATAGGTGGAGATATTATACTTGGTGTCGAAGAAGTTAAAGAACCAGACAGTCTTTTTCCACAGTTTGTAGTGGAAGGCGTAGCCAATGCTGATAAAATAATCAAAGATTTTTGGAATACTATCAATAGTGAAAAGACAAATCACAACATTCTTTCCGAAGACAATGTCTATGCTATGGAAGTAGAAAAGAAAACAGTGATAGTGATCAGCATTCCTCAAGCGGATTATAGACAAAGACCTGTCTTCATAAACGGAAATCCATACAAAGGTGCTTATAAGAGAAACTATGAAGGAGACTATCATTGCTCCGAGGAAGAGGTAAGGGAAATGCTAAGGGATTCTAATGACTCTGGTAATGACGGTTTTCTTATCGAGGGATATAATTTGGATGACATTGATAACGATAGTTTAAGATCTTATAGGACCGAGTTTGAATTGAAGAATCCGGATCATGTTTGGAATACGGTTGATAATATTCATTTCCTGACCAATTTGGGTTGTTATACCAAAGATAGAAACACTGGTAAAGAAGGCCTTACACTGGCAGGATTGTTGATGTTTGGGAAAGGTTTGCCAATTAGGGAAAGATTTGACAATATTCGTATGGATTATATCGACAAAACTAGCGTACTTCCTGGAATGAGATGGTCGGACAGGGGTGACGTATGATGGACGATGGGAAAATAATCTTTACAATTTCTTCAAGATAGTAATAAGGAAACTTACCAGTGATTTGAGACGTCCGTTTGTTCTTGAAGGAATAACAAGAGTGGATGATACACCTGTCCATAAGGCAGTAAGAGAAGCAGTGACAAATATGATCATCCATTCAGATTATTTGATGAATGGTGTATTAAAGGTTGAAAAACAAGAGAATTGTTTAAAATTATCTAACCCAGGAAACTTAAAACTGCCTGTTTCCGTAATATATAAAGGTGGTAATTCAAAAGCCAGAAATCCAAGAATGCAGAATGTGCTTAGAATGATTGGCTATGGAGATAATATCGGTTCGGGGTTTCCGACCATTCTTGATGCGTGGAAAAAGGAGAATTGGAGAAAGCCGGATTTGAGAGAAGATATTATTCTTCATCAAGTTGACTTGGACTTATGGATGGTTTCTTTGCTTCCAGAGGAGTGTACGGCTTTTATGCAATCGCACTTTGGATCGAGTTACGGATCCTTGTCTTCTCATCAACAAATCATTTTGTGTACAGCATATGTTGAAAAACAAGTTACCAATTCAAGGCTACAACCTTTGCTGGAAACACATTCCGTAGATGTGGCGAAAGACCTTAAGATATTGGTAGACAATGGTTTATTGTTGAGAAATAACAATGGACGTTGGACTACATATGAGATTAATGGTTCATACGTTAAAGAAACAAGTGAGGGACTAAGTTGGGACCAAGTTGGGACCAAGTTGGGACCAAGTTGGGACCAAGCAAAAAAAATATTGTCGTTCTGCCTCTCTGAGCATACATTGGTGGAGATAATGACAGAGTTGCAAATGGCAAGCCGAAACAAATTCAGGAAGAATTATATTATGCCGCTTCTCAACAATGGATTATTAGAAAGAACTCAACCCGACAAGCCGAACAGCTCCAAGCAGATGTATGTTATTACGACGAAGGGTAAAGGACTATTGAGCCAGCAATAAAAGTTGAGTTTAACTTAAATCCATAACAAAACTTTACCCTTCGAACCACTCAATTCTACACTTACCACCGTCTCTCAACTCTACACTCACAACTGCCTCTAAACTCTAAACACTCAACTCTAAACTTATGAAAATGACTGACGGGGCGGAGCCATAAACAATTGGCATTCATGAATGAGTTGAGTTCGATGACATTGTAGAAAAAAATGCAAAGATTGTTAGAAATTTGATTGCGGAAGTTCGCGGAGAGTGGTCTAGTATATAGTCGGAAAGATCTTGTTCAAAGTTTTGTATAGAAGAGATACGGTTTGTAAATCATGACAATTCAGGAAATACAGGCTTGTACGGAGTTTCAGGTGTTTGACCGAAAGAGCATCCGTATTGATGCCAAGTCGTTGGCTATTACCATCATTGCGTTTGCGAATGCCGATGGTGGTAAGATAGCGTTAGGCATTGAAGATGATGGTACGATAAAGGGCGTGGATGGCCAGATTGAACACCTGAACGAATTGCTTCGTGCGGGTTTTGACTATTGTGTGCCATCAATTGCTATCTCAACCGATTATTTAGAGGTGACAGATTGCGATGGAAAACCAAACCACATCGTCATAATGGGTGTTCCACAGAGTATGCGTGTCCATGCTAACCAAGCCGACGAGGTGTACTATCGTGTAGGCGACAAGTCAAAGAAGTTGAATTTCGAGCAGCGGATGCAGTTGGTGTATGCCAAAGGAGAGCATTATTATGAGGATGCCCCAGTGAATAGTGCAAGTTGGGAGGACATCGACCTACCTGTTTTGGAGGATTATCTGCAAGTTATTGGGTACAATAAGGGTGCAGAGGCATACATTCGCGAAAACGGGTATCTGATAAAGAAAGAGGATTATAAAGGACGAACGTTTGAAGTGCTTAGCGGTGCCGCCGTGTTGTTATTCGGCAAGAATCCGCAACGATTCTTTCAACGGGCACAGGTGCGTGTCATCCGTTATGAAGGTACCGAAGCGAAAGTAGGTCGAGAGATGAATGTCATCAAGGACGAAATCTTCACTGGAGCTATTTTGAAAATGACCAGCGATGTGCTTGCCTTTGTGAAAACACAAATCAAGGAGCACACTTATCTTGGCCATGATGGTTTGTTTGTGACCGATGTGCAGTATCCTGAGTTTTGCTGGAAAGAAGTAATTGTGAACGCTATTGCGCATCGCGATTATAGTATCCTTGGGACGGACATCCAAGTAAAGTTGTTCGATGACCACATGACCGTTGAAAGTCCTGGTATTCTGCCTGGTCTAGTGCGTACGTATAATATACGAGAGATGCATTTCTCACGTAATCCTAAGATTGCCCAATATATGCGGGCATATAAGTTGGTGAAAGAGTTTGGAGAAGGCGTTGACCGAATGTTTAGAGAAATGGATGAAGCGGATTGTCCAGCCCCGGAGTACAGACAGAATGAGTTTATGGTGTATGCCACATTGCGGCAACATCAAGTAGTTGAGGAATTAAATGGCGAATTAAATGGCGAATTAAATGGCGAATTAAATGGCGAATTAAATTCTGCTCAAAGAGTGACATTAGAATTTATACAGGAGCATCCTGGATGCAAGGCGATAGAAATTTCCGATAAGTTATCTATTCCCTTTAGTACGATAGATAAACATATACGTGTGTTGTTAAAAGGAAAACAAATCGAACGTCGCGGCAGCAAGAAGACGGGAGGGTATTATGCGGTGTGAGATGAATTCCTTGTCATGGTAGCCAGTGTGGAGATGCTGAGGGAAACGACGGTAGGACAATATGAAATACTGTGGCCTACTGAATGAAGCAGACCTAATTCAAGTGCAGCAGCGTATCATCGCCAGCGGCAACTTGACTGTTGATGAGATGCACACCTTTTTTGGAAAATAGTGATTTTCTTGTTGAAACTCTAACCCCTCAATCCTAAACTCTACACTCTCCACTGCCTCTAAACTCTCAATTGTCAACTATCAGACAATCCTCGTTCCGTAAATTTTTTACGGATGCATTAAAATAAAGTTGTATTTTTGCCGTTAAATATAATCAAATTTGCTGTTATGCTGAAAAAATTTTCCGTTTCAAACTTTCGTGGGTTTGCCGAGAAACTGACTTGGAATTTGGCTAACCCCGGCAATTATGGCTTCAACACCTTTGCTGTCAAGGACGGACTGGTGAAGAATGGCATCATCTACGGCAAAAACGGCTCGGGCAAATCAAACCTTGGTTTAGCCGTGTTCGACATTGTGAACCACATCTCGCACAAGATGAAGAAGGGCGACTACTACGACTCCTTCGCTTATGCTGGAGCTGTTAACAAGCCTGTAAGTTTTTGGTACGAGTTCAAGTTTGGTGAAACAGCAGTTGAATATTCTTACTCCAAAGTGAAAGGAGGTCGCTTAATAGAAGAACGTTTGGCGGTGGATGGACGTCAGGTATTTGCCCTCAAGAGCAAGACCAGCTTTGAGATTGACGCCAAGCAGTTTCCTATTGAGAAGGGGCTTATTGACAACTTGAAGAATAATGCCAATAACGTCTCCATCGTTAACTTCCTTATAACCAGTTTTCCACTGTCGGAGGACCACTATTTGCTGAAACTGCAGCGGTTTGTGGAGAACATGCTATGGTTCCGCTGCTTGGAGGAACGTGAGTTCATCGGATTTGAGACTGGGGTTACGCTGATAGAACAGTTCATTATCAAGAAGAACCTGATTGAAGACTTTGCTTCGTTCTTGAAGACCGTCAGCGGACAGGAATTCCAATTTGTGAATCCTTCTCCATCACCCGACATGTTGTTCTGCCAGATAGGCAGTGAACAAGTCGTATTTCAGAATATAGCCTCCACGGGGACCCGTTCCCTACAGTTGTTCTATATCTGGATGAAGAAGACCTTAGACAAGGCCAGTTTCGTGTTTGTTGATGAGTTTGATGCGTTCTACCACTTCGAGCTTTCTTATGGTGTGTGTCAGAAGCTGTTCAAGATGCCTTGTCAGGCCTTCGTGACCACACACAATACCTATTTGATGACCAACGATCTGTTGCGTCCTGACTGTAACTTCTACATTAAGAACAACAAGATAATGCCGCTCTGCGACCTGACCGACAAGGAACTGCGCCAGGCCAACAACATTGAGAAACTCTATCGTGGAGGAAGTTTTGAGTCATGATATTGTTCGTGTTTGAGGGGAAGAAAAAGGAACCTGCCATTTTTGAGTCCTTGCGCAAGATCTATTTCAGGCGCGAGGAGTCGGTGGTGGTATGCACCTACAACACCGACTTCCATTCTCTTTACAAAGCTTTGAGCGAGAACGACTGGGAGTTGTTCTATGTGTTGCGGGAGCGGTTGCAGCAACGTGGCGAGGACACTCTTGACGGCTACAAGGCATCCGACTTTAGCCAGATTTACCTTTTTTTCGACTACGACTTCCAGAACAGCCACATCGCGATGGAGGAACAGAACCGTCGGCTGATGGAAATGCTGCAATACTTCAACGAGGAGACCGAAAACGGCAAGCTATACATCAACTATCCTATGGTAGAGTCAATCATCTATACCGTGCAACTGCCCGACGAGCGGTTTGACGATTATGTGGTGAGCCGTGAGGATTGTCGCCATTTCAAGGAACTGGCTGCCAAGTTCTCCCACTATCCCGACTCCTCGTTCCTGCTAATTGGCAATAAGAACAATGTGCCGGACGAGGAAGTGATGAGTAACTGGGATCTACTAAAGTTACAGCATGTGTATAAGGCTAACCTGCTTTGCAACGGAGTTCGCAAGACCATGCCATTATCCAAGGATGTGATAGCGCAGGAGCGCATCTTTAAGGCGCAGCGTGAGCAGTTCGTTGAGCCGTCGGAGAGCGTCTCTATCCTGAATTCTTTCCCGATATTTGTGTATGAGTATTTGAAATGACAGAAGGGAACATTGAAATTTGAATTATTCACCCCAACCATTTAGGAACAAATAGAACATAAACGATGGTTGTAATCAAGGAACATATCAATGTGAGATTTACCCGAGGATATTAAGATCATGCTGGATGCTGTGAATCACACCCAGGCGCGCGCCAAAGTGATTCCCTTGCAAACGCAGGAAATATCTTTCAAGGATGTGAAAGAGTTCTTGAACTATTTGAGTTCGGTAGCGTTGTAGATTTAAACATCGAAAAACACAAAAGACACAAAACAAGAGCGACACGAACCCTCAAAGGAGGTTAAGAAGAACTACGGCTGCAGGTCAGCATATTCCTCGAACGTGTTGAAGCAAGGACAGGCCTTCGTGTGGTTGAACACGTTGTGGCCCACAATCAAGGCGTTGGGAAACTGGGCGTGCAGACGTTCAAGCAACACGCGCAAGGCGCGCTTCTGGGCCTCGGTGCGGGTGTCGGCAGGACGCCCTTCGGCATCCAAGCCGCCTTCGTAGCAGACGCCGATGCTGTGGCGATTGTGGTTGAGACAGTGCGCCCCCACCTCCGCTATCAGGCGCCCCTCTTCGACGGTGCCGTCGCGAAGTACCACAAAGTGGTAGCCGCACGACTTCCAGCCACGAGCGCGATGCCAGCGGTCGATTTCGGCCACGCCGCTCTTCTGCCACGGCCGCACCGCCGAACAATGGATGATGATCAAGGTAATCTTTCGCATGGCATCGGAGTTTAAAAGAGATGGGTCACGCAGCTCGAAGCACCGAGGGCGGTAAGGATAGCCGCCAAAATGTTGATGATGGTCTGGAGGATGAACTTCAAGAGTGCCTTCTTGGGAGAGTCCTGAACTGGGTCAGGCGTCGCATTCGAAGACTTTGACGCGAGCTTTTTGAAGATCTTTTTCATGATAATTGAATTTGAATGTTAATGGATAGGATTAAGCGTTTTCGTTGACATCGTTGCGGGCGTTGTCAACAGCATTGGCCGTCTCGTCCTTCTTGCTGAAGGAGCGGGTGGCGGAGCGCGAAGGCTCGAGGTTGACGGTGTTGGCTCCGGTCTTTTCGGCCTTCAGCGTGGCGCTCTGTGCCGAGCGGCTCGAGACGGCGTTGAAGTGTGCCTTGCCAATGAGGTTCTCGAAGTCCTCACCAGGAGTGAAGACGATGTTGACCGCCTTGATGTTGGCGGCGGTGAAGTCTTCCATGGTTTCGGCACCGCTGCTGGCCAGCGAGATCCAGAAGTAGCCGAGTTCGCCGAGTTGCACCTTTTTGCCTTCAAGCAGCTGTTCCACCACGCAGGAGCAGGTGTCGGAGATGACACCCTTCACCGTGCCGCGGCTGAACACACCGTTGTGCGAGGCAATGTGGTTAACAAATTTGTTGAAAGTCATCAGCTCTCTCATCTGCGCCTTGGCATAGGCCTTGGGCGCGGCAGTCTCATCCAAGGGATTGGGCTGCATATAAACACTGTAGTCGATCATGGTTTTAATGTTTTTAGATATTCATTGTTTTTATAGAAAGGTGTAGCATACGTCAGGTGGAAGCCAGTAAGGCTTTCCAAATGATGAAAGAGAATACCTCACAGAGAGGATCGCGTCGCATCCTGTTTTTCAATATGTCAAAGAACGTTTGAATCTTTTTCTGACTCATTTCGATTGCAAAACTAAGGTGCTGAAAAAGCTGATGGTAAAAAGTTAGGTTTACAAAAACTTTCTTACAATACATATTTTATATATCAACAAGTTACACCCCAAAAAAGATAGTTATGGATAACGACAACGATAGTAAGTTCAACCATGAAACCTTCTTTCAGGAGTTCCATATCGAGTCGGTAGGACAGATCAACCCTGCGGCCACCATCGTGATAAACAACCTTACTAATCCGGTGACTGACAAGGCCACCAAGGCCGCCAAAGTTGAAATGGACAAGCAGGCCCTCCGCGAAGCCATCCTCGACTACGTTGTAAAAACCGAAAAATTCGTCAAGTCGTCCTGGAAAAAGTATTACCGTCGCTTATGGTCCGACATCCTTGACCTCCCTGAAGTGGATGCCGTCATCTATGACCAGGGCCGACAGCAAGGCCCCTCCTTCAACCGTTATGAGTTGATGCACCTCATCCATTATATCGGCAACGAAAAAGATGGCTTGTCCGTGTTCGGGAAGTTCAATGCAACGCAGATAGCTCAAGTTTTCGAAGACGGTTGCCAAAACTCAAATCGAATAGAATTGGGATGCAACCCACAAAAGGCCACACGCGAAGCCATTGACCGGCTGCTGAAGAAAAAGAATTACCAAAGCAAATAGAATCCTCGATCTTGTCATTATAAGATTATGGGAAGAAGACTAGACCGACCCAGACACAGGCCGCCACAGAAACTGGAGATAAAGACATCGTTGACCCCACCAAAAGTCGGATTGGGGTCCTTTCCGAAGCATGAGATACCCGTCCCTCCATCTGAAAGGCTGAAGGAGAGAATCAACCAGATTGTAGGCAGGCGCAAACACTACCCATCCCTCTTTTCGGCTTCTGTGACCAGGAAGAACGCGAAAACCTACTCCAGATTACGTGTTAGAAAGCTTGTGGTTGGCGGCACTCCCGCACCTGTGAATTTCATTGTCAGAAAAGCCGTAAAGGCAAGCAGCAGGGCTGTGATAGACACCTATGGCATCAATCTCTTGGAGATTGCCGACAAGCCTGAAAGCATACGAACGCTGGGCTTGTTGGTGGCCGCCCATGCGTTTATGGAGGCAAGGCGTCAGTTGCCCTTCGGCAAAGTGAGCGACCACGACATATTGGATGTCATCAGTAAAACCCCGATCGACTATAATATCACCGCTTCGGGCAAGGTGACCACCAGTGCGAGCTCCAACACGGGTGAAAGGCGTGTCGTGACCACCGAAGATGGCCATACTATAGTCATGGATTTTGACTATGCCTCCTCAACTAAGGATGGCAATACCTACATCAAAATAAACACTGTAAATGTTTACAATATTTTTTCTACAGTAAATCAGTTTAACAATAATCCCAAATATGTGTTGAATGAAGTTGCTTCAAAAATACCTGAGTTGGTCAAGGCCATAGAACAAACAGAGCCTTCTTTGGTTGAGCTTTCGCCCGAGATAAAGAAGATGATAGAAGAGGCCAAGAAAGCCAGAGCTGACATGGAAGCCAAGAAAAAGAAGAACCAGTCCGAAAAGGAGAAAGAAAACCAGAAGGAGGAAGAGAAAAAAGAGGACATAGAGAAGAAAGAAAAAAAGGAGACCCACCCAGAGGATGATGATAAGGAAGATGCCAAAAACGATGTTGCCGACGATGAAACCTTAAACTCCGACGCTGAACAGCCGAAAAAATGAACCTATGTTCACTGGGCCTCGAACTTATGTTCTTTATAGGGGTGAAGCTATGTGAGAGAGGCAATGGACATAAGTTTGATGATCCAGGTAAATTTATCATTAAATCATATATAAATCTAAAAAAATCTCTGTGGCTCTTGGGCTCTACCCCCTTGCCACCACAATCTGTGACTGACAAGGCGATGCCGTTAAAAGAATCTACTCTCAACTTACAACTCTAAACTCACAACTGCCTCTACACCCTCAACTCTAAACTACACCCATGAACATTGTAGTAGCATGCACTGGCTATGTCGGGTTTATCAAGACCATTGCCGACCAAGCCGACATTATCATTGGTTAGGATAGGATTATCCATGGGTCGAAGTTTAGCAACAGAGGCTATTATGAAAAGTAGCTGTTCTCATAGAACATCGAAAGACACGAAAAACCCGAAAAAAGGTCATGCCAGCCCATCATTGGGTAGTTTTGCGTCACTCAGAGAAAGATAGCAGAAGCAAGAGATATCCTTTGCAAACAAGGGAAGACATACATCCAACATGCGGATTCGGCCCAACCGAGTCTGCTTGTTTTTTGTCCCCTCTTCGGGGAAATTCGATATAATACCTCATTATCTTAAATAAAATGGTGTTATTTAGAAGAAAAACCTTTATCTTTGTACCCTAAATTCAAAACAAGCAAATTGATGCATTGGTTTGCATTCGGTTTGCTTGTAAAAATGTGAAAACCAAACCTTTGTCAACACGATTTGTGACTGACGGGGCGAAGCTTTAGGAAGTCGAGGTTAGAGGGAAGATGTATTGATGGAAGATGTGGGGGTTCTCGAACAGATGGAAGTTTATACATCTTACATCAAACCTATTATATCTAAAATCTAAAATTACTGAAGAAGTATGAGCGAAATAGGAGATAAAATACAGGAAAAATGTGTGGTCTTTGGTGATAAGGTTATCAAATTGAACGATTTCTTGTTGGAGCAAGAGTGTCGGCGAGAAGAGGAAAGGCATAAGAGAACGGGAGGTGGCCGCATACCGATACACCTAAAATCTGTTGCTAATCTCAGCAACCAGCTTTTACGTTCAGGCACAAGTATTGGTGCTAATAATGCTGAAGCCATAAACGCTATAAGTAAAGCAGATTTTAGGAGCAAGTCGTTTATTGCATTAAAAGAGGCAAGAGAATCCTTGTATTGGATAAATCTGCTTCATAGGAATAACTACATAGACAAAGATCAATACGAATTCCTATATACTGATTGCGAAGAATTAGTTAAGATACTTGTTCATCGTTGTAAAAAACTGGAAGAAAACAACAATAAAAACTAATCTTTCCCCAATTAAACATCAAACTTCTTACTTCATAACATCTTACATCAAACATCTTTAATCATGAAAGGCATTGTTCTCGCCGGAGGCTCCGGCACAAGGTTATATCCCATTACCAAAGGAGTTAGCAAACAATTGTTACCCATCTATGACAAGCCAATGGTTTACTATCCCATCTCAGCATTAATGCTTGCTGGTATTCGTGATATTCTTATTATCAGCACTCCTTATGATTTGCCAGGATTCAAGCGGTTACTTGGTGATGGTAGCGATTATGGCGTGCATTTCGAGTACGCCGAGCAGCCTTCTCCCGATGGTTTGGCACAGGCCTTTATCATTGGCGAGAAGTTTATTGGGGATGACTGCGCCTGCCTGGTTTTGGGCGACAACATCTTCTACGGCAGTGGCTTCACAAAACTACTACGCAATGCCGTAAAGGATGCCGAAGAAAATAAGAAAGCTACGGTATTTGGCTATTGGGTTTCCGACCCCGAACGCTATGGTGTTGCCGAATTTGACAAACAAGGCAACTGCCTCAGTATTGAGGAAAAACCAAAAGAACCCAAGAGCAATTATGCCGTGGTGGGTCTGTATTTCTATCCCAATAAGGTTGTCGATGTGGCCAAGACCATCAAGCCAAGTGCTCGTGGTGAATTGGAAATCACCACGGTGAACCAGGAGTTCTTGAAGGACGGAGAGCTGAAGGTGCAAGTGTTCGGAAGAGGCTTTGCCTGGCTCGACACAGGCACGCATGACTCGCTTGCTGAGGCCTCGACATTCGTGGAGGTTATAGAAAAGCGTCAAGGTTTGAAGATAGCTTGTCTCGAAGGTATCGCCTATCGCAACGGTTGGATTACCGAGGAGAAAATGCGTGAACTGGCTCAGCCTATGCTGAAGAACCAATATGGTCAATATCTTTTGAAAGTTATTGATGAAATGAAAGAGGAAGTGAACGCGAACACACTTGAGCATGTTTGATGCCAAACGATTACCATGGAAATAATTAAAACAAATATAGACGGAGTTTTTGTCATTGAGCCTAAGGTGTTCGGGGATGCTCGCGGCTATTTCTTTGAGAGCTTTAATGCCAAGGAGTTCGCGGAGAAGACGGGCTTGAACATCACTTTTGTTCAAGACAATGAAAGCTGTAGCCGTTACGGCGTATTGCGTGGATTGCATTTCCAAATGCCACCTTTTACGCAAAGTAAACTCGTTCGCGTGGTAAAAGGCAAGGTCGTTGACGTGGTGGTGGATATTCGCAAAGGCTCACCTACCTATGGCAAGTACGAAATGTGTGAGTTAACCGAGGAGAACCATCATCAGTTCTTCGTGCCGAAGGGAATGGCTCATGGTTTTGCCGTTTTGAGCGATTATGCCATCTTTCAGTATAAATGCGATGATTTCTATCATCCAGAAGCAGAAGGTGCCATTGCATGGAATGATCCCGATATTGCCATCAACTGGCCCATCTTGGAATCAGATGTTATTCTCTCAGAAAAAGACAAGCATCATTCCAATCTAAAGGATTTTGAGAGCCCATTTAATTATTAAGCATGAACATTTTGGTAACTGGTGCCAACGGTCAACTTGGCAATGAAATGCGTATTGTGAGTAGAGGTTCGCAAGACCATTACATCTTTACCGATGTTGTTGAGGTTGATGGGCAGGAAACTATCTTTCTTGACATCACCAATCTTGAAGCAATAAGAAACATTGTGATTGACAAAGATGTAAAGGTAATTGTCAATTGTGCTGCTTATACCAACGTAGACAAGGCAGAAAGTGAGCCAGAATTGGCCGAACTGTTGAATGCCAAGGCTGCTGAGAATCTTGCTCGTGCAATGAAGGAAGTTGGAGGACTTTTGGTGCATATCAGTACCGACTACGTGTTTGGCGGCGACCCTTACAATACACCTTGCAAGGAAGACCAAAAAGGCACGCCAACGGGTGTTTATGGCTTGACGAAATTACATGGTGAAGAAAGAATAATAGCCACAGATGTAGATTATCTCATTTTCCGCACTGCATGGTTGTATTCTGAGTTTGGAAAGAATTTCGTGAAGACCATGCTTAATCTCACGGCAACAAAACCGCAATTGAAAGTAGTGTTTGACCAGGTGGGCACGCCTACCTACGCATACGATTTGGCAAAAGTAATCTTTGATATTGTGGAAACCAGAAAGTTTGATGGTAGGGCAGGTATATATCACTATTCAAACGAAGGTGTTTGCTCTTGGTTTGATTTCACGAAGATGATTGCAGAATGCGCCGGCAATACAGCTTGTGACATCCAGCCGTGTCATAGCAATGAATTTCCCAGTCCCGTTAAGCGACCAGCTTATTCCGTGTTGGACAAGACGAAAGTCAAAGAGACATTTGGAATCACAATCCCCTATTGGACGGATTCGTTGAGGATCTGTATCAAGCATTTAAAAGAACAATAGTACGTAATCGATAACTGCAATTATGGATCAAGCCAGAATCATAGAACTACCGAGGTTTTTGGACTCTCGTGGTAACCTGTCTTTTATCGAGCAGTTCACGCACATTCCTTTTGAAATCAAGAGGACTTACTGGATTTATGATGTTCCAGGTGGCGAAGCCCGTGGAGGCCATGCATACAAGGAAAATCAAGAATTTATAATCGCTTTATCGGGTAGTTTTGATGTGATTGTTGACAATGGGAAAGAAAAGAAGACTTATACTTTAAATCGTTCGTATTACGGATTGTATGTTCCAAAAGGTACATGGAGGGAAATGAATAATTTCTCGACGAACTCATTGGCAGTGATATTGTCTTCGACATTGTATGACAAGAAAGACTATATGTTTGATTATGAACAATATAAATCAATGATATTATGAATTCGGTTTATGATTGTACAATAATTGAGCTGGACAAACATCATAGTGATCGCAAAGGAAATCTGTCGGTTGTCCAAAATGGGAGCACGGTTCCGTTTGATGTCAAAAGGGTATACTATTTGTATGATGTTCCTGGGGGAGAGTCACGAGGCAGCCATGCACACAAGGAGTTGAACCAACTGATTATTGCAGCTAGTGGTTCATTTCGTGTGACATTGGATGATGGCAACGTGAAACGTTCTTTCACATTGAACCGACCTTATCAAGGATTGTACGTAAAGCCTGGCATCTGGCGCGATCTTGATGACTTCTCATCGGGTGCTGTTTGCTTGGTATTGGCGAGCGAGGTGTATGACAAGGAGGATTACATTAGGGATTATAATGAATTTCTAAAGTTTAGAGGACAATAAAATATGGAAAAAAAGCTGCCTTCAGATTTTACATACAAGAAGTATGGTGTTCAATTCCGATTTGTAAACGAAAATGATGCCGCTTTCATTGTCAAGTTGAGGACAGACCCACGTCTGTCGCGTTTTATTCATGATACAGACAGCGACGTTGACAAGCAGAAAGAATGGATAAGGAAATATAAGGAAAGAGAGGCTGCCGGTACGGAGTATTATTTTGCTGTCGCTATCGACAATAAGACTCAAGGTTTTATTCGCCTTTACAGCATCCATGATGATACCTTTACTGTCGGTAGCATCATTATGGACAAAAATGCCCCGATTCATTGTGTTCTTGCGGCGACTATCATGGCCAAAGAGATAGCTTTTGAGATTTTGGATTTAGGTTTGGAAGATTCCTACGATGGTGTGCATGTCGATAACAAGCATGTGGTGAAACTGAATCGCAGTTGGGGTAAGGAAGAATACCGCAGATTCCAAGATGTCAAGGGTGAATATATAGCATTTAGGCTTACCAAAGAGGCCTATCTACAAGTAAAGCCTAAGAAAGTACGTCAGTTGCAGTTGGTCATGGGCGAAATAAAAGAATAATAAAAGTATGAAAGCATTTCTGTTTCCTGGTCAAGGCTGCCAGAAAGAAGGTATGGGGAAAGACTTGTATGAGCAGTTCCCGAAGGCTAAAGACGTTTTCGAGCAGGCCAACGACATCCTTGGCGAGCGTTTTTCCGATGTGTTGTTTACGGCATCGGAAAGTTTTCTGATGGATACTCGATACACACAGATGGGCATCTTCCTCTATGAGTGTGCATTGGTCGCAGGACAGGACGAGGTCCATGCCGATTGCGTGGCAGGTCACTCATTAGGCGAGTATTCTGCCTTGGTTGTGTCGGGTGTGTTGTCTTTTGAAGAGGCTGTGCCTTTCATTAAGAAACGCGGCGAAGTGTTTTACGAAGCCTTCCAAAAGCATCCCAGTGCCATGGGCGCCATCATCGGAATACCTGAAGAACAGGTGCTTGAAGTGTTGAGGCAAGTGAGTGATGAAGATGGTGAAAACCTATACATTGCCAATTATAACGGTCCAGGCCAGTTGGTGGTTACCGGTGCCAGGGCATCTGTTAAGAAAGCCTGTAAGATACTGAAAGAAATGGGTGCCAAGCGTGCCTTGGTACTTCCGCAGAAAGGTGTGGGCCATTCCCCTAATTCTGCCGAAGAAGGCCGGATTTTGGGAGAAGAGTTGAAGAAATTGCATTTCAGAGAGGCTCGAATACCCATCTATCAAGATGCAGATGGAAACCCACATACCGACCCCAAGGAGATACTTGACAATCAGATCAAACTGATGACCTTCCCTGTGCAGTGGACCAGAATTACTAACAATATGGTTGCCAACGGCGTGACGGAATTCTACGAGGTGGGCACTGACGATACATTGGAAAAGATAGTGCATCGGATGTACCCGGACTTGCATCAGCAGTCTCTGCTCGACATAGATACCTATAAAGGCAAAATCAAGAATTTCAAAGAAGTAAAAGAATAATCGTTTTATTATTAATCATTAAAATAATTAAAATTATGACATTAGATGAATTTGTAAAGGCATTCGCTGCCGAGTTTGACGACACCCCAGAAGAGCAGTTCACTCCTGCCACCAACTACAGGGAACTGGATGAGTGGGGCTCGCTTGTGGCCTTGTCCATCATTTCGATGATTGATGACGAAATGGACGTTCAGATTACGGGTGCCGACCTTCGTGCGGCAAAGACCATCGAGGAACTCTACAACGCGGTCAGCGCAATGTGATGAAAAGGAGCGAGCCATCGCTCTTCATGCGATGGCTCAAACCAATTGATAATAAAACGTAGAAAAAACATAATATGTCATTTCTGAGCATTAACAACATCAAGATAGTCGGACTTTCCGCCGGAGTGCCTGAAACGGTTATTGAAACGGACACCTACGACCTCATGTCGCCCGAACAAATAGAGCATTTCCTCGAATCCACGGGTGTTGAACGTCGTCGTCGTGCCTCTGCCAACCAGTGTACGTCCGACCTATGTGTCGCAGCAGCCAACCAACTGATAGAAGAACTCGAATGGGACCGTCAGGAGATTGACTTGCTTGTATTTGCTTCTCATACGGGAGATTATAAATTACCTTCGACATCTTGCATTCTGCAAAATCGTCTCGGGTTGCCTACAGAATGTATGGCGTTCGACATCAACCATGGATGCTCGGGCTTCTTGTATGGGTTGAGCATTATCGCCAACCTGATGTCGACAGGCAGTTTCAAGAAAGGATTGTTGCTGGTGGGAAACACCCAATCGAAAAACGTGAGCTACGAGGACAAGAGTACCTATATGATATTTGGTGATGCCGGAGCTGTAGCGGCTTTGGAGTATGCGCCCGAAGGAGGCGACTCGCTTGACTTCCATTTTATGACCGACGGTTCGAAGTTGGAGTCTGTCTATGTTCCTCACGGCGGTTACCGTCATCCTATCGCTCCCGAGTCGTTTGTGGTTGAGGACTGTGGTGACGGCATACGTCGCAACAAGACCAACCTTATCATGAACGGTACTGATGTGTTTGGCTTCGCCAACAAGCACCTTCCAAGGTCGGTCAAGGCTCTCGTGGAGCATTATGGCATCGACAAGGAAAAGGATGTGGACTATTTCGTTATGCACCAGGCCAACAAGTATCTTTGCGACAGGGTGTTGAAGAAAGCCGAGATTCCTGCCGAAAAAGCCTTCTTCTCCTATAAGAATTTTGGCAATTCGTCTGGTGCTTCCATTCCTCTTACAATGGTCACCGAAATGAAAGATATCCTTGGGACGGATACCAGAAAGAACATTCTTTCCACTGCTATTGGAGGTGGTTTCTCCATCGCATCTGCCATGATGAAAGTCGGAAAGATCCATTGTCCCGATTTGGTGATTGTGAAAGACGACCCTCAAAACATTTGGCCAGGATAATATGAAGCATTTAGTAATCATTGGAACCGGCAACATCGGTCAGATTGTACATTGGTATGCTACCTTGTGCAAGGATTATGGGGTTGAGTGGGACATCAAGTGCCATATCGATGATGTGGAGAATTATGATATCGAGCCCGATGATGTTTTCATCTGTGCCGATGTGAAGCCTGCTGACAGGTTAGTTCATACCGCTGTGATTAGAGAGAAAGGTGGACAATTCATCAATGTGATTCATCCTATGGCCAATATCGCTCCGTCAGCGCAATTGGGCACAGGAATTATCATAGGAGCTTTCTCAACCGTCTCAATCAACACGGTTATCAGTAACGATGTCATTATACAGGATCACTGTAACATCGGTCATGATGGCGTTGTTGAACAAGGCTCCCATTTGTACGTAGGAGTGAAGTTGTGCGGCAGGAACAGAATTGGCGAGCAGTCATCATTGTTTACGGGTTCCATCATCTATCCTGATGTGAAAGTCGGATTGGGTTGCACGATAGGGGCTGGTAGCGTGGTGAGCCGCAAGGTGAAAGATGGCGAAACCGTTTTGGGAAATCCCGCAAAAAAACTTGAATTATAACCATGGCTACATTTAAAGTTGAAAATGTCCGTATTGCAGGTGTTTCCGCTTGCATTCCGAAAAATAAGATAGAGAACAAAAACTCCCAACTTTTCGATACCGAAGAGGAGAAACTGAAATATATCGAAATGGTGGGCGTTGACACCCGCTATGTCACAGATGAGAACACCTGTTCTTCCGATTTGTGTTTCGCTTCTGCCGAAAAGTTGCTGTCAGATTTGGGTTGGAATAGGGAAGAAATCGATTGTCTGGTCTTTGTGACCCAAACACCTGATTATAAATACCCTGCGACAGCATGTATTCTTCAAGCCCGTCTTGGATTGTCTATGTCATGCTTGGCATTCGATGTGTCGATGAGCTGCCCGGGATGGATTTACGGATTGTCTGTGGTGTCATCTCTGTTGTCGGCTGGAAAGCTGCGCAAGGCTTTATTGCTGACTGGTGAAACGGTATCCAAGTTGCGTTCACCCTTCGATAAGGTCAACTTGATTACGGGTGATGCTGGCACGGCCACTGCTTTGGAGTTTTCCGAAGAGGCCTCACCCATGTATTTCGATTTGAACACCCAGGGTGACAAATTCGATGTGGTATGGATTCGTGACGGAGGCTACCGTAATCCGTTCAACGAGCATTCCCTCGATTATGAAAAATGCGAGGACGGGGTGACCAGAAATGGTGTTCAGACCTATATGGATGGTGCAAGCATCTTTGGCTTCGCCATTAAGAGGGCACCTGAAAGCATTAGAAGGCTGATGGAGACTTTCTGCATAGAGGATGAAAAAGTGGATTATTATCTGTTGCACCAAGCCAACAAGGTGATTAACGACAAGATTATCAAAAAGTTGAAGTTTGCGCCTGAAAAATTCCCTTCCAACATCCGTGAATACGGCAACACCTCCTCGACAGCCATTCCGTTGATGATGGTCTGCCGACTTAGGAATGATTTGGGAGAAAAAAAGAGTGTAGCTTGTGGTTTTGGTGGAGGCTTGGCTTACGCCAGTACTTGCTTCACAACAGATAAAGATATTGTTTGCTCGGAATTAGTAACTATCTAAATTTCAATAAATGAACAATCCATTTAGTCTTGAAGGAAAGGTTGTCCTTGTAACAGGGGCATCATCGGGAATAGGTAAGGCGATAGCTGTTGAATGTTCAAAAAGCGGAGCCACTGTCTATCTCACTGCGCGTAATCAAGGACGTCTGGAAGAAACATTGTCGATGATGACGGGTGGCCAACATAAGATAATAACTGCTGATTTGACAAAACAAGAGGATGTCACACATCTTGCAGAAAGTGTTGATAAATTGGATGGAATCGTTCTAAATTCTGGAATAAATGACAAATCTATTATCAAAAAACTTGATAATGATTTTATTTCAAAGATGATGGATACGAATTTCTCAGGGCCAGCAATGCTGATACAAGCGTTATTAAAGAATAAAAAGATCAATAAATTTGCCTCTGTGGTTTTCATGTCATCCGTGTCAGCGTTTTATCCATCTGTATCCAATGCCATGTATGCTGCTTCAAAAGCGGCTGTGAATCAATTTGCTAAAGTTCTTGCGCTTGAAGTGCTGACATTAAAAGCTCGCGTCAATTGCATTCAGCCAGCATTCGTTGAGACTGAAATGTTAAAGAAATACACGTTGGATAATGTGATTGATGAAATCCGTGCCAACTATCCACTTGGGCGCTTTGCCAAGCCCGAGGAAATTGCATACGCAGCAATTTATTATCTTTCGGATGCCAGCCAGTTGGTGACAGGTACTTCATTGGTCATTGACGGTGGTTACACTTTGAGATAAGTATGAGAATACGGCGCTTTATCAACAGTCCTGTTCCTTCCAACACCTACATTATAGAGGATGACAGTTCAAGGGAGTGCGTGGTGGTGGATCCAGGTACCAATGGTAGCGCGGAGATTATTGGTTATATTAAGGACAAAGGTCTGGTTCCAAAATATATATTATTGACACACGGTGATTTTGACCATGTTTGGGGTGTCAATGCATTAAAAGAGACTTTTTCAGATATTCAAATCGTTGCAAGCAAGGAAACCGCCCGATTGACCTCCATTCCGCAGAGTTATTTTAGCGCGCTGTATTTTGGCAAGCCCGAGCCTTATAGTATTGAAAAGATAGACTTCATCATTGATGAGCATGACAACCAGTTAGTCTGGCAAAAGAACAAGATACGCTTCATTCAAGTTCCGGGACACACTTCGTGCAGCAATATCATTCTTTTCAACGATATAATGTTCAGTGGCGATACAATATTGAAAGACACCAAACCATTTATCCAGAAGCGGCATGGAGGGGATAAAGATGATTTCAAACAAAGTGTAAGGATGATTTTGGACAGTTTTCAGGACGATGTGGAAGTCTATCCTGGGCATGGAGAAGTGTTCCGTTTTGGAGAGGTAAGGGAGTTTTACGAAAAGTATATAACAACATGATTCTCCTTTTTTACGAAATGAAATCATAAACTATTAATTTGCCTATCCAACATTTCTTTTTATTTTTGCGCCATAATTCTTTGATGCTATGATTAATACCGCCGCCATAGAAAACGCAGGTCCAATTGGTCATTTTGATTCCAAGACTTTGGGCAAAATCAACCTTTTAATCGGGCATAACGGAAAAGGAAAGACTTTCTTGTTGAAGACTTTATATGCCACTACGAAAGCCGTTGAGCAAAACAATAGAGGCAGAAACGAAACAAAGTCATTTGGCGAACTACTCTCGGACAAACTACTCAATACTTTTGACGTGAATGCGCTCGGCAAAATCGTTAAAAAGGGCGAGGGAAACAAAATGCATGTGAAGATTAAATCGGGGGTGCAGTCATGCGAATACACTTTTAGTGGTGCCGCTGTCAAACAGATTCAATCCCAAAATTATAGCAGCTCTTTTTTGCCGACACAAACTAATTCCATCTTCCTTCCAGCAAAGGAGATTCTTTCTTTGAGGAAGGTGATCTTGGCATCAAGAGAAAGAAGCGAGTTCGGGTTTGACGACACCTATTATGATTTGGCCAAGGCCCTAGAGCCAACGCGGAAGGGAAAGAACGTCAAAGCATTTTCGGATTCGAGAGGCAAGTTGATGAACATCATAGGAGGGCGAATAGAATATAATCAGGATAGAGACGAATGGATTTTCCGCGACAGCAAAAAGATGGAACACGACATCGCGGTTACTTCGGAAGGCATCAAGAAACTGTCTATTCTGGACTTGTTGTTGGGTAATCACTATCTTTCACGCGACTCCATCGTTTTTATTGACGAGCCAGAATCGGCCTTGCATCCGGAACTGATCTCACAATTTCTAGATATCATCTTCATGTTGGCCAAGGCTGGGTTGCAGTTTTTCATCGCTTCCCATTCCTATTTTGTGATAAAAAAATTGTATCTCATCGCCCATCAGCATAACACTTCGATTCCTGTTTATTCTTTTGATGAAAGCTGCTGTCGCTATGACTTGAAGAATGAAATGCCCGACAATCCGATTGTTGGTGAATCAATTCGTTTGTTTGAGGAGGAATTGGAATTATGATGATTGTTGAGGAATCGGGAATGCAGTTTGAGGTTGACGAAAGCAAGACCTTTCTGATGGAAAAGTCTGGCTTTTTCGGTCAATTGTCGGGGATGTCAAGCTGTGAGTTTGTCACTTTGGATAACAAATCAAAGTTGGCTATGGTTGAGGCGAAGACATCATTCTCCAAACCGAGTAACACTGTTGATTTCCAAACCAATGTCTCGGAAATAGTAGCCAAGTTCCATGATAGCATGGAAATATTGAATGCCATTTTGATCCGGCACAAAAAGGGTATCATTCCCGAAGCCGTTGAAAATGTCAATCCGAAAAACGTGGATTATCTGTTTTATCTTGTCATAAAAAACCATAACAAGTCGTGGTTGCCTCCCGTCAGTGATGCATTGAAAAGCGGGATGAAGGTGCTGTTCAAAACCTGGAACATCAAAGACACATCGCTAAAGGTTTTGAACGAGCCGATGGCTCGGCAAAGAGGCTTAATACAATAGTTATTATTGTTTAAGCTAATCCCCTAAATTTTTACTATGGACACACATTATGGATTTTGGTTGGTGGATTAGGTTCCTTATTTTGTCATCTATAGTTACAGTATTTTTGATTGTCGCAGAATGGCTATTTCGGCACCAAAGACTTAAATTTATTATTGGAGCCTTGTGAAATCCAAATTTCGAATATATTATAAATATGATACCCTTTCTTTCCTTAAAAGACGTAACAGCACTTCACGGTGAGGAGATTAATGCTGCCGTGACTAGCGTGGTGAACAGCGGCTGGTATCTTCAAGGCGAGGAGAACAAGCACTTTGAAGAGAACTATGCCAACTATATAGGCACACAATATTGCATTGGTTGTGCCAATGGTCTTGACGCACTGATTTGGATCTTCCGTGCCTATATCGAGATGGGCGTGATGCAACCTGGCGATGAGGTGATTGTCCCAGCAAACACCTATATTGCCACAATCCTTTCCATCACCGAGAACGGCTTGAAACCCGTGTTTGTGGAGCCCAAATGGAGCACCTTGGAAATCGATGATGACAAGATTGAAGCAGCCATTACCCCAAAGACCAAAGCAATTTGTATAGTGCATCTATATGGACGCTGTGCTTATACAGAGAAGATTGGTGCATTGTGCAAGAAATACAATCTCAAATTGGTTGAGGACAATGCGCAGGCGCACGGCTGCCGTTTTGGTGAGCAAAGGACGGGTTCCATCGGCGATGCCGCAGGTCACAGCTTTTATCCTGGCAAAAACCTAGGAGCCTTAGGCGATGGTGGTGCTGTGACAACCAACGATAAGGAACTTGCTGAAGCCGTTCGTACTTTGGCCAACTACGGAAGCCAAAAGAAGTATGTGTTCAAATACACGGGACGCAACAGCCGTTTGGATGAGATTCAAGCAGCTGTGCTTGATGTGAAACTGAAATATCTTGACGAGGATAACAAGCACCGCAAACAAATAGCTGCCTATTATTACGAAAACATAAAGAACAATTGCATCACACTTCCCGACAGATTGCCGGATGCGCAGAATGTCTATCATCTGTTCCCCATTTTATGCACTCGTCGTGATGAGCTCCAGGAATATCTCAAGATGAATGGTGTGGGAACCGTGATACATTATCCTATTCCACCTCATAAACAGGAATGTTACAAGGAATGGAATGAAAGAATATATCCTATTACTGAGCAGATTCATGATATGGAATTGAGCTTGCCGATTGGACCGGCGATAACAATGGAAGAGGCGGAATATATTGTGGGGCTGATTAATAGGTTCTGAAACAAAGACATGGATCAAACAAATAACGAAACAAAATCCGATTACCGCAGTATTTTTAAGGCGACGTCTTTGTTTGGTGGAGTGAAGTTTTTTACTATTTTGATTTCCATCATCCGCTCGAAGATAGTAGCCATCTTGATTGGAACCACGGGTGTGGGTATTGTTGGGCTTTTTAATTCTGGCACTTCGCTCATCCAAAGTATCACGCAGCTTGGTCTTTCACAAAGCGCTGTGAGGGATGTGTCAGAAGCCCATGCTAGCGGTGACCAAGCTCGAGTCAATAGGATTGTGACGGTGCTCAGGAAATTGGTGTGGTTTACTGGTTTGTTGGGCATGTTGTGTGTCATAGGATTCTCTCCTATTTTAAGCAAAACCTCTTTTGGGAACTATGATTACACACTCTCGTTCATATTTCTTTCGGTTATTATGCTCTTCCATCAGTTAAGTGGTGGTCAGAATGTGATTTTGCAAGGGACGCGGAGACTTAAATACTTGGCGCGTGCATCGGTTTGGGGGAGTTTACTGGGATTGGTAATCTGCGTGCCACTCTATTATTGGCTAGGCATCAAAGGTATTGTTCCTAACCTGATTCTTGGAGCGTTTACTGCCATGCTTTTGTCGTGGTATTTTTCCCGAAAAGTACCATACGAACCCGTCAAAGTCTCTTTAAAGGAGGTGATTCAAGAAGGCGGGCAGATGCTAAAAATGGGCATTGCCATGAGCGTAAGCGGCATTTTAGTTGCATTGTCTGCCTACATCCTGCGTAGTTTTATCAACCGTCAAGGTGGCATCGATGAGGTGGGACTTTTCCAAGCTGGATTTGCCATTATGACAACATACATTGGTATGGTTTTTTCGGCTATGGGAACAGATTATTACCCAAGGCTTTCTGCTGTGAACAAGGATAACAAGAAGTGTTGCGTTATCATGAACCAGCAGGGAGAGATTGGCATTCTGATTTTGGCTCCTTTGATTCTCGTTTGCATTGTTTTTGTCCCTTGGATAGTCAGACTATTATATTCAGAAAGATTCCTTGGCGCAAACGATTATATAATTTGGGCAGCTAGTGGGATGTTGTTCAAAATGGCTTCTTGGGCCATATCGTTCATTTTCATCGCCAAAGGTGAATCAAAATTGTTTATGATTAACGAAACGGCTGTCAATGTCTATAGTTTGGGCTTCCAGATATTAGGCTATTGGCTGCTGGGACTGAAAGGTATTGGTATCGGATACGCTTTGACGTTCCTGTGCTATTTCTTGCAGGTTTATATTATCAGTCATAAAAGGTATGGATTCAATTTTTCTGGCGATTTCAATAGGGCGTTTCTAATGCAGTTATTATTGTTGGCTGTTTGTGTGACGCTCACGGTTATCCTTAAAGTCGATTGGATGAAATATATTTTCGGTACGTTGATTATTGGTATATCTGCGTGGATTTCTCTTTCGGGACTTGAAAAACGCATGGGATTGTTGTCATCGCTTAAGTCAAGGATGAAGAAATGACGCTGACGGAAGAATACATACAATCGCTTTTCACTAGGTTCAAACGAAAAGCCCAAAACAGTCTTGCTCGGAAGCGGTACGACTCCTGCTTGAAATACTTGAACGCAGCAGCTCGCACGGCCTATACCTTCTATATAGGCTTTACTGATGAGGAAATAGAGGCCATGCTGAAACAATTGAGCGGTAACGTTCAAAAGCGGGAGACATTCAAGGGAAAACCGCGTTGTGTGTTCTACGACACCTTCTCGCAAGATGCCCAAGGGCTGACGATGCAATACGTGGATGCTATTATTGCTGCAGGTTGGGAGATGCTTTACATAACAGAATTCGGTTTAGAGGATCCCCGTTCAATACGATTGAAGCAGACGCTGTATGATTATTCGAAAACAAAAGTCGTTGTAGTGCCACGAAGCAAGAGTGGTTTGGACAAAGCGCAGTTTGTCTATGACACAATCATGGATTACGCCCCCGACAAGTTGTTCATGCATATCCATCCCAGTGCAGTTGAGGCGGTGACGGCATTTTATGCTTTGCCTAAAGAGATAACAAAATACCAGATTAACCTTACCGACCATGCCTATTGGGTGGGTGCGGGTTGTTTGGATTATTCTTTTGAGTTTAGGGATTATGGAGCCTCGCTTTCTGTTGGGCGGCGTGGTATCCCAAGGGATAGGGTGTTGCTTATGCCTTACTATCCGATGATGAAAGCGACCGAGTTTGCGGGTTTTCCAATGGAAGTGGAAGGCAAGGTGAAAATATTCTCGGGCGCGAGTTTCTATAAGATTATGGATGAGAATGACACGTTCTTCAAGCTCAACAAAGCCATCTTGGATGCTAATCCTAACGTGGTAACACTATTTGCCGGAGGTGGTGATATGGAGATGCTAAAAGGTCTTATTGAGAAATACGGTCTTCAGGGAAGGTTTATCCCGATAGGACAGCGCAATGATATTTTTGAGTGTTACAAACATAGTGATATCTATTTGAGCAGTTATCCCCAGTTTGGGGCTTTAATGGCTCAGTTTGCCGCTCATGCAAGCCTTCCCATCTTGGCATACGCCAATAGCAAGTCAGGCATCGTGGAAGAGGTGGTTTGCCAGAAACACAAGGAAAGCATCACATTCACCGATATGGACGCTCTTGTGACAGAGTCGGTGAGGCTTGTAAATGACCAAGAATACCGCAAACAGCGTGGACAGGCTATGCGCGATTGCGTCATTGATGTGGTAGAGTTTAACCGCAGCTTCCAAGAAAGCATGGCAACAGGCCAATCGCAATACCCAATGGATATAGATGAAAATGTGGAATTGCATTATCTGAATGTGGAGGATAAGTTGAAGTTGGTAAACAAAACTAAAGGCTATCAAAGGTCGATTTTTACCATATTAGGTACAAGCGGGCTTTTCGTTTGTCCTGGGATTTGGATGGATGGGTTTGTGGCTAGGACAAAATCGATCAGGTTTAGATAAATGATAGGAATTTATACGATAATTAAGTACCATGAAAGAAATGACAATAGAGGAGGTAAAGCAATGTGCATTAGATATTTTGCTTTATCTTGATGTTTTTTGTAAAGAAAAGAAAATCACATATTGGCTTTGTGCAGGAACCATGTTAGGGGCAATACGTCATAAAGGATTTATTCCATGGGATGATGACATAGATATTATGATGCCTCGTGAAGAATATAATAGGCTTTGTTCAGAGTTTCCCAAGGATGGTCGATATCAATTATTGACTTCTGAAAATACTGATAATTTTCCATATGCTTTTGGAAAGATAATCGACACAAACACTATAAAACAAGAGCCATTACGCCAAAAGTTCCAAAAAATTGGTGTTGATGTAGATGTTTTCCCTATTGACAATTTTCCTAATGATTTAACAACTGCAAATAAGATGTGCCATGACATCGAGGTTGACCAGCGAAAACTATACTTTATTTTGGCCAAATATGGTAAAGGACGCAATATTATCCGAACCATTGCGCGCGTTTTGACAACCGCTTATTGGCATTTAACCGATGATTTGGGTATTAATTCGGCAACGAAATATATTTCACACATACAGCAATTGTCGCAACAATATAATGCAAGCGAAACAGATTATTGTGGAATTGCTACCATTGCCCACTATGGAATAAAGGAGATGAACAAAAAATCGGTCTATGTCTCATCCGTGGAAGTAGAATTTGAAGGTCGCAAGTTCCCTGCTCCAATAGGCTACAATGACTATTTAACTAATCTTTATGGGAACTATATGCAACTTCCACCCAAAGATAAAAGAGAGACACATCATGGTTTTAAGGCATATTGGAAACAATAATCATAGAATATGAAGGCTCAAGTTATAGCATTATATCTACCACAATATCACCCTACACCGGATAATGACAAATGGTGGGGCGAGGGATTTACAGAATGGACCAATGTAGCAAAAGCAAAAAAATTGTATCGAAATCATTATCAACCACGTATTCCGGCAAATTTGGGTTTTTATGATTTGCGTTTGTCGGAAGTTCGTGAGAAACAAGCAGAAATGGCGAAACGCGCTGGGGTTTCTGCATTCTGTTACTACCATTATTGGTTCGGTAATGGAAAACAAGAGTTGGAACGACCGTTTAATGAAGTTGTAAATAGTGGCGAGCCCGATTTTCCGTTTTGCTTATGTTGGGCAAATACTTCTTGGGATTATAAACAATGGAATAAAGATGGCACATACAAAAACCGAGTGCTATGTCAAATGACATATCCTGGTAAAGAAGATAATGAACGACACTTTTATTCTCTGATCGATGCATTCAAAGATTCACGTTACCTTAAATATAAGGGCAAATTGGTTTTCGTGATATACCAACCTTTGCTGTTTGAAGGGTGGAAAGAGTTTATGCATCAGTGGAACGAATTGGCACATAAAAATGGGTTAGAAGGATTCCATTTTATTGGCCAAGCAAGAAATATTAAATCAAATGAAACGATTTATAGTATTCTTGATTTGGGTTTTGATGCTGTTAATGTGCTTAGGTTAGACAACTTCCTTTATTCAACGAACAACATCGTAAGACGATTCGTAAATCATATTTCGCATAATGTATTAAACCGTCCATTTATCAACGATTACTCTAAAATTTTGGATAGGTTTATTGGGGAGGTAGATAAGATATCTAATGTTTATCCTTCGCTAGTTCCCAATTGGGACCACACTCCGCGTAGCGGTCGCGGCGGCTATCTTTACGAGAACTGCGAGCCAGAACTCTTTGAAAAGCATTGTCGTATGGTGATTGATGAGGTGAAAGACAAGCCGGAGGAAGACCGTATCATCTTTCTGAAATCGTGGAATGAGTGGGGCGAGGGAAACTATATGGAGCCAGACTTACGGTATGGTTTCGGATATATTGATGCTTTGAAACGAGCTTTGACGGAATAGCATGAGAATCCTACAAGTAAATAGTGTTTATAAAGTAGGCAGCACAGGAAAAATCGTTGATAGTATCAGTACAGTGCTGCGTGATGCTGGGCATGAGGTGTTCACTTGCTATGGCATTGGTGATGCTTATTATGATGGGTTTTCTGCAAAGATATGCAGCAATGCAGAGCACAAAGTCAATGCTTTGTTAGCTCGAATAGACGGTATCCCTTTTGGTGGCCCATACCTTTCAAATCGTAGGGTTGTAAAAGTTATAAAAAAGTTCCATCCAGATGTGGTGCATGTGCATTGTGTCAATTCATTTACTTTCAACATATATCACTTGCTGAAATATCTCGCCAATAACAACATCAAGACTGTGGTTACTTTGCACGCTGAATTCTTTCACACAGGGAGTTGCGGCCATGCTTACGATTGCGAGAAATGGAAAAAAGGCTGTCATCATTGTGCGGTGTATCGACAAGAAACAGCCTCATGGTTTTTTGACAGGTCGCATACGGCATGGAAAAAGATGTTCAAAGCCTTCCAACAATTTAACCCCAGCAATATCACTATTACAGCTGTGTCTCCTTGGCTGTCGAAACGGGCACGACAGTCTGCCGTTTTGGGTCAGTTTAATGTTGTGTATGTACCCAATGGGGTAAATACAAATGTTTTTCATCACCGTACCAATAAGGATCTCATACATAAAGAACAATACAAGAAAGTGGTACTATTTGTAACGCCATGTTTCAGTTTGGGAGAGACGGATTTGAAAGGTGGACGTTATGTGCCCATTATGGCAAAACAACATCCTGATTACAAATTCATTGTTGTGGCAAGTCGTAATGAAAGGAATATTGGGGATATGCCATCAAATGTTCAATTGTGGGGTAAGGCCAAAACCCAAGATGAGTTATCACAACTCTATTCGGAGGCAGATGCAACGATTTTGTTCTCCAAAAGAGAGACTTTCTCTATGGTTACCGCTGAATCGCTTTGCTGCGGAACCCCCGTTGTGGGTTTCAAAGCTGGAGGCCCCGAAAGCATCGCATTGCAAAAATATTCAAGTTTTGTTGAATATGGAGACGTTCAAGCATTATCCGATACTTTGGATCAGTGTCTTGATACGACATACGATAAATCTGAAATCTCCAAAAAAGCCATTTCTTCATATTCTGAAGAAAACATGGCAAACTCTTACTTTAATGTTTATAAGAGACTGTTGAAATAATATGCTAATTTACCTACTTGTCATATTTTTTATTTTACTAATACAGGATCATTTGTTGAGGTTGCCCAAAAAAATATCTCGCAACAAGATGGAGGTAAATTATCTGAGGGTGGTTTGTTTGGTTTTGGTCTTGTTGGCAGCATTGAGAGGAAGCTCCGTTGGAACGGATACGATTGCTTATATTGAAAACTATAATGCTATGCCAAAAATGTCGTTCGCCAATGTTTTGGTAATGTATAAGGATTATCCTGGGTATTATTTACTTGCGAAGACTTGCTCGATTCTTCATCTACCGATACAATTTTTGTTTGGAATAGTTGCGGGGATATATATCTATGCTATATATGAGTTTATCAATCGGTATTCTAGGGGAAAACTCTATAGCATTTTATGTTTCGAGGTAATAGGTTTGTATGCTTTTTCATTGGCTGGATTGAAGCAAACATTGTCGATGGCATTTGTTCTGCTTTATTTCATTTCGTTAACCGAAAAAAAATACATCAAAACAATACTGCTAGCATTGCTTGCCTATTTCTGCCACCACGCATCGTTGATTTTCTTGTTCGGGATAATTCTTTATTATATGCGGAATCTAAGACTCTATTATCTTTATCTTACGATAATTGTAATGGTAACGCTATTAGGTACAAGGTTCCTTTGGACAAATATGCTTGGCTTGTTGGACGACCAACACTATACAGAGACGTATTTGGAAGATGAGGGGTATTCTACCACGACAATGTTTTTTTATGGCGTTTGTTTGTTGTTCTTGTTCCTTTTTAGTCGTAATTATATGAAACGACGTTCAAAAGAGTCTCGCGTCGTATTGGGTATGTCAACCTTGGCATTCGCTTTTCAAGCTTTTGCATTGGTGTCCTCGGCTGCTTTTAGGTTTTCGCTTTATTTTTTGCCTTTTATGATTGTAGGTTTTCCCAATGATTTCAATCGCATAGGCGATGCAAATGTTAGACGAATAGTAAAGTTTGCCGTGGCTTTTATGATTGTCTTTTTCTTTGTTTATTCAAACAGGAATGGTGGCAGTGTGGTACCGTATAGGTTTTTCTGGCAGTAGTTCATAGTTAGTTTGTGTTTTTGTTTTATTAGTATTTATTATGAGCGAAAAAGTATATCCGCGTGTTTTGGTCTCAACGGTCGGCCGATGGAGTGACATAGGTGCCGACACATGGTCGATGTTGTTGTCAAAATATGACAAGTCAAAAATAGCATCGTTATATCTACGTGCTATCAAGAGCAAATCGCCTTGCTGTAATAGATATTTCCATATCTATGAGGAAAGGGTAATGAAGAGCATCACGCATCTTAAAATGCCCACAGGAGAAGCCTACTTTTATGATGCCGCAAGTGAAAACACCAAGACGGATTCATCAGACATTCAACAACGCGAGAAGGAGCGCTATGCCAAATACAGTCAAAAGAAGAACTTGTTTACTACAATGGCAAGAGAGTTTGTGTGGCTGTTGGGAAATTGGAAGTCGAAGGAGTTCAAACAGTTTATTGACGACTTTAACCCCGAAGTACTGGTTTTTCCTATTGAAAGTTACATCCATCTGAACAGGATCAACAAGTACATCATCAAGAAGAAACATCCCAAAGTGATAGGTTTTTTCAATGATGACAATTTCTCGTTCAAGCAGAACAAAGAGCTCGGATATAAACTGCATCGTCTTTGGCTGCGACATAGTGTCAAATGGTTGGTTAGACATTGCGACACGGTGTTTGCAGTATGTCCTAAGATGAAACGCGAGTGTGACAAGGAATTCGGCATCAACTCAATTGTGTTGTCTAAGCCGATGGTTTGTGATACTGAATTCGTACCCTATCAGCCTCATACGCCTATTCGTTTGTTATATGCTGGTAAGTTGTATATCAATCGCGACAAAACTATTATTTCCGTAGCTAAAGCGATAAAGGAAATCAATGAAAATGGAGTTAAGGTTGTAATGGATGTTTTTTCTGGCTCTGCATTGACTCCAGAAACTATAAAAGAGATAGAGTGTTCGCCAGCAAGCCATTTTAGGGGTGAAATTCCCTATTCCCAAGTATTTGAAGAGATGAAACGGTCGGATGTATTGTTGTTTGTTGAGGATCTCTCGGATGAGAATTTGGTCGCTCGATTGTCATTCTCTACAAAAATCACTGATTTGTTCGGTTCAGGTAAATGTACTTGGGCAATAGGTAATGGTGATTTAGGGCCTGTTGAATATATCAAAGAAAAAGATGCCGGGTTTGTTAGTACCTCAGTAGATGAAATATTCAGTACGCTTTCCTGTATAGTTGACCAACCAGAAATGATTTCTGAATTTGCTCGCAAAGGATATGAATGCGGGCAGAAATATCATAATATAGACAAGTTGGTAGAAGTTTTTGAGGATGCAATTATGAAGAATTAGTGACTTGTCTATTTTAATACTATTACTAAAATGGGATTATTAGCTGAAATAAAAGCCTTCCTCCAATATGGCGACCTTCCCACAAGGTATTATGTAAAACGAGGGATGAAAGTGGGTAAAAACTTCAGCCGTCAAACAGGAACGCGGCTCGATCCTTCCAATTGTTGGTTAATTGAAATTGGAGATGATGTGATTATGGGCAATAAAGTACAACTAATTGCACATGACTTTTCCATTATGCATCATACAGGATATGCTCGTTTTGGCCGCATTGTGATTGGCGACAGGGTATTTATTGGGGCAAACTCAACCATTCTGATGAATGTCCATGTGGGTAACGATGTCGTTATCGGCGCAGGAAGCTTGGTCAACAAGGATGTTCCAGATGGCTGTGTGGTGGCAGGTGTGCCCGCGAAAGTAATTTGTAGTACGGCCGAATATATTGAGAAGCAACAACAATTGTTGTCAAGGGCTCCTCAATACGAAAAGAAAGATACTTCCTACGGCGGTAAAATGACTGAGCAAAAACAACTTGAAATATTACGTGCTTTGGATAAGAGTCCTGACGGAGTGTTCTATGCCAAGTTTCGGGATTTCCGACGCCTGATAGGAAGCGGTGAAATTGAAAAGATTTAAATAATGAAAAAACTTTGTGCTATCTCCACCACTGAAGGTACGTTGGAGTCGTTCGTGATTCCGGCCATGCGTGTATTTAAGGAACGAGGCTATGACGTGACACTTATCTGCACTATGTCAGAATACTTTCTGAACCAATATGCAGAAGAGTTCCATTGTATCAACGTTGAGATGAAGCGCGGGGTGAGTCTGAAGGATATGCTGACGAAGCCGTTTGAGTTTTACCGTATCTTCAAACACGAAAAGTTTGACTATGTGCAGTATGCCACTACCAATGCCTCTTTTTATGCTTGTGTTCCAGCGAAGATTTGTGGGATAAAAACCCGTGTTTATTGCCAATGGGGCCTGCTTTATGTAGGGTTTGAGGGATTGAAGCGCAAGATGTACAAATGGGTGGAGAAATTCCTTTGCACAAAAGCCACCCACATCACGGTAGCAAGCAAAAAAAATATGGAATATGCCATCCAAGAAGGGCTGATGAAAGCGGATAAGGCTACTGTGGTGGGCGATGGTGGCACCATTGGGGTGGATTTGAAAGAATTTGACCATGCGAAACGTGAAACCTACAAAGCAGAAGTATTGGAGGAATATCCTGTTCTGAAAGGTAAAACTGTGTTTGGCTTCGTGGGGCGTATCGAGACGGATAAAGGCATCAATGAATTGCTGAAGGCGTTCCTGAAAATCAAATCCGATGACTTTGCTTTGCTGCTTATCGGGCCATTTGATGCATTGCGCAGCGAAATTGATGCCGAGGCATTGGCTGCTGCCAAAAATGCCCCGAACGTCATTTTCCATGGTTTCAGCCGTGAAGTGCCTAAATATATGTCGGCAATGGACATTCTCGTACACCCTACTTACCGCGAAGGATTCAGCATGGTGATACAGCAAGGCATGGCTATGGGCTGTGCCGTCATCACAACGGATGTGCCCGGTCCATCGGAGGTGATTGAGGTTGGCAAATCGGGTCTGTTGGTGCCTGCCCAGACTGTTGATGAGTTGGCAGAAGCCATGATGGCACTAGGAAACAACAAGGAGCAACAAGAACAATTCGCAAAAGAAGGCTTGATTCGTGTAAGAGAGAAATTTGAAAGAAACCGCATGTTGGAGCTGACCTATCAGGACAGGCTTCGCATGATGGAGGAAAACTAAACAATACAATTACATGTCGAATTTCAATTTAATGATTTTAGCATCGACCCCAGAGGATGCCTTTAGCGCTCAGGAAGCTGGAGTTGATCGTATATTCTATGATTTGGAATATATAGGAAAAGCCGAACGTCAAAGGGGACGCGACACGGTAAAATACCATAATGACATTGATAATGTTCCAGGAGTGAGGAAGGTGGTGACAAAGTCGGAATTGCTCGTCCGTACCAATCCGATTCACGCCTATACCTCTTCTGAAGTGGAAAAAGCGATTCAATACGGTGCAGACATATTGATGCTGCCTATGGCTATAGACAAACATGATGTTGAAACCTATGTAGAATTGATCAATGGTCGAGCCAAAGTGTGTATCATGATAGAGACGGCAGCGGCTATGACACGCATAGACGATATCTTGGAAGTGGAAGGAGTGGATGAACTTTTTGTCGGCCTTAATGATTTGCATATCAGCCTCGGTTTGAATTTCATGTTCGAGCCATTGGCGGGTGGTTTGGTGGATTATATCGCAGAAAAGTGCCACAAGAAAGGCATGCCGTTCGGCTTTGGAGGTATTGCCCGAATAGGCGATGGCATGTTGCCTGCGGATATGATATTGGGTGAACATGTTAGATTGGGTTCCTCTTCCGTCATCCTCTCGCGTACCTTCAAGGGCGGTGATACCCCTGTCGCCATTGACTTCAAGGCCGAAGTGGATAAGGTGAGATCGAGATTTGATGAGCTCCAAACTTGGAACAATGAGCAGCTTGAATCCAATAGGGAAAAAGTCAAGGAAATTGTCAACCAAATCGTATATCACGTATGAACGTTGCCATCCATCAACCTGACTATATTCCTTGGTTAGGCTTGTTTTATAAGATGTACTTGTCGGATGTTTTTATCCATTTGGATGATGCCCAGTATTCCAACGAGGCGGCGCATAACTTCAACACCATAAAGACAGCTCAAGGTGCCTATCGTTTGAAGTTCCCCGTCGAGCAGCATTTGGGAGATTTGATCAACCAAGTCAGGCCTAGGTATGAGCTGAAATGGAGAGAGAAGCATCTTAAAACCTTGGAAATGAATTACGCCAAGGCGAAATATTTCAAAGAAGTATATTCTGGCCTGAAAGAGATTTATATGGTGGATTATGCCAACGTGGCAGACCTCAATATAGCCGTCAACGAGTACATTGCGGGACAATTTGGAATCAAGCCCAAATTCATCAAAGCCTCTCAATTCGGCTTCGAGACCAAACGAGAGGAAAAGGTGATCGACCTATGTGTAGCCGTGGGTGGAACCAGATACATTTCGGGCAATGGTGCCCGTGTGTATCAGGAAGAAAGCCATTTTACGGATAGAGGTGTGGAATTGACTTATTTGGACTACAAACCGATAGTGTATCCTCAGCTTTGGAAAGAATTCCTGCCCTGTATGTCGGCACTGGATTATATCTTTAATTGTGGATACGACTGGGAATATGTTGTAAAACAAGTGAAAGTACTCAATGAGGGAAATAGGTAGCTTTATCGAACTGGAACTTCCGAAAGGAAGAGAGTGGTATGCCGGAGATGTTGATGTGGCCAGGCTGAACACGGGTCGTGCCGCCATTTGGCATGCCTTTAGGCTGACAGGATGCAGCACAATCTGGATTCCTTATTATCAATGCGAAAGCGTTCGGGAGTTTCTGCAAAAGAAAGGTTGTGCCATCAAGTATTACCATCAGGACAGTCAGTTCAATCCTACGGATTTGACTCCTTCAGAGGATGAAGCGGTGTTGCTGGTAAACTACTATGGCATTATGTCTTATGAACGGATGAAAACGTTGGCTATAGGGTATAAGAATGTCATTGTTGACAATTGCCAGGCCTTTTTCTGTCCACCTCTCTCAGGAACTCTTTCGGCTTATTCTGCAAGAAAATTCGTTGGGGTGGCTGATGGCGCCTACGTGGTTGGAAAGGGAGCGTCTCGATTTGTGGATGAGTATCCGCAATGCTTTTCTTCCGATACAGCTGCTTTCTTGTTGAAACGCATAGAATATGGTTGCGAAGGGAAAGGATATGAAGCACGTACTATCAACGAGAATCGCGTTGACACAGAAGATATTATGAAAATGTCCCTTTTGACGCGGGCTATGCTTGATGGGGCAGATTATGAATACAACAGGAAAAGACGTGTTGAGAATTTCCGATTTGCGCATTCTTTGTTTAAGGCAATCAATAAGATAGACCCGATGAAGTATTGGGATGATGATACCATTCCCATGGTCTATCCTTTATTGGTAGAGGATGATGATTTGCTTGGAAAGCTGTTGGCGGCAAAGCATTTCCAAGGCCATTGGTGGAAGTACATCACTGATGAATTGCCAAAGGAAACCTTTGAGCATTGGCTTTCAAGGTATGTGATTCCCATCACGATAGACCAAAGATATGGTGAAGCTGATATTCGCTATATTCATTCTGTAGTTGAAGACGCACAAAAAAACTAACCATGGTATATAAGGTTTTCAAGCGTGCTTTTGATTTTACGTCGGCGTTGCTTCTTTTCATTGTCATCAGTCCCCTATTTTTGGTGCTGATGATATGTGCGAGGATTTCCATAGGCAAACCCATCTTTTTCCGCCAGGAGCGATCGGGACGCAACGAAAAGCCCTTCAATCTGATTAAGTTCCGCACGATGACCAATGCCAAGGATGCTGAGGGTAATTTGCTTCCCGACAACGAACGGTTAACAAGATTCGGGCGTTTTTTAAGGAATTCTTCGTTGGATGAGTTGCCGGAATTGCTCAATATTATCAAAGGTGACATGGCGGTGATAGGCCCTCGACCTTTGTATATGAAATACAATCCTTATTACACCGAGTATGAAAGGAAACGCAACCAGGTAAGAGGGGGGTTGATTCCTCCAGAATCGTTATATCACGACTCATTTCTCACATGGGTCAAGCAGTTGAAATATGAGGCGGATTATGCGGAGAACCTGTCTCTGAAATTGGATGTGCAGATACTGATAAGCGTGTTTAAGACCATGCTGCGACGGAATAAAGAAGACTATGGAGAATATGCACGCGAAGCTTTGGATGTTGAACGAAAAAAAGATGAATAATATGAAAAATATCTTGATTATAGCCCCTCATCCTGACGATGAGATACTTGGCTGTGGGGCAACGATGGCCAAGTTGGTTAAACAAGGTCATAGTGTATTTGTTCTTGTTGCGACAAACGCATCGATTGGTGCACCTGAATTGTTTGGGCCAGAAATTGTGCATCAGGCGAGGTCGGAAGCACTTGAGGCACATAAGATTCTTGGAGTAAAAGAAACGACATTTCTTGAATTTCCAGCACCAGTGTTGGACCAATATGCACGATATAAGATGTCAAATGAAATAAGTGCTGTCATAAAGAAATATGAGATAAATATTGTCTATTTACCTCATCGTGGAGATTGTCACATTGATCATAAAATAATACATGAATGTGCTATGGTAGCTTGCCGTCCATTGGCCAATTCAACGGTCGAAGCAGTCTATGCCTATGAAACACTTTCTGAAACAGAGTGGGGCGAATCGGTGGCATCTGAAGTTTTTGTTCCTACCCGGTTTGTGACGTTTTCTGAAACAGAGTTTGAAATCAAACTAAAAGCAATGGCTTGTTTCAAGTCACAGTTGTATCAATTTCCGGCATCAAGGTCTTTGGAAGCCATTGAGGCTTTGGCAAAATATCGTGGAGCCACAGTGAGCAGAATGAGAGCTGAGTGCTTTGAAGTACTACGAGAAATAGAATAAATCAACACAGTATATTATCAATAAACTTAAATGCATATAAAAACTGAAAAAGGAGGGATTCGTTATGAAGATTAAGGATATTGCCGTGTTTGGTGTTGGCGGGTTCGGCCGTGAAGTCCTTACATTGATTCAAAATATCAATAATGTAACCCCAACCTATAATATTTTGGGATTCTTTGATGACGGTCATGAAAAAGGTGAGACCGTGAACGGGTATCCTGTGCTAGGAAAAATTGAAGAGTTGAATAGTTGGCCAACACCAATTTGTATAGCTGTTTCCATAGGCTCACCGATTATAAGAAAAAAGATAATAGAAGAGATACATAACCATAATGTGACTTTTCCTACGCTCATTCATCCTTCTGTTATCATTGGAGATTCCAATTTTGTAAAAATTGGTCAAGGATGCCTTATTTGTGCAGGTGTTATTTTAACGACGAACATAACAATTAAGGATTTTGTCATACTCAACTTGCAGTGTACCATTGGACACGATGTTGTTATTAATGATTACGCTGCTTTTATGCCTTCATGTAACATTTCTGGAGAAGTCACAATCGAAGAAGGTGTTTATTGCGGCACCGGTGTGCGGGTTATTAATCAAATTACTGTAGGTAAATTTGCAGTCCTTGGTGCTGGTGCCGTGGCCGTAGAATCCATTCCTGCTAATTGCACGGCGGTTGGCGTTCCGGCAAGGGTGGTGAAGACAAAGGATGGAGAATAAAACATAGGATCGGGAAATAGCTATGCAAGGCAGTTGCATTGGTTTCTGTGTGGGGAGATGAGATGAAGTTTCCTGTCCTTTTCTCTTGAAAGAAAAGGACCAAAAGTTCAAGGCCGACATCAAGGGCCTTCCGCACATGGCGGGCGCCCCTCCCCCATGTCGGCCGTGGCCCGCGCACCCAGCCCGGTGGAGGGTGGGAGGAGCCCGGAGGGGTGATGAGGGTTATTTAAGGAGGGAAATCTTTCGGGAATTTTTAATTTTGCGGCTTGTGAAAAGCGACCGAAGGGTATAGAGATGTCTGGTTTATTCTTGGTGTAATGTGGTTGTAAGGGTGTCGGTGATGGCGGAGGAGATTAAAGAATGGACTAGGGGGATATTAGTTGATTTTGTGAGTATGTGTGTTTTGATTGGAAATGAGGTGTTATGAGGTGTTATGAGGTGTTGTAAAATGGAAGCTGAAAATAGTAAGATGATCACTAGTGTCCACTAAAAATTTGGACGATTAAAAATTGAATGTTTAACTTTAAAATAATAACAGTTCACTATTATCGATTTGTTCTTTGACATCGTGGTAATCAGTTTTATTGAAGAGATCCCTGAGCGGAGTCTTGTCGGTTAGCGAGATGCTCAGTATCTGAAGGACCTCGTAGGTCGAGCGTTCGAGTCGCATGTCGTGTTGGACCACGGCCACAAGGCAGAAAGTGATGATGGCGACATATATCTGCGTCTTCACGGCGTTCTCCGAAGTGCCCCAGAACTTCTTGATTTTGAGGTGCTGTTTCAACCACTTGAAGAACAGCTCTATCTGCCAGCGGTTCTTGTAGAGCTCCGCAACCAGCAAGGCTTTAAGGCCTATGGCGTTGGTCAGGAACATGAACTCACGTCCCTGCTCCTCGTCCCAGTACCTGAT
>JAFRRE010000009.1 GCA_017428285.1 Bacteroidales bacterium | reverse complement strand
GTGTTGCGCAAGGGCGGCAACAGAAAAAAGCGCACGTCAGCTCAGCATTTTTTTCTATTGCCGCTCGTTATACCCTTGCGCACACCAAGGCAGGCGCAAGAAGCGGCGACGCAGGGAACACCGATTTCCCCCTCGGTTTTTATTGCGTTGGATGTGCGGTGGGCATAATCTGTTTTTGTACCTTTGTCGGCGTTACCAACAATGGCCAATGATCTACAACCTCGGCAATAGGGTCGTCAACAACTACCTCGTCAGTTTGGACGAGGGCGGATATGTCCTGATAGACACAGGATATGCCGACGGCTTCGAGGGGTTCACGAAGAAGCTGGAAGAGACTGGTGTCGAACCAAAGGAAATCAAGTATGTGTTTCTGACCCATGCGCACGATGACCATGCCGGATTCCTGAATGACGTGCTGACCATCACGGATGCCAAGGTGATTCTCCACCCTATGGCCATCGACAGGTTGCATCGGGGTCAGAACTCGTTCCAAGGTGGATGCTCCAGCCGTCAGGCGTGGCTGTTCTGCCAGATCCTGGCACTCTTCGGCAAAGGCGAGCATAAGTATCCACCGATTAAGGAGGCGTATCTGTCACGGCTCATCTCCATCGATTCCGATGCGTTCAAGGCTTTGTCTTTGCCGTTTGAGGTCGTCAGGACTCCTGGGCATACGGCAGACCATATCTCGATGCTGAAGGATGGCATCCTGTTCTGTGGCGATGCTGCCATGAACAACTTCCCCAGCATCAAGCGCACCATCATCTGGATTGAGAGCTTGGCGCAATACAAGCAGTCGTGGGAAAAGATGATCGCGCTCAATCCATCAATGATTTACCCATCACATGGGAAGCCGTTTCCGACAACAGACTTGGTGAAATACCAGAGTCATTTGGACGGCATAAGGCTTTACTCCCTGTAAGAGTTAGCCGCTGGCGTGGTTTTTGCCCGGTTAGGGCTTCAGCTGTGGGTAAGGCGCGACGGCCTTTCATAAGACTTGCGGAGAAGTATGGGCTTGCAATTACCATGAAGCCGCACTGGGCATGTGTCGTTTTTCTTTTGTCGTGTTTTTCGTACTAACGTGCTTTCGTCATTCGTGCTTACGAGTTGACGAAGCAGTTGGAGCTGAAAAACGACTCTTGCCCAGGGCGAATGAGAAGATGGAGCTGGCCGTCGCGCGGGCTGGGCGGCATTACTGACGGGCAAAAAGTTGGCACGAGGAACGAAGGGACAACTTTTTGAACGGCAGCAGTGCCGAACAGCATTGGGCTGGCAGAGTTAGAGCTTCCTTCTGCAAAAACCATGACAGCGGCGGCTTGGTCAGTAAAAGCCTAATTCGTGGTGCTTCAGGAAAGATAGGGCTAAAGGTTACGGTAGAGGCCTTCCATACGGGGTGCGGCTGCTGGTATTGGCCGCGAAGGTGAGCGGAATAGGCGTTTTGTGGGTGAGAGACGGCGCGACCGACTACGGCACAACAAGCCTTCCCTTTCGAGAGGCTTTCCTGCGATGGTGTTGCCAGTGCGGCTGGGCGACCTGACGACAGACTGTAGCGGAGCGAGCAGACGACAGCGGAGTTTACGGAGCCGTCGTCTGCCCGTCGGAGCGAAAGGTAGTTGTCAGGCCGCGAAGGGCGGGACATTCTCGATGAAGCTGAGGGCGCTTCGTTTGCGGAGGTGAAAACGCCCATGGAGCGACCGAAGCGGCGAATGGCAGCAGCAGGCCTTGTGCGGCTGACGGGATGAACACGATGTGGAGCGCCTCGACGATGCATGCAGGATTGGGGTAGGCAGCGCGGGCCGCGTTAGTGGAGCGATGGACACAGTGAGGTACGAGCCGTGTCCGTCGCGGAACGGTAGCGGCTGTAGCACTGCCGGACACAAGACAAAGGCTTCGGCGGGGCGCGGAACACCTTGACGGGGTTCGGGATGGTGATGCTATAGGATGACTTCATCAACAGATGATTATTCATAAAAATCAAAAGGTTCAGAATCAGCGAACCTATTGGATATACCTTTGCAAGCGAAAAACACAAGATTATGGAAAAAGAAAGCACTTTAAGGGAAACCATAGCAATAGCTGTTGGTTGTGTGATTTTAGGAGCAGTTTACTCTTTTGTTGAGCATTCGCTCTTTTCGATTATTCTTTTCGGCTTTGCAGCTGCTGCAATAATTGCCGTTTACATTCTTCGACAAACTGTTTGGAGAAGTGTCGAAACCCTAGAGAAGGACATCTGTAAACAGCTGGACAAATCGGGTTTTCGCTATGAAAAAAAAGAGGGCGACCTTTATGTCATCAAGGACAACTGTCATTTCCAAATTCAATTGGCTGACAGTTTCAACAGAGGGATAAAGCACCTTTACGTCATGTATAAATTCAGGGATGACAATTCCAACAAGGTTACAATTGACGGATGGAGCCGCGCTTCGAACGTCATCAACACCATAAACACCAATACGATATTTGTCACGCTGGAGGATCATTTTTGCTGTTGCTATCAGACCGCTATCGGCAACTCCAAAGATTTCATGAATGAGTTTGGCCGAGCATACGATGCTATCGGCGAGGCCATGGATGATTATCGTAGTTTATATCCGTATTTGGAGCGTGATTATCCAAATAGCACTGGAAACAAAACGAGTATTGGGTTTAAGCAGAACTAATGAAAAGTTATCAACACCTATTGCATCGATATGGGTTTTGACAGTAACTTTGCAAGGCCACAAGACAAACGAGCAGATATTTAATTTCCAACACTTTATAAACAGTATTATGAAGAAATCATCGTTTATGAAAGAGAACAAGTCAATTGTTTTAGGTGACAAGCGTATAGGGGAAACGTGTCGGACAAGAACGGGAGGCTTCTGCCTATTGTTCGCGGTCATTTGTATTATGTCCTTTTCGCTTGTCTCATGCGACAATAGCAATCAGCGTTCACATGGGGAAGACGGCCATGACACGATAGTGGCTATAAGCAATCAGTTGCAAGAAAAAGAGCGTATCACGATGCAGGATTTGGCGGTTGAAGCCGAGTATGACACCATCTCCTTTTTCGGGGAGCATATTGTCATGGATGACTGGACGGGCATCCTGCACCAAATACAAATGATTGCTGAAAAAGACAGCATGTTGACGTACACGACAGATGTTGATACACGAGTGTTGAACGTTTGCGGGGTTGGTTTTGGAGTGAACGTGCATGGGGATAATTCAATCGTTCTTATTTCAAGTACAGAAGTGGATGACCCAAGGATAATTCCGATTGTAAAATACCTCAATGACATCTATGGCGAAGCCTATGAAGGTGAGCCAGATAACTATTGGTGGGGTTCAGATGGACAAAGCAGTGCAGGTGCCACCGTCAGATTGCGTCCGCTTCATTCGGAAGAGGGAGGAACTGTAATAATGTTTAACTAATAGAATACAAATCAAACAAGACAAAGACTATGACAAGAATTGAAATTACGGAATCCAATTGGAAAGATTATTGTTCAATCGAAACCGTTGCGTTTTCCATTGCGCAACCAGGAGCGATGGGAGAACCAGGCGGGGTTGAAATCATTGACGCACAGGGGCAGGTTTACCACACAAACTATTGCTGGGATGGGTTACCCTATGAGTATCTTTTGGCAATAGTGCCCGATTTGGGAGACTGCAAATTTGGCGTCATGGGTCATCAGGCACCTGAAGGCTGGGCGGCAGTTTATCTGGGGATGGGCAATCACCTTACCATCAGAACAGACTACTACAGCCAGTTTGAAGAAGAGGTGCGCAACAGACGCATAGAGAGACCGGGTGAATTATATCAGCAATGGTCTGAAATAGTCCTAAAACTATTGGGCAAGAGTGACGAGAATTAACATAAGTAACGAAACAAAAAGTATAGAATATGTTAGGGGCAATTACAGGAGATACCATAGGTTCTCGATTTGAGTTCTTAGGCATTAAAAGAACGGACTTTGATTTGTTTGGTCACGGATGCCGCTACACCGACGATTCGGTGATGACTATGGCGGTAGCTGAATGGCTGATGGACGACCCTACTCATTCCCATGAGGTACTGGAGAAGAAGATGGTGAAGTATGGCGAATTAGATCCAGGTGCAGGCTATGGCGGTATGTTCTCGGACTGGCTGTTCTATCCAGAGTCACTGTCAATTGATGGCATAAGAAAGCCATACAACAGCTTTGGGAATGGGTCGGCCATGCGTGTGAGTGCTGTAGGATGGATGTTCGACACCTTGGAAGAAACTGAGCGAGTAGCGGAAGTCTCAGCTAGTATCACACACAACCATCCTGAAGGCATCAAAGGAGCGCAAGCCACGGCTGCGGCCATCTTCATGGCGCGCAACTGGGCGAAAAAGGATGAGATTAGGCGGTACATAACAACACGTTTTCGTTACGACCTTAATCGTACCTGCGACCAAATCAGGCCGAGATATGGTTTCAAGGTAACTTGCCAAGAGTCGGTTCCTGAAGCGATCATTGCTTTTTTGGATAGCAATGACTACGAAAGCACGGTAAGACTGGCCGTTTCGCTTGGAGGCGACAGCGACACACAAGCCTGCATTGCAGGCGGTATCGCGGAAGCCTTTTACGGAATGCCAGATGAAATCATCAAGGACATGGTCAAACGCTTGCCGCCGGACTATAAGGCGAACATCATTCGCCTGGGCGAAGTGTCGTCATACGGTTGCCGATTGGAACAAATCAAAAAGTGCTGGGAACAATGAAAAACAAGACAGTTGCAATCATCCTTAAAGTTGTTGCATTGGCCGTTTCGTGGCTTACGCTTTCACCGCTCATGCTTATCTTGGATGGGCGGTGGAAGCTGCTGCCGAAATGGCTCCGTATCGTGTTGTTTGTGCTATCACCAATGATGCTGATATTATTTGCGGTGGCTGGCATTCAAGGACACTTGTATTATTCCGAGCATTATTTGCAGCATCATTTTATTAAGCGCAGGGTGATTGAAAACATTACTGGTGTGAGGCTGCCCAAATACAAAGTGGTTAACGAAGGAGAAACATGGAGGTGCGCTGGCCGTTTTCCCGACCATTCTTACAACTTCACAATGGAGTTCAAGAGGATGCCCGATGAGGCCTTCTATAAAGAGCTTGATGAACATTTCGATTGCTTTGAGCCAGGGAAGTACAGTTATAGTGCCATCTGGGGCAACGGATTAGAAGCGCCCAAGGGCGAATCGGACGATGATGACATCAGCTTCTCCATTGACATTGAAAAAGGCTCAAAGACATTTCATGTCAGTGTTAAGCAATGGTGAAAATAAGAGATTGTTGCGATTTTTATAATTGCATATAACCTACCTCTTATAATTATTTATATAAAGGAGGTTATACAAAACAAACATTCACTATCTTTGCACCAATCTAAAAGATGGTCTTTTATGCCCAAAACTAAGAGCGCGGAACTGAGAATTAAGGTCATAGATGCTTGTCTGAGCGACCGCAAGCGAAAGTATTCAACTGCCAAGATTTTCGAGCGTTGCAACGAAGAATTGGAGCGTAGGGATTTTGAGCCTATTACGGCGATGAACTCCGTGCGCGATGACATCGAGCAGATTCAGAGAATATATCCAGGGGCTGATGTGGAATCGTACAGAGAAGGAAGGAATATCTACTACAGATATTCCGACCCTGAGTTTTCCATCTTCAAGACCCCAATGAAGCCGGATGAAATCATCCAGCTGACACAAACGCTGCGCTTGCTGCGTCGCTTCAAAGGGATGCCTCAATTTGATTGGGTGGACGAGATAGCGGAACGCCTGGGCGCATCGTTGAAACTGGATGAATCGACTGACGAGATAGTTGGCTTTGACGAGAACCTGGATCTTGAAGGCCTCGACAACTTCACTCCCCTATTCAATGCCATTGTGGATAAGCAGCCTCTGAAGCTGACCTACCAAAGTTTCAAACAAGACAGTGAAGAGACCATCATTGTGCATCCGTACTATCTGAAACAGTATAATAAGCGTTGGTTCCTGATTGCGTGGAACGATGAATACAACTTCATGGCCAACTACGCCTTTGACCGCATCAAAGGAATTGCGGATGCAAATGTGGCGTATAAGCCGACGGATGTGGATTTCTTCGACTACTTCGATGAAATGATAGGCGTGTCGAAGGACACACGAACAGAGCCGCAAATCGTGAAGCTGTGGGTAAGCCCGGCGCAATGGCCATACATCAAGACGAAGCCTTTGCATGGGGCGACTCAACATTTGGTGAGTCAGGATGAGCAAGGTGCCGTCATTACTATTGAGGTGTACCTTAATTACGAACTGGAGCAACTGCTTCTTTCCTTTGGCGAGAAGGTGAAGGTACTGGAACCTATGGAGCTGAAAGAACGGATAAAACAACGCCTTGCGGAGGCAGCAAAAAACTATTTGGAATAGGTTCGGAATGGCTGAACCAATAAGATATACTTTTGCAAACGAAAACGGGAAAAACTCGTTGCCACAACTTGAATATAATACCAAAAAAAAAGAGACTATGCAAAAAACACAAAACAACCTCACTATAGAGAGTCTTGTTGCCAAGTATCGTAACTATGTGGCCGAGCATTGCCCAAAGGC
>JAFRRE010000140.1 GCA_017428285.1 Bacteroidales bacterium | reverse complement strand
ATGCATGTAGTTGATCATGATGGCGGCGTGGGCTTGCTCCTCGAGGAACTGCACTTTGTACCAATGGGCGATGCCTTTGTAACCTTTGGCATAGATGTCTTGCGACATGCTCAGATAGAGATAGGCCGACCACATTTCAGCATTGATCTGGTCGTTGATGGCCTTTGCTAATTTCTTGCTAATCATTTTTTGCTGTTTAATTATTGATTGTTTAATTGTTTATTTGTTGTTGTAGGGCTGTCGTATTACGGCAGCCACCCGTATTGGATTAACCGTGCGGCTGCCACGATGTGACAGCCCTACAAACCTAAATTTATTCGCCAAAATACCGTTTGTACAATCCCTCAAAGCCTTTGCCGTGGCGGGCTTCGTCTTTGGCCATCTCGTGGACGGTGTCGTGGATGGCGTCGAGGTTGCGCTCCTTGGCAACGCGGGCGATGCGCATCTTCTCTTCGCAGGCGCCACATTCGGCGATCATGCGCTTGTAGAGATTGGTCTTGGTGTCCCAAACCACTTCACCCAACAGCTCGGCGAAACGCGAGCAGTGGTCAGCCTCTTCGAAGGCATAGCGTTTGAAAGCCTCGGCAATCTCAGGATAGCCTTCGCGGTCGGCTTGACGGCTCATGGCCAAATACATGCCGACTTCAGTGGCTTCCGCCATGAATTGTGCGTTGAGGTCTTTGATCATTTCGTTGCCAGTGCCTTTGGCGATGCCGAGGACATGCTCGGTGACAAAGTTCAGGGCAGCGCTCTCGTCAACGACTTTCCACTCTACGATTTGCCTGCATTGTGGGCAGCGTTCGGGGGCTTCTTCTCCTTCGTGTACATACCCGCAGATTGGGCAGATGAATTTTTTCTTCATAGTTGTTCTATTTTGATGTGTTAGTTTTACGAAAATTGCAAATGCAAAGATATATATTTTCTTTCATTTCCATATCGATGACGAAAAATATTCTTTGTATGGACTTGCAAGCATTTTTTTCCTATTTTTGCATTTTGTTTTCAAGCTAAACATCCCAACAATATGTTGAATAGAAGATTTTTGAGAGTCAAGGCGTTGCAGTCCATCTACGCCTATCACCAGTCTGAGAGTTCCAACCTGTCACAAGCTGAGCGTCAGCTGCTTGAAGGGGTTGACAACCTTTATAAACTCTTTGTGTATCAGCTTTCTTTCTGGGTCGAGATCAAGCAGTTTGCCGAGCGTCGCATCGATGAGAACAAGCAAAAGCATTTCCCGACCGAGGAGGACCTGAATCCCAATATGAAGTTTGTCAACAATAGGATTCTCAAGGCTTTGGATGATAACAAACATTTGATCAAACTTGAGGAACAGTACAAAATCAACTGGGCCGACTCTCGTGAGGACTTCATTCGTAATATGTTTGTGAAACTGACGGAGACTCCCGAATATCAGGAGTATATGAATAATGGCAAGGACAGTTTCAGTGATGACAAGCATTTCCTGACCACTGTGATTGACACTTACATGCCTGAGGATGGCTTGCTTTATGATTTCTATTCCGATCGCGACCTCTCGTTCAACAGCGACTATCAATTGGCCATCTATCTGCTTTGGAAATTCATCAGTGAGATGCCTGCCAGTTTCGATGCTTCCAGCATGTTGCCTCCTGTTTACAAGACCGAAGCAGAGGACAAAGAGTTTGTAGTCAAGCTGTTCGAGAAGACCATCCTTCATGCCGATGAGTATATGGAAATGGTGAAGGCCAATATCTCCAATTGGGATTATGACCGTCTGGCATTGATGGACAAGATATTGATTTTCATGGCTTTGACGGAGTTTATCGAATTCCATTCCATCCCTGTTAAGGTCACTATTAACGAATACATCGAGATTTCCAAGTTCTACAGCACGCCAGAGAGCCGCCGTTTCGTGAACGGTATGCTCGACCGCCTCTCGATCGAACTGAAAGAGCAAGGCAGGTTGGTGAAGACAGGCTTGGGACTGGTAGACAAATAATTGCTCATCAGCGCAATAATAATGAAATAGGTGCCGTTATCCTCAAAATATGGAACTATGAAACGAACAATCTACATTATATGCTCTTTGGCACTGTCAATCATCACTTTGCAAGCTCAAGCGCAAGTGAGCAATGGTTTGTATCGTGCTTTGACCGACGCCAATTCGGCCCGTGTGGTGGCTTTGGGTGGACTGCCTTTGCCCGTGCATGACGGCGACTTGCAGACGGCCGTGTTCAATCCTTCGGCCATCTCGCCTGAGATGAACAACCAGTTGACCTTGTCGTATGTCGGTGATTTCAACTTAGGTACCAATTTCGCCACGGCACAATACAGCCACACCTTCGAGAAACTGGGCAGCTTTGCGACATCGGTGCAATATTACAACTATGGCACAATGCAATATGCCTCCGAGAGTGGCCAAACCGATGGCAGTACCTTTAATGTCTCCGACTATGCCGTTACCCTCGGCTGGGGTCGCGAGCTGACCGACAAATGGAGCATCGGAGCCAACTTGAAGTATGCAGGCGTTCAATATGAAGCAGGCCGTGCGGGTGCCTTGGGCGTGGATGTGGCAGGCACCTATTGGTCGTATTCCAACTGGGCATTCACCCTTGCCGCACGCAACATTGGGATGCAAGTCTATTCAAAAGAGTTGAATGTTAAGAATAAGTGGTTGCCCTTCTCCTTGGACTTTATGGCTTCCAAGAAACTCGACCACCTGCCGTTGACCATCATCATGGGTTACAAGGACATACAACAGTGGAACAAACTCTATAACGACCCGCTCGACTTGGCGGGATATTACGACCCCATCACGGGCCAATATCAGGAACCGTCAAAGGCTTCCAAGTTCTTCACCAATTTGGGCTGTCATCTGATTGTTGGTGGCGAGTTGGCAATCGGCAAAAACTTGTTCTTGAGAGCGTCTTACAATTATGAGACGCATCGCGAAATGGGTGTGCCCGAAGCGCGTAGCTTGGTGGGCTTCTCGGCTGGCTTCGGCATAAGAATCAAGGCCTTCCAAATCGACTATGCACGCTCAAGGAACAATATCGTTGGCTCGCCCAACTTCCTGACACTCCGTGTGGATTTAAGTAAATTCTAATGCGGCGTTTCGACAGGCTCAACGACCGCGGGTCCCTGAGCTTGTCGAAGGGCCCGAATCAAATGTCATGTACCTTCACGAACTCAAACTGACCAACTTCAAGAACTGCGAGTCGGCAGATTTGCAGCTGTCGGAGAATGTCAATTGTTTCGTGGGCCTGAACGGGGCAGGGAAAACCAACATCCTCGATTCCATTTATTACCTTTCGTTTTGCAAGAGTTTCTTCAGTGCCTCTGACAAGCAGAACATCCGGCATGAGCAGGATTTCTTCGCTATCCATGGTGTGTATTCGCACGACGGCAAGGATGATGAGCTGGTGTCGTGCGTTCAGAAACGTGACCAGAAGAAGTCGTTCCGTTTCAACAAGAAGGAATATGACCGTCTTAGCGACCACATTGGCAAGTTTCCTTTGGTGATGATTTCGCCTTACGACCGCGACCTCATCAATGAAGGTAGCGACCTGCGCCGAAAGTTCATCGATGGCGTTATTTCGCAGTTCGACCCCTTGTATCTCAACGCCTTATTGAAATACAATCGAGCCTTGCTGCAACGCAATATGCAGTTGAAGCAATTTGCCGAAAGCCGCCATTTTGACCGTGAGTTGCTCCGTCTTTGGGAGGACCAATTGTCTCAATTTGCTGATGACATTCATGGCAAGCGCAAGCAGTTTTTGGAGGAATTCCTGCCGATTTTCCAGCATTACTATGAGATTGTTTCGGGTGGCACAGAGAAGGTGAATGTCATTTACCAGTCGCGGCTGGATGATAAGCCTTTGCACGAGCTGTTGGAGGAAAGTCTGCAGCAGGATCGCTATTCAGGTTACACCAATGTGGGCATCCACAAGGATGACTTGGAGTTTACTTTGGACGGTCATCCGTTGAAGCGCTTCGGTTCACAAGGACAGCAGAAGTCGTTTGTGGTGTCAATTCGCTTGGCTCAATTTGAGTTCAACTATCAAAAGATTGGCTATAAACCCATACTTTTGTTGGATGACATCTTCGACAAGCTCGATGACCAGCGCGTGATGAAACTTGTCCGCCTCGTTGGTGACGAGCATTTCGGTCAGGTGTTTATTACTGACACGCAACAGGGTAGGGTAGAGAAGCTGTTTGAAAACACCAATATCGACCATAAGATTTTCGAGGTGGTCAAAGGCCAGGTCAAGGAGATAGGAGGTGGCGATGGTGTACTTTGATGTGAAGCCGCTTGGCGATCTCATAAAGGAATTCTACGAACAACATCGTGGTGCAGCGTATTTGGATGAAGTCAAGGTCATCGAATCCTGGCCAAAGGTGGTCGGGCCTTTCATTGCCTCACATACCATAGACCTTTCCATCAAAAACCATATGCTGTTTGTTCGCGTCGACAGCGATGCCTTGCGCAGCGAACTGAGCTATTCCAAGTCCTTGCTGATGAAGAACTTGAACGAGGTGGTAGGGAAGGAGATCGTTAAGGAGATTGTGCTGAATTGATTTCCAGGCTGTGTGCCGTTTATTTGAAAACCAAGGCAAAAATCGTTACATTTGAATCACTTTGTTCAAGGACCAATGTCCCGTTGTGTTTCACCATGATTTGTTTTGACAAACTCAAGCCTATGCCTGTTCCATTCGGTTTGGTGGTGTAGAACGGGATGAAGATTTCCTCGGTTTGGCGTAACGGGATGGCTTTTCCGTTGTTGGCCACACGGATGACGGTTTGGTCCTCCGAGTTCAAGTCGGCGGTGATGCGGATAGAATTGGCACCTGCTTGCACGGCGTTCTTTATCAAGTTGTTGAACACCATCATGATTTGACCTTCATCGGCATAGATGAGCAAGTCTGGCGTGTTGGCTTGATAGGTCAAAGTGGCACCTTGCTCGGCAATCTTTGCCTTGTTGAGGAGCAACACACGGTCCATCAGTTCGTCCACCATCACCGCCTTGCGGACGGGCGGCTGGGCTTGTGTCATGCTGCGGTACGACTCCACAAAACGGATCAAGTCCTTGGATGAGGCCGAAATGGTCTCCAAGCCTGCCTTCACATCCACGCCTTTCTCGGTAAGTAGGGCATCACTTAAAGAAGCGATGGGCGAGACGGTGTTCATGATTTCGTGCGTCATCACGCGAAACAGCTTGTTCTGCGAAGACTCCTCGTTGGCTGCGTCGCGCCGCTCGAAGATGCCCTTGATGCGGTTGAGGGCTTGGTTGAGTGCCGACTTCTCCTTGAAGTGGAAGTTCAGCTCGCCGTCCTCTAGGGCATCCATCATGAAGCCCACCTTTCGGGCATCGTTTCTATGCACGATGAGAGTCGTCACCACAATCGCTGCGACGACGGCCACCACCACAACCAATATCCAAATCCAAGCACTCATATTCCGTATTCCTTTAGGCGGCGGTATAAGGTCGGACGACTGATCTTCAATGCCTTAGCCACTAGGGTCAAATTGCCGTTGTAGGTCTTCATCGCATTGCGGATGACTTGCTCTTCGGCACTTTCGAGAGTTTGGTTTTGCGGTTTTGGCTTATCTTCATCCATCAGTTCCGAGGCGCGGAGTTGGAGGTCGGCGGCACGTATGAGTTCCGCCTCGGAATAGATGACCGCCTTCTCGATGCAGCCTTGCAGCTCGCGAATGTTGCCACTCCAACGGCAGCGTTTCAAGAGATTTATTGCCTCGTCGGAAAGGCCTTGTGCCTTGCGGTGATATTTCTCGGCATATTGCTTGACAAACAGCTCTGCCAAGGTGATGATTTCGTCGGGACGCTCGCGCAAGGGCGGCAGGTGCAGTGTGACCGTGTTGATGCGGTAGAACAAGTCTTCGCGGAAACGCCCTTCCTTGACCATCGTAGCCAAGTCCATGTTGGTGGCACAAATTAGGCGGATATTGATGGGGATGGATTTCGTGTCGCCCACCTTGGTGATGCTGCGGTTTTGGATGACGCGCAGCAGTTTGGCCTGCTGTGCCAGCGGCACATTACCGATCTCATCGAGGAAAAGCGTGGTGCCATTGGCCTGCTCGAACTTGCCAATGTGGTCGGCATGGGCGTCGGTGAAAGCCCCTTTCACATGGCCAAACATCTCGCTCTCAAACAAGGTGTCCGTGATGGCTCCGATGTCCACGCCCACCATCGGCTTGGCAGCGCGATTGGAAAGTCGGTGTATCTCATTGGCCAGCACATCCTTACCCGTGCCATTCTCGCCCGTGATGAGCACGGTGGCATCGGTGGGTGCCACTTTCTCCACCATCTCGCGCAGTCGTTGCATCGCCTCGCTATCACCCCAACGCATTGTCGGCGTGGCATTCGTGTAGGGTGGACTCATGCGATGTGTCCCTACACGATGTTTCTTGCAAGCCTCTTCGAGTGTGGCGAGTAGTTTGGCATTGTCCCAGGGTTTCACCACGAAGTCGAAGGCACCCCGTTTCATGCCTTCCACGGCGAGGGCGATGTCGGCGTAGGCTGTGAAGAGCACCACCTCCACCTCGGGGAAGTCGCGTTTCAGTTCGGAGAGCCAAAAGAGGCCTTCGTTGCCCGTGTTGATGTCGGTCTCGAAGTTCATATCGAGCAGCACCACATCGGGCTTGAATGTCCGCATGGTCTCCATCAGCACCTTGGGCGAGGCGATGAGTTCCACCTCGGCAAAGCGCATGGGCAGCAATATCTTCAGTGCCGACCGGATGCCGGCGTTGTCGTCAACGACTAGGATTTTAGATTTGAGTTTGGACATAGCTATTATACTTTATGATGAAACAAGCCAGTCGGCCAAATTGATGATTCGGATACCCT
>JAFRRE010000139.1 GCA_017428285.1 Bacteroidales bacterium | reverse complement strand
TGATCATGCGAGATGAGGAGAAAGTCGATTTCCTTGGGCATGTCCTTAGGCTTGTAAATGTCCGTCCCAGGAAAGGCCCGATTGACGAAGGAAACGGGCGATCCTTTGTAGAACACGGGGTCGGCGAGGATGGTCTTCCCACCCAAACGAAGCAAAAAAGAGCTATGCCCGAACCATTGGTAGAAATCACCAGATTCGGGCAAGCAATTCAAGTCGGTCTTGATAACAGGGATCTCACCCAACTTTGGGATTCGATTCTTCGGTTTTTTCCCAAAGAGGAACTTCCCAAGATTCTTCAGCATGCCACCTTGACCTGTAAACAGCGTGGTCGGTTCCTCATTCTGAAACTTGTCATCCACAAAATGATGCGACTTTCGGATGCGTTCAAGGCGTTCACCACGAGCGGTGCGTCCAAATTGCTTGAAGAAACTCAATGCAGTAGCCATTACCTACTTGCGGAAGACAGTCTATTTCGCCAAGAAAGGATATTTCTTCCTAATATTGTCGGCGAGGAACTGTGCCACCGCGTCAGTAGGTATGTTGGTGACATTCAGAACAAAGTCATAGTTGCGTGCATCATAGCGCGAGGTGTCGGCAATAGTTTTGACGAATGTGTCACGAGCCTTGTCGGTTTTGTCGATGACTTTGGCGGCCTCTTCGGGACTGAGGTTTTGTTTGGTGGCGATGCGGGCGATGCGCGCGTCACGGTCGGCCATGATGAGCAGGTGCAACGCATTGGGATTGTCGCGGAAGATGTGGAAACCGGCACGGCCCACGATGATGCAACTCTCCTGTTCAGCCAATTCACGCAGCAGACGAGCCTCAGCATAATACAGGGTCAACGGCGTGGCTTCAGGGTAGGAGTCACCAGAACGGCTAGTCGTATCAAACTGACGATAAAATTTACAGAAATCGTTCCACCAATTGGCTTTCTGCGCCTTAACACGATCCATGTCTTCAAGGGTCGTATTAAAATAATCTGCCACGCTTTGCAATATGGCGCGACCGTAAACCTTTAGCCCCAGCTTTTCTCCCAGCAGACGGGCAATCTCGCCACCTCCACTTCCACTTTCACGATTGATAGTAATAATAATCTTCGGGTTTTCCATAATATTATCCTTTTTCAATTAAAACAAAGACGGGACTACGATTGTCGCAAATCAATCAATACTGACAATGGTGTATTTCCGAGTTCCCAAACCGATGGCTTCAGCGTGCTCGATGGTATGGACGCCGTGCTGCTTGTCGATACGATTGAGCAGGTCGGTGGGGTCGTTGGTGGCGGTCACCTGCTGATTGTTGATGATGTCAACGCAGGCTTGGTCGAGGGCGACAGGATCGGTGCTTGCGAGGATGCCATAATCCTCAAGCTTCACGGGGGCGGGATGATCGACGCAATCACAGTCGATGCTCATGTTGTTCATCACGCTGATGTAGATAATACCCTGTCTTTTTTGGAAGTAATTTGTCACAGCTTGGGCTGCTGCCGCCATGCTTTCAAGGAAGCCGTCCTGGTCGCCGATGTACTCAGGAGTCCAAAGCTTGGCCATATCGAGTTTCTCCATCTTTCCCGAAGAGTGGATGTAAGCCTTGCCGTTGCTGCTGGCACAGCCGATGCTGAGGTTCTTCAGCGCACCGCCGTAGCCGCCCATCGGGTGACCCTTGAAGTGGTTGAGGGCAATCATGAAATCGTAGTTGGCGATATGTCCGCCCACAATGTCGTATTTGATGTGACTCTGGTCCTTCACGGGAATGCGGATTTCGTCGTATTCGTCCATGATATCGACGGGGAAGTAATCGGTGAAGCCGTGCCGACGGATGACTTCCCAGTGGACGGCCGAGTTGTTGCGTTCGTCTTTTTCATCACCAGGGCCGTTACCGTAGGCGGTGTTGCATTCCACGATGGTGCCATCCACCTCATGCACGAGGTCTTTGATTAATTCGGGTTTAAGATAGTTGGGGTTGCTTCCTTCGCCGGTCGAGATTTTCACGGCCACGCGGCCTTTGGCATCTACGCCTAGGGCCTTGTAAATTTTCACTAATGCTTCGGGACTGATTTCTCGAGTCAGATAGACTTTCGCTGTGTTTTTCATATTCTTGTTGTTTTGATTGTTCTCAGGTTGATGGTTGGTGCAGGCGGCAAAAGACAAAACGCACAAAAGGGTTATTGCAATACTCTTCATTGTTTTGATTATTGTAATACGGTTGCAAAAATAGTAAAAAATCTCAAATCATCGCACCATCCCCGTCAGCGGGTTGACGTCAATCAGTTTCAGGCTCTTCACCATCTTGGCTGTGCATTCCCTTCCTTGTGATGGTTACAAACCAAGTGTCGATGAAAAGACCGACTTTCATAGCTCATTCCTCTTTTTTGGTGCTGCCTTTACTTATAGACTTAATCGCCGCCATCCTTTTTAGTATAGTATTGTGGAACGACATTTCAGGGCTCTTTATGCTGTCTCTCTTGCGTTTTTTCTTGGAAAAGCTCTTGATATCCTTTGGCATAACACGCTGGTATCCATTCTCTTCCAAGACTTTCACAGTGCTCTCATAGCCACGGAAAAACAGCTCTTCAATTTTCGACATATC
>JAFRRE010000138.1 GCA_017428285.1 Bacteroidales bacterium | reverse complement strand
GGAGCCTCCCAAACTTATCCTTATTTCTGTCAGTTGGGTCTGGACTCCCATAAGAAGGAAAATACGAATAAAGGTACTGCTCCGCTGTTTATGTTGTGTTTGTGAAACGCAACACAACAGCGAAAGCAACCTCTTCTCTTAGCCTCCTTCTTAAGCAAATTGTCCAGATTCACTGACAAGGAACAAAGCGAAGAATGCGCTTTCTCTGGCCGCTCCGATTTCTCCCGGAATGGCAGGGGCAAAAATAGACAAAATTTCTTTTGGGTGGAGGGAAAAGAAGCAAATCTTTCATAAATCTGCCAGAAATGCCGCTTCCATTTGGAGAATATTGGTATTTTTGCGGCGAGAAACAAGAATAGTTTGGTTATGACAGCAGTACAGATAGACATGGCACTCGAACGCGAGATTGGTAAGATTCGAGGCAACGAAGAAGCTATGAGAAGAATGCTTGAGGCTGCAAGGCTGATACGGTTGATGTATATGTATCCAACAGCATTTGCCGACTTTGAAGCCCAGCAGGAAAGCATGGCCGAAGCCGAAGCTGAGCAGCAGTTCCGCAGTTTGCGCGGTTGTTGGGCCGATGATCCCGAAGATGCCGCCTTAATGGAAGCTGCTATCCTTGAAGCAAGAGCATCAGACATTCCGCGTGAAATCAATCTAGATGACTGACAGCTATGGAAAAGTATTTACTTGATACGGTCTCATGGATTGAATATTTCAAGAACCGCAGTGGTGTGGCTGACCGTGTGGATGCTTTGCCCCGACAACAGCTTTGTGCCTCTGAAGTCACGGTGGCCGAACTGATTTATGGTGCTTATAACAGCAAAAACTTCGAAAAGCATTATCGTGAAGCCGAGTGGCTCAGGCGCAATGTTGAAATATTCCCTATCTCCGAAGTTTTCGATGATTATGGAGAAATCCGATTTGCCACGAAACACAAGGGAAATCCCATTGGGCAATTTGACCTGCTTATTGGCGCAACAGCCCGTCATTATGGATTGACAGTTGTGACCGACAATTTAAAGGATTTTGAGCCAATGCCTGGAGTAAAAGTTGAAAACTGGGTGACGCGTGAGTAATAACTTATAATCTCAAAAATCTTCCAAAAGCCTCACCGCGAAGTCACAGCATAACGCGTGACCTTCCCATCTTTCCAAGTACATTCCACCACCTTATTACCACGGGCGCATAGCCCTTTGAAATGACCGTCTTTCCATACCGATGGCAAGGCGGGTAGCAATTCTATTTCGTCGTCATGGCTTTGCAGCAGCATCTCGGCGATGCCTGCCGTGCCGCCGAAGTTACCATCAATCTGGAAAGGCGGATGGGCGCAGAAGAGGTTGGGATAGGTTCCCGCTGAATGGCTTCCGTCAAGATGGACGGCCGGCTCGAGGAGGTTCCTCATTAGATGATAGGCATGATCGCCGTCGTGAAGTCGTGCCCAGAAGCAGATTTTCCATGCCCTTGACCAGCCCGTGCCTTCATCGCCACGACAACGTAAGGTCTCGCGGCAGGCATCCATTATTTCTGGCGTCTTCGATTGGGTCAGCATCGTGCCTGGATAAAGTCCAAAGAGATGCGACACATGACGGTGCTGAGGTTCCACTTCCTTGTAGTCTTTCAGCCATTCCTGCAAATAGCCCTGCTCGCTGACCTGCATAGGTGGGAAATGGGATTTTGCGTCGCAGAGGCTGTCGGAAAAAGCCTCATCGATACCCAAAATCTCTGCCGACTGACAAACCGCATCGTACAACTCACTTACAATCTGCACATCCATAGTGCTGCCCATGCACACACTGACAACAGTGCTATCGTTAAGCCAGAAAGCGTTTTCGGGTGATGTAGTCGGGGCGGTGGCGAACCAGCCGTGTTCGGGTTCCTCTATCATCGCATCAAGGAAAAACTGCGCCGCCTCTTTCATTAATGGATAAGCTTCTCGCAAAAATGTTGTATCCTGCGTGAACTCAAAATGCTGCCAAGCGTGCAGGGCGAGCCACGCACCACCCGTGTTGGTGGCGCCCCACGAAGGATGCTCACCCGGTGCTGTGAAGCCCCAGGGGTTGCAGACCACATGGGCGGTCCAGCCTCGGGCACCATAGAAATCGCGAGCCGTCTTACTTCCTGAAGGCATTAATCTCTCGGCAAAGTGAATTAAAGGCAGATGCATTTCCGAAAGGTTGCAAACCTCGCAGGGCCAGTGGTTCATCTCCACATTGATGTTCAGGTGGTAGTCACCATTCCAAGGGGTTTGGATGGTGTTGGCCCACAGTCCTTGCAGGTTGGGTGGCAGCAGGTCCTCGCGTGTGGAACTGATGAGCAGATAACGCCCGTAATGAAAATAACAGGTAGGCAGCCATGGGCCATCATTGACAAGGAAGTCTTTCCAATGGTCTTCCAAGGTCAGGTCTTGTTTTTCTTTGGGGTCGCCAATCACCAACTCCACGCGGTCGAACAGCTCGTGATGGGCTTTCAGGTGGTCGTTTTTCACGGCTTCAAAGCCTTTTGCCATGGCATTTTGCAGGTGTTCGGTGACGTATGTCTTGGGGTTGGTGCATAGATAATCAGTGGCGGCACAGAAGTAGATAATAGTTTCGTTATTTGAAGTAACTGTTTGTGCCTTAGCATAATATCGCATTCCTTCCACGCCCTCTACATTGCTGTCCAGCTGACCGAACATCACTACGCCGTCAGTGTCATTGATGACTTCGGCTTTTTCGGGACGGGAGAGATTTATTGTGAAGGGGAGGCAGGTCGTTGAGTACTGAGCCTGTCGAAGTATCGAAACGCCGTTATATTTTTGGGTCGGCCCTTCGACGGGCTCAGGGACCTTAGATTCGACGGGCTCAGGGAACTTAACTTTTATCACTGCCACATCATCAACCCGGGAAACAAAGGTTTCGCGTTCGTAGTGTTGCCCACCTTTATCAAAAGAAACCTTGTGGATGGCATCATTAAGAAAAAGCGTTCGATTATAATTGGTTATGGAATCCGAATTTGGATATTGGTATTCAATGGTCATATTGCCCAAAGTCTGATAGCACCCAAAAGGCACTTTGGCGCCTTGACCGTGGCCCGAACCTTGACCACCACAGACAAAGGTCTCATACATCAGGTTTTGGGCTTCATCGTTCTTGCCCTCCTTCAACAAGCGTTGTATTTCCGGAAGCGACTCCAAAGCCAAAGGATTGCCGTCATCATTCGGTGCGCCCGACCATAAGGTGATGTCATTCAGCACAATGGTTTCCTTGTCAATGCTGCCATCAGGCATCATGCCGATGTGACCGTTGCCCAATGGATAGCACTCCTCCCAGATTTTGGCGGAAGTGGTAGCAATAAGATTCCATGATTGGGATTGATCCTTTGTCTGACAACCCAACAATCCGGCCAATAGTAATATGCCTAGGATTCTCAGTTTCATATCACTGAATTAGAATCCTGCCAGCTGCATGGTCACGGTAGGAATGAGTAACAAGGCACCAATGACGACCAGCACAAGGATAAACTTCCAGATGAAACGCACCCACTTTTCCCACGGGATGCGGGCCACGCCGAGGGCAGCCATCAATACGCCGCTGGTGGGGGTAATCATATTGGTGAAACCGTCGCCGAACTGGAACGCCACCACCGTGGCCTGCCGCGAGATGCCGATCAAGTCGCTGAAAGGTGCCATGATGGGCATGGTAATGGCAGCCTTGGCCGAACCGCTCGGAATGACAATATTAATCAAGGTCTGGATGCCATACATGATTTCCGCCGAGGCGATCTTGCCCATGTTGCTCATCGACTTGGAGAGGCCATAAAGGATGGTGTCGATGATACCGCCGTCCTGAAGGATAATGACAATGCCGCCCGCCAAGCCCACGATGACTGCCGCCGAAAGGATGTCGCCCATGCCTTCAAGGAACAGCTTCGCAATGTCGCTCGCGCTTTTGTCGACGGACAAGCCACTGGCGATGCCAAGCACCAAGAACAATGAGGCAATCTCCATGATATACCACTCGTAGCCCAGTACGCCGACCACCAAGAAATACACCGTGGCAAAGAGCAAGGTAAGGACAAAATAATGCACCGTTTTGCGAAGCGTGATGATACTCAACAGGACAAATACTGCCGTTCCGATGGGGAGCAAGGGCAATGTGGTCTCGCTATTGCCGATTTTCAAGGTGGTCATCGGGTAAAGCACCGAGAACACGATTAATACTGACGTCAGAAAAGCGAAAACAAACCAGGCTTTGCGGGGCGTGTAGCGTTCCAGTTCCTCTTCCTTCACCTCCGCCGACTTGCGCCAATAGGCATCATCTTCGTACATGATGGATGACTGCGGATTTTTCTTCACTTTGTTGGCATACCACAACACGAAAATGATACCCACAACTGTCAGGATGGCCCAACACACGGCACGATAACCGATTCCAGTAAACAATGGAATCTCAGCGATACCTTGTGCAATACCAATGGTGAATGGGTTGAGCATAGCACCCGAGAAGCCAATGTGCGCCGCCACATACACCATACACAAACCCACGATGCTGTCATAACCCATCGAGACCGCCAAAGGAATAATAATCAAGGCAAAGGCGATGGTTTCCTCACTCATGCCGAACACGCTCCCGAAAAGGCTGAATAACAGCATGATAAGAATGATAACGACATTGTTCACCCCTATTTTGCGCATCAGCTTCCAGCGTTCGAGGCGTTTGGTGAACTTCAGGAACGACAGGATGCCCATATCAATGGCCTTGCTTTTGTTCATAATCCAAAAGGCGCCACCTATAATTAATATGAACACGATGATGTTGCCCTGTTTGACAAAGCCTTTGTAGAATGCCGAAAAAATCTGCCAAGTCTGCGGTTCCGCATGGAACTCTGCGGTCGCTGAGCCTGCGGTCCCTGAGGCCTCTCGAAGGGTCGAAGGGCCGCCTTCCGGCAATTGGTCGGCATAATAAAATGTCATCACCGTCTCATCGCCAACCTGCTCCGAGACATATTTCCCCGGCGGGATAATCCAAGTGAGCACCGCCGCAATAACGATGATAAAGAAAACGATAACGAAGGTATGTGGGACTTTGCGCTTTTTCATCGTGTTCTAAATTTAGCTACATTTAATCTTCGATTTGTGGGGCAAAGGTATTGAAATAATCCCTATTTTTGCACCAAATCTTAAATTTGAACAAAAATGAAGAAAATTCTGACTCTCTTATTGATGGCCGTCTTAGCGACTTTTGCCATGCCAGCCACGGCTCAAGAAAAGAAGATGTTCACTCCCGCTGATGCTTCCTACAACAACCGCGCAGTCTATGCCCAACGCCCCAACCAACTGAAATGGATTGGCAACTCAGAGATTCTGATGCAGGTGAAGGACAAAGAAATAGTAACTACAATGCCTAGCAGCAAGAAAGAAGCTACTTTTCTCACCGTGGATGAACTGAATGGCTATACTAAGGGCGAAGGCATCAACGACCTGACACGCATTCCCCAATTGACCTGGATCAACGACTACCAGGCCTATTTCTATGCCTTGGGCGACAACGGCATCACCCTCAATAAGATGGATATCAAGAAAAAGACCATCGATGCCATGACTTCAATTCCACAAGATGTTGAAAACCAGACCATCTGCGAACCCACTTTGAATGTGGCCTACACCATTGGCAACAACCTTTATGTGGCTAAAGGCGACAAGCAAATCCAAATCACCAACAACCCCGAAGGTGTGATTGCAGGTCAGAGCGTACACCGCAACGAGTTCGCCATCGATGGCGGCATCTTCTGGTCGCCCGACGGCAAGCTCCTCGCCTACTACTCCATGGACGAACGCATGGTGACTGACTATCCCTTGGTCGATATCCAAGAACGTATCGCCACGGCCAAACCCATCAAATACCCCATGGCCGGCATGACAAGCCATCAGGTAACGCTACACATTTACAACATCGCCACGGGCAAGGAAATCGTGGTTAAGACAGGCGAACCCGCAGAGCAATACCTTACCGCCATCACCTGGAATCCCGACAACAAACGCATCTACATCGGTGTTTTGAACCGTGAACAGAACCACCTGAAATTCAATGAATACAGTGCCATCACGGGCGACTTCATCCAGACCATCTTCGAAGACCGCGATGAGCAGTATGTGGAGCCTCAAGGTCCTGCCTACTTCCTGCCCGACAACTCCGACCAGTTCATCTGGAAAGCTCAGCGCGACGGCTACTATCACCTCTATCTTTACACCATCAGCAAGAAGACGGTGAAGCAGCTCACTAAGGGTAACTATGTCATCACGGACTTCAATGGCTTCTCAAAGGACGGCAGCAAGATTTACTACCGCTCCACCGAAGTCAGTCCGCTGGAACGCCACTGCTACATGATGGACATCCGTAGCGGCAAGGTGACAAAACTCACTAAGGAACATGGCACCCACGACATCGTGCCTTCAGGCAATGGCAAGTATTTCTTGGACTTCTATTCCAGCACCGATGTGCCTTACAATGTCGACTTGCAAGACAACAGTGGGAAACTGGTCAGACGCTTGTTTGAAGCTGAAAACCCGCTGAAGGATTATAACATCGGCCAAACCGAGCTTGGCACCCTGAAAGCCGAAGACGGTCAGACGCTCTACACCCGCCTCATCAAGCCTTATAACTTCGACGCTTCAAAGAAATACCCTGTCATTGTCTATGTGTATGGTGGTCCCCACGCCCAACTGATTACCGACACTTGGACAGCTGGCGCAGGCATCTACCTCAACTATCTTGCCCAAGAAGGCTTCCTTGTCTTCACCCTCGACAACCGTGGCTCCGCCGACCGTGGCGAGGCCTTTGAACAGTGCATCCACCGCCAGTGCGGTCAACTTGAGATGCGCGACCAGTTGGTGGGCATCAATTGGCTGAAGACCCTTCCATACGTTGATGCCAACCGCATCGGCAGCGACGGCTGGAGCTATGGCGGCTTCATGTCGACCTCTCTGAAGATCAGCCATCCCGAGGTGTTTAAGGTAAGCGTGGCAGGTGGTCCCGTGCTGGATTGGAAGTACTACGAGATTATGTACGGCGAGCGTTACATGGACACGCCACAAGAGAACCCTGAAGGCTACGAACTGACCAGCCTCGAAAACAAGACTGACAAGCTGGAAGGTAAGCTCCTGATGATCCACTGCACCACCGACCCCGTGGTGATGTGGCAGCACAGTCTTGTCTTCGTGGAGAACTGCATCCACAATGGCAAGCAACTCGACTACTTTGTCTATCCCGGCCACGACCACAATGTTGCTGGTCCCGACAGAGCACATCTGATTACTAAGATTACGCAGTATTTTAAGGATAATCTGTAATGGATTGTAGGGCTGTCGTACCACAGCAGCCACCTTGGGTTTTCCAAGTGCGGCTGCCACAGTGTGACAGCCCTACAGCCAACAAACAACAAAGCCCTCCGCTGTAATAATAGCAGAGGGCTTTTTCACTATCTAATAATCTTAAATGGATGGTTTAAGGGTCCTTGAGCTTGTCGAAAGGCCCGACTTGTAATAAACCGGCCCTTCGACTGGCTCAGGGACCTTGACTTTAGAAATAAAGGTCTCTCTCGCCCTTCTTGATGCGCTCGATGCGGCTCTTCAGCTCGTCCAGGAACTTCGGGTCAACGTTCTTGAAGTTATTCTCGATGCACTTCCAGCCCTTGGCAGCGACTTCGGGGGTGGCGTAGTCAACCAAGTATTCGCTCAAAGTGAGGATGGCATTCGGGGTGCAGTAGCGCTTGATGAAGCCAGGCACGCTGAACTCCATGAAGTGCTCACCCGTTCGACCCAAACGGTAGCAAGCTGTGCAGAAGCTCGGGATGAAGTCGTGGTCGAGGAGTTTATCAATGATGTCGCCCAATGAGCGGTCGTCACCAATCTTGAACTGCTCGCGGTGCAGGTTCTGGTCCTCCTGCTTGTCGCTGTTCTTCTCCTCTTCCTCGTGGTGGTATTTGTAGTCGCCAATCTGCAGGTTGGTGCCGCCGTCGATTTGCGAAATACCGTATTCGATGGCCTTAGCGCGGAAAGCAGCATCCTCACGGGCGGTCAGGATCATGCCTGTGTAAGGCACAGCCAAACGGAAGATGGCGATAATCTTCTCGAAGGTGTCATCATCCACGAAATATTTCTTGTCGATGTTCAGACCCGAAGCGTCTTTGATACGCGGGAACGAGATGGTGTGCGGACCCACGTTGAAGCAAGCCTCCAGATGGTTGGTGTGACGGATCATGGCCAACACCTCATAACGCCAGTCGTACAAGCCGAAGAGGATACCGAGACCGTTGTCATCGATGCCGGCCTGCTGGGCACGGTCCATCGAGGTCAAGCGGTAGTTGTAGTCGCCCTTCTTGGTATTGGCGGGGTGGTATTCGTTGTAAATCTCAGGGCAATAGGTCTCTTGGAAGATCTGGTAGGTGCCGATGCCAGCCTCTTTCACAACACGGAAGCCTTCCACATCCAAAGGAGCAGCATTGATGTTGACGCGGCGGATGCTACCCTTGCCTTTCTTGGTGGCGTAGGTCACTTTCACGGTGTGGGCGATGTACTCCGGCGAGTATTTCGGCGACTCGCCATAGACAAGGATGAGGCGCTTCTGACCGTCATCTTCGAGAGCCTCCACGTTGCGGATGAGTTCTTCATCAGTCAAAGTGGTGCGGATCTGCTCCTTGTTGGAGGAACGGAAGCCGCAATAAACGCAGTTGTTGACACAGTAGTTGCCCACATACAGCGGGGCAAACAGCACGATACGGTTACCATAGATGCGGCGTTTCAGTTCGCGGGCGCCTTCCTTAATCTCTTCCACCAGCTCAGGGTCGGTGGTGTTGACAAGGACGGCGGTCTCCTCCATCGTCAGGCGGTTCTTGTCCAACGACTTCTGGATGATTTCGTGCACACGCTCAGGGGTGCTCTTGGTGTTGTTGATGTAGTCCCAAATCTCTTCCGAGGAGATAAACGGGCGGTTGGGCTTGTCGGGAATGCGACATTTTTCGGGATGAAATTGCATATCTGTTATCAGTTTTAAGTTGTTCAATTAATCAGTTGTAGGGCTGTCACACTGTGGCAGCCGTACATATTCAATCATTGGTTTTTTTTCAGCAGCACGGATTTCACCTCGATGCCTTTGATGCGACCCAACTGGCCTGTGAGGGAACCTATCTCATCGGTGGTGCCTTCGAAAATGACGGAAATCAGACTGTATTGCTCGCGCGGAAAACCTTGGCGGCAGATGATGATGCCCGCGTGACGCGACAACACCGCGTTCACTTCGGGCGCGGCTTCACGGTTTTCCACATAAATAAGGACGGTGCCTATTCTCCTTTCCATTTGAATGTCCTCCGGATCAGATGATTAGAATTCCCGCAGCGGCCTTGATGTCAACGCGTCGTCTTCATCTCAGCGTGGTGCGGCTTGGTTTTGCGGCTGCAAAATTAATGATTATTTTTGTTTGAGAAACAAATCTACCGCAAATCTTACAAAAATATCAATACTCCACCTTGTCTTGTTTGGCTTCCCAGGCACGGAAAGTCTCAATGGCCTCTTCGCGTAGCAAAGGAATGAACGGCACGGAGCGTTCTTCGATGTGCTGTTCCAACTCCCTGTAGATGAAGTCGTCGGCGAAGTCGATGGCGGCGGCATCCTTTTTCGTGTTGCCGTAATAGATGCACTTGATATGCGCCCAATAGATGGCGCCCAGACACATGGGGCAAGGCTCGCAGGAGGTATAGATGACGCAGTCCGAAAGGTCGAAGGTGCCCAGTTTGCGGCATGCCTGGCGGATGGTGTTCACCTCGGCATGGGCGGTGGGGTCGTTGTCGCGGGTGACGCTGTTCGAGCTGCCGGCGACAATTTCTCCGTCCTTCACGATGACGGCCCCGAAGGGACCGCCACCGTTTTTCACGCTCTCATCGGCGAGGCGGATGGCCTCGCGCATGTATTCTTTATCTTGTTCTGTGATGTTCATGGTTGTTTGTTTTGACAGGGGTTGAAACCCCTAGTTAAGGTCTGTCGTCCCTACGGGACTCCTTTATTTTCTGTAACGTGCTTCCAATTCTTTGCGATATCTATCTGCAATCTCCTTGGCCAATGCCACGCCGTCGCCTTCCGGCTCGGCGCTGAACGTACCAAGGCGCTCACGCCACCATTGGCCTTCGTATTTGCAGATGCGCTCGTGGTAGGCCTTCTCATCGAAAGGCTTTTTAGCATCGATGGCAGCATCCACATCCTTGAAGAATTCCTTCCAACGGTAGGCGTAGTAAGTCGCGGTGAGACCCGCCCAAGCACGGCTGGCATATTCGTTGAGCAAGGCGTCTTCCTCGCCCCAAGTGGTGATGATATTGCGTGCGTTGCTCTCGAAGTAGTCCTTGTCCTCCTCGGTGATGCCAATGGCTCTCGCATCACGAATCCAACGACCCACCAAGAAAGCGCTTTCAGTGGCAAGAATAGCATCCGTGTCGTCAAGGATATTGGTCATAGTTTGCTCAATTTGATGCAAGGTTTCATAATCGCCTTCACGGTAGGCCTTCACATAATCAGCATAAAGGTCGCTGAAGTAGTTGCCCAGCAGCTGCCTCGTGATGTTGACGGCATCGAAATGGCGCGTGCGCATGTTGACATCGGCGGCAAGCAAGTCGTCCAAGGCATCCAACAAGGTGATGTTGTTATACTTATAGGTCGGGGCCACATAATACTGGCGGTACTCTTTTATGTCACCCATGGTCGGCCTTTGGTTGATGCGCACAGTCTGGCCCGGCGATGATACCTTATTATATACACTGTCGGCCAACAAAGTCCAAGCGGCGCGCATATTCGGGTCTTCTTTTCCAGCACGTTGATCGGCAAGACGCAACACCCATGCGTCCACATTCTTGGTGAGCGGATTGTTCCAAGCCTTCTCGAAGACGTACTCATACATGAAGGGGTTGCAGTCGAAGCCCTCAAGCGTTGAGCCGATGCCAATGAAGTTGTCGCCACCTTTTTCGAAAGCACGCTCTATCCTAACATTCACCGTATCAAGGTTACCCGCCAACATGGAGTTGCCACCGAAGTTGCCAAGATAGCACCAAATATAAGGAACGCCATAATATGAATTCGTGCGTTCCCACACGGGTTGCCGTTCACAGTAGTAGTCGAGCATGATATGCCTATCTTTTGGCATGGAGGTGATGTAGGCCTCGATGCGGTTGTCGACTTCCCAATATTGGCGTTCGTTCCAGAACAGCCATGCCATCTCAAGCCATCTGGCCTCTGGGTCAACGGCTTCAAGGGATTCATAAACCTGACGGCTCACACGACCAAGATATTCAGGCTCCCAGCTGGGTGGAATCATCTCGTTGAAGATGTCAATGCCATAGATATGGTCGGTGCCATAGAACTCTATCTCCTTCTCGATAAACTTCTTCTGGATTTCAGAATACAACTCGCACTCTGGGTCAAGGAACTTGCACCAGCAAATGCTGTCAAAGCCCGCCCAGTCGCCCAAGGAAGCTAAAGGTGCATCGGGGTAAATCCTCGTAATGCAAGGCGGCACATGACCTGCAAAGCCAGGCAATACCGGCTTCATATTGAGTTCGCGCTCACGGGCAACGATTTGCTTTTGCAGTTCCTTTTGGTTCTCAAGCCATGACATAGGCAGCGGTCCACCCCAGCGGTCAATGTTCTGCATACGGTGCCAAGGCAAGTGCGCTGGCCCAGTGAAGTAACTTCGAATCTCCTCATCAGTAAGACCGAAGTCGCTCCATACCTCATACCACACGCTCTCTTGTCCCGTAATGGCCAAGGGCAAATTAATGCCATTGAGTGCCATCCAGTCGATGAAGTGCTCCCACTGCGACCAGTTCCACCAAGGCAAGGTGTAACCAAAAGTGCAGTAATTAAGGAAAAAGCGTTCGGGCACGCGGGCACTTAGACTCACCTTCTCAGGCACTGTCGGCATGGCGGCAGGAATCTGCATAGGTTCCTCTTTGAACCAAGAGTATTGCGCCATACAATAGTATTTCAAGTAATGATTGAGGCCGACAGCCATACTGTTGGCGTTGTTGCCACGGATGACAAGGTTCTTGCCCTTTGTCTCAATTTCGAAGCGATCGACGGTATCCGTCGCAAGTCGTTCGAGGACAATGTTTTCCGAATATTCGGGAACCACACGGTTCACCAGCCCGCGCATGGCAATGACTTCGGGATCGGTTTCGGCCTTCTTTGTGCAAGAAAAACACAACATGAGGCTCAAGAGGGTGATGAGGTAGAGTTTTTTCATCGGATTAATAATTTGTTTGGGGCAAAAATAGTGTTTTTTCTGCAATCATGATTTATCGTAAATATTTTCTATTTTTGCACCCATGTCGAAAAACAAATTCTATGTCGTTTGGACAGGCCGCAACCCAGGTGTCTACAACCGTTGGGAGGACTGCAAGAAGGAGATAGAGGGCGTCAAAGGTGCCAAATACAAAGGCTTCCCTGACCGCACGAGTGCCGAGACTGCATTCAAGGAAGGCCCTGACAACTTTTGGGGCAAAGATGTGACCCCATCAGTCGATTTCTCAAAGGCTAAGGAGCAACCTGTCAGTCCCGCTGTTGCCGTGGATGCCGCCTGCTCAGGCAATCCAGGGAAAATGGAGTATCAAGGTGTGTTTGTAGATTTCGGCACAAAGCCTGCCACGACCATACAACTGTTCAAGAGTCCAGTTTTTGAAAATGGCACCAACAACATCGGGGAGTTCCTGGCCATTGTACATGCTTTGGCTTGGATGAAGCAGAAACGCGTCCAATATCCCATCTACAGCGATTCGGTCAATGCCCAACTGTGGATCAAGCAGAAGAAATGTAAAACCAAGCTACAGCCAAACGCTAAAAATAAATATCTCTTCGAGCTCATTGCACGTGCCGAAAAATGGCTGAACGAAAATGTAATTGAAGTGCCAATTATCAAATGGAAAACCGAAATTTGGGGTGAAATTCCCGCAGATTTTGGCAGAAAATAAAAAAACACTATTTTTACCGCCCGAAACAATAGCTCGACAAGCTCGATACAGGAATGCTGAAATACGACTCATACTATTTTCAATGTCCGCATTGCCAAGCCTGGCTCGAAGGTCGCAACCTGAAAGCCGAGATGGTCAATCAGTCTATCTTGTATTCTGATGGGAAGGTATTGAATGACAACCTAATAACTACACCACAGAAAATGATTATGTGCCCATCATGCGGACACATTTTCTGGATTGAACATCCCGTTGAGCCATTAATCACTTATGAAAAGCCCGACGTCGAAGTTTATTCCTGGAACACTTGGCGATTCTTCGGTATCAGTTTCTCGGACAATAAGGGAAAGATGGCCTTGATTAATCATTACAAGACCTTCTTGAAGAAAAGTCATTACGACCCAAAGAAAGAGATTTACCTACGTCGATTCCTGTGGTGGGCTTACAACGACCTGCACCGCAACCACCAGCATGTGCGTCTGAAATACCTACTCAACGGTTTCATGAGTTTTGGTGTGTGGCACTGCAATCGCAAGATGATTCTTGAGGGCGAAAAGCTGTTCCTCAAGAACCACAAAGATTTCACCGAAAACCTGAAACGTTTGTTGGCCCTGCTTGAGAAACATCCAGACGAACAGATCGACCTTGAAGTGCCAGAGATCTACCGTGAGTTGCGCCAATTCGATAAGGCGAAAGAACTACTTGAACAGGTGGGCAGCCGCACGCACTTCACCAACGAGATGCTGCGCCATTCCAAGTGGAAAGACTCCCGTGTGTTTATGGTCACAGGATAAAAAAAGAATGACCGCAATTGCGGTCATTCTTTTTTTATGGATTGTTTTTAATTCGGTTGCTCTATTTCTGGACTAGGCCAACCAGGAACTCCACCACCTGTATGCCAGGTATTATTCATACCACCATTTACGACTGCTCTGTACTTAATTTTGTGTGCATGGAAACGAGGCAGTAACATCCAACTAGCCTTTAAAGGATCGTTAATTGGTATATCAGGGTCATCGATTATCGCCTGAATCATTTCGGGATCATCTTTCAATACTCCAGAATAAGGACAAGCAGAACCATTAAACAAACCATCCAAACAAGCATCAACAGCATAGAAATGCGGGTGAGGTTGACCATCTTCACCAATTGGTAGGTCAACTGGCATCATTTCACTTGGATCAAAACCTTTTTCTTCATCATCGCCATAAGGCGGTTTCATGCTAGCAGGTTCTCCAAAATAATGCCAATGCGAATCACCGCTGTGAATAAGAACACTGCAATAAGGACACGGTATCGAAGCGTCGCGGTCGCCATTCATTTCATTCCTCATATAAGGACAATCTTCATCTAGACTCTCATAAAGAGCCTTGAAAGAAATATTCTTCAAATTCTTGTCTTGATTCTTTGTGCATGAATGGATCACGGCAAAACCCATCAACATACTTGCCACTAATAAGGGCATTAATACTCTTTTCTTCATCATTGTTCTATGTTTTTTATTGATTAATACTCAGTTGTTTGATAATATCTCACTGAAAGTGAGTCATTTCCACCTTTTTTGGGCTTCATTTTCATCACATTCGACGCAGCAAAGATAAGGATATTTTTCAAACTGGTTATTTTTTTTGTCTTTTTTTTTCAATTTTCAACATCACTATTAATAACGATATTTCTTTCCGAGGAGATTGAACTGTAGGCAAAGCCCAGCATTGGCATATTTGAAATCTTTCAGACTGGCTTGCAGGCGCAAGTGCTGCCATAACAAGACATCAGTGCCCAGTAGGAATTCGTTGCCTGTGTATTCGGCCATCAGCCTCCACTGCGGGAAAAACGACGGCCTGAAGGTGATGCCGCCCACTATGCCATTCCATTTGGCATTGTAGCTACGGAAGAAATGGCGGTAGGCCACAGTCACACCCAACTCATTGCCAGAAAATGTGAAAGTCTTGGTGGCTGCCACATACGCGTTCGTGAAATAAAGCTGCACGTCTGGCTTGTCTTTGAAGAAAGCCGAAGTCAAAACATCGTTGCAGCCAATGGCCAATGCAGGATGATACTTGCCTTCTTTCAAAGGCTGTATTTTCACCGAGGCATAACGATCCTTGCTCCATTTAATATGCCCTGTTTGCTCATCCTTGGCATGTATCCTTTCCGTGCACACATAGCTCATTTCGATCCAACTGAAAGGTGTCAACGCGACATAATAGTCGAAGGTGTTGTATTTTTCCCCAAGGAAGAGAAAACCCGTGTCGGGTGTCATGGCCTTGTTGAGGAAATGCGCACCGATGAGAGCATCTCCCTCGTGATGCATCTCGGCTGTGGGGATGTGGGCCATTCCAGACGTTCCCGTATATTGTTGTGCTTGGCTTGTCAAAGGGAAAAGCCACAAGGCCACAAACATGATTAATACTCTAATATTAATAATAAGGTGTTTCATTGTTGGTCAAACTTGTTGGTGATGATGAAATCAGGTTCCATGGTATGGCTGCCCCAATGCAGCAGGTCGCGACTGAACCAGCCGTCGCGTTCGTTTTGCTCAGGGTCGGTGTGGTACATACAATTGGAATAATTATTAAACATGACGCTATATGCCATCCTATAGTTGGAAGCCAGACGGAAATTCACGGTCCTGTGCTTGCGATGATAAGGCGGAAGCATGATGACAACCCGAAATCCGCCATCCAAACCATATTCGCCACTCCATCGGCCATAGAGCGAGACGGTGGTATGGTTGAAGTGGCGCATGGCCTCAGCCTCACAGCCAAAATCCTTATACAAGTATTTTCCTACGGTGCCACGGAACTGGGTGTTCCATCTGGGCAAATAAATGTCGCCTCCTACCGTCCACACAAAACGGTCGGGTTTGTAGATGTGGGGCGAAGGATCAAAGTACAACACGCCAACGTACCCTACTTGTCCTTCGGCGGCAACCACTTCAGAAAAAGGCAGAAAAACTTTCATATCCGCCCCATAACGGTACATGTCGAAAACACCCATCGTGGTTTTGAGATACAACTTGTCGACACGAAGCTCTTTGCTAATATTGAAGGCACCTATTTGAACATACTTGCTGTATTGATCATTGAAGGTGTTCACAACAGGAATCATCGCTTGTCCAGCCAGTTGCCAATGATGTCCCATATTCCACTTGAACCCAGGAGTAAGATGGAGCAACACATCATACTGCCTGTAAAAATTCATATCTGCAAAACTGAAATTAACACCCGAAAAGAAATCTATTCCGGGAGAAGTGTCCTGCCCCTTGGCTTGGGGTTGACTTGCCATAAAAATCAAAGCAAATAACCCGACAACAAGTGAACGGCATCGAGGTGATTCATTTAAAAGAAACATGGTGACAACAGTTTATACGGCTGCAAATATAAGAAAATTTACGACGCATCAAAGATTTGCACAAAAAACCTGTTGATTCATACAAAAAAGCCGCAGAACTATGGGCGATGCGAAGCAATGTTCGGTTACCCATAATTCTGCGGACAAATCACGCTCACTGCGTGTGGATGGCAATCTTACTCCTTGATTTTATCAATTAGGAACAAATCGTTGACCCATACTTCGATGTTGGAATGGCGTTGACCCTTGTCATCTGTCCATTCGTTGTTGCGTAGGCTACCGTCAATGGCAACTTGCATGCCTTTTTTCACATAGCGTTCGACGCGGTCAGCATTTTTCCCCCAAGCCACGAGGGTAAACCATTGCGTGTCGTTCACCCATTCGCGGTTGGCGTTCATACGGCGTTCGTCGACGGCGAGGCGGAAACGCGCCACTTTGTTGTTGTTGCTAAAGTTTTTCACTTCAGGTTCTGCACCTGGGCGGCCAATCAGCATGACCGAATTTCTCATTGTACTCATAGTTGTGTGTGTTTAAGAGATTAATAAATAAAGGTGTTTAGGTGTTTTAAGCTGTTTGTTCTTTACCCCAATCCAAAAGGATGAAGTTGTTCAGATGGATCTCCGTCGACAAGTGGCGCTGGCCATTCTTGTCGGTCCATTCGTTGTTGCGCAAGGTGCCGTCAATGGCAATCTGCTTCCCTTTCTTCACCGCCAGCGCAACGCGCTCAGCGGTTTTGTCCCATGCAACTACAGTGAACCACTGTGTGTCTCTCACTTGTTCGTTCTTTGCGTTGCGACGCATGTTGTTCACAGCGAGGTTGAAGCGCGTGACGATGCGGTTGTCGTTGAAGGTTCTCGTTTCAGGTTCTGCACCCGGGCGGCCAATCAGCATGACCGAATTTCTCATTGTACTCATAGTTGTGTGTGTTTAGTAATTAATGAAATCGTAGATTCGACGTAGTCAATAAGTTTGATTTGTCGTGTCGCCCCTTCGATTGGTTTGACGATGCAAAGTAACAACACTTGTCAAGACTAAGCCGTTGATTAAACGTTTGTAGTCGACTGTAATCGTTTGTTGTCGTTTGCTGTCGGATATATTATTTATTATCAATTGATTAAGTTTTTCATGTTTTTCAACATCTTTTTATTATTTTTGCGTCAAAATTGAAAAACAAAGAAAAATGGCAAAGGATTTGAAGCCTCATATCGGCATTTTCGGTCGCAGAAACTGCGGCAAAAGTAGCCTCATTAATCTTCTTACGGGACAAAATATCGCCATCGTGAGTGACACGCCGGGCACTACAACAGACCCTGTCAAGAAAAGTATTGAGATTTTCGGCATCGGGCCTTGCGTGCTCATCGACACGGCAGGCATTGATGATATTGGTGAACTGGGACAGCAGCGCGTGGAAAAGACAATGAAGGTACTCGAGGAAATCGACTGCGCCATTTTGGTCATCACGGAGAACAACTTCGGTGACCCCGAAAAGCAACTCATCGCCCGCATGAAGGAAAGGGCGGTGCCGTTTTTCGTCATCCACAACAAATCCGACCAAGAGTCGCTCCTTGCCGTAGTGAAGGCGATGATTGAAAAGAACTACGACACCAAAGTGCTGAACTATAGCGTTGTAAAGGATGTGGATATTGCTCCATTAATTGAGCTGCTCAAAAATACCATCCCAGAGAGTGCCTATCAGAGGGTTTCGTTGTTGGGCGGTATCATAAAACCCAACGAGGTGGTCGTTTTGGTCTGCCCCGTCGACAGCGAAGCGCCCGAAGGCCGTCTCATCTTACCCCAAGTGATGGCCATCCGCGATGTGCTCGACAACGAATGCATCTGCGTGGTGCTGAAAGAAACCCACTTACAGCAATACCTTGACACCATGCCCAAGCCTGCTTTGATTGTCACGGACAGCCAGGTATTTGGTTTTGTGAGTAAGATTATCCCTCACGACATTCCTTTGACCAGTTTCAGCATTGTCATGGCACGCCTGCGCGGCGACTTCGACAACTATATGAAGGGCACGCCTCATCTCTCACAGTTGAAGGACGGCGATACGGTTTTGCTACTCGAATCCTGCACCCACCACAGCACCTGCGAGGACATCGGTCGTGTGAAGTTACCCCGTATGATTTTGAAGTTCACAGGAAAAGACATCCATTTCGAGTATGTAGCGGGCCTCTCCCCCATTGCAAACCCCGAAAAATACGCCATGGCCATCCAATGCGGCGGCTGCATGAGCACGCGCAAGCAGCTGCTCAACCGCACGAATCTCTTTGTCAATCAAGGTATTCCGATTAGCAATTACGGAATGGCTTTGGCTTATATGAATGGGATTTTTGAACGGGTGATGGAGCCGTTTGCCGCAACCCTATAGAGACGCCGATTTATCGCGTCTCAAGGTGTTCCAACAGCCCTTTGCATCCCTCCAACACATCCACCCAAGTGGCCTCAAAATCGCCCGTGTACCATGGGTCGGCGACATCGCCTGGTCGATGCGTGTAATCCATCAAGAGACTGATTTTGTGCTTGGTATCTTTGCCAAACAACCATTTCAGGCCAAGCAGGTTTTCATGATCCATGGCAACGATGTAATCATAATAATTGTATAGGTCCCTGGTAATCACCCTCGCCCTTTTACCCTCGCAACTTATGCCATGCTCAGCTAATTTGCGCCGCGCGGGCGGATAGACGGGGTTGCCGATTTCTTCCGTCGAAGTGGCTGCTGAAGCGATTTCGTATTGGTCGCTCAAGCCAGCTTCTTCGACGAGGTGTTTCATCACAAACTCAGCCATGGGACTGCGACAGATGTTGCCGTGACAGATGAAGAGGACTTTTATCATGTCTATTGTCTAAATAATTGTGCAAAGTTAGAAAAGATTCTAGTTCGCAAGACCAATAAATCCATTTCCAGCAGTCTTGCCGCTGCTTCATAGACCGCTTCAATCCCGATTTCCGCCATGTCGGTTTCAAGGAAGAGATAATCCAAACCGATGAATTTGAAGGATTTATAAATCTTCCTTTCGGGATGCAACAGACTCTCGCCCACGGAAAGATAAATCCCCTGTCCAATAAGTTGCTTTATGTCCTGCTCTGCTCCACTGAAACCATGGACAATCCAAGGCTGCTTGGCTTTGTGCTTCTTCCGCAGGGCGATGATTTCGTTATGACTCCTCACATCATGAAGAATCATGGGCTTTTGCAAGGCTTCCGAAAGCTCGATTTGCCGCTCAAAGAGTTCGATTTGTCGTTCAAAACTCGCCTTATGCATCTTGTCCAAACCCGCTTCGCCCAAGGCAATGACATTCGGCGATTTCAGTCTTTCTTTCAACAAGGAAAACACTTCTTCCTCTTGAAAATCAGTATTATCCAAAGCCCAAGGATGAATGCCATAACTAAAACAACCATGCTCGGGACATGACTGGTTTAAGTCCAGATTGACAATTTGAATCAAGTCGACGCTGTTTTTTGCTGTATGCGTGTGTATGTCAACAAAAGGCGGGTTCATCATGGCGCAAAAGTAGCAAAAATCCAAAAAGTGTCAAAGCGAGGGTTTTAATCCGTAATTTTGCAGCCTCTTAGAAACTGGTCTATGGGATTGAATAAGTCAACGCTTACGGGGCACCTCGCCTGTTTCGGTGCCTACTGCATCTTCGGGTTCAACATCGTTTGCTGCAAGAACATCTCCAACGCGCATGTGATGACCCCCATGGACCTGCTATGCTTTCGTGCGGCGGGTGCCACGCTGTTGTTCTGGATTCTCTCCTTGTTCATGCCCAAGGAAAAAGTGCCGCTGAACGACCTTTGGAAGATCTTCATAGCCTCCATGCTGGGATTGTTTCTCACCCAATGGAGTTTCCTGAAGGCCATCACCATGACAACCTCCATCGACACGAGCATCACCAACACCTGCACCCCCATCCTGACCATGATTGTGGCGGCCATCGTCTTGAAGGAGCCCATCACCTTCAAGAAAGTGGGCGGCATTTTGGTGAGTCTGGCAGGCGTTTTGATTTTGGTTTTCAACTCGGTGGGACTGGGCGGCGGCGCTTCCGAGACTAAACCTTTGGGCATCGTCCTTGTGGTGGTTAACGGCCTGACTTTCGCCCTTTATCTCGGCATTTTCCGCCCGCTCATCTCGAAATACAATGTGGTCACCTTTATGAAGTGGATGTTCCTGTTTACCATGCTGGTGACCGTGCCCTTCAATGTCAAAAATTTGATACACATACCTTTCGGTCAGATTGAGAGCCCTGTGGCGTGGCAAATCGCTTTTGTGGTGTTTTTCGCCACTTTTGTCGCGTATTTCCTCATCCCCATCGGGCAGAAACGCCTGCGACCCACCTTGGTCAGCATGTACAATTATGTGCAGCCCATCATCGCCACCATTATCAGCATCATCATAGGTTTGGACCACTTCACTTGGAAGAAGGCTATTGCCATGGTGTTGGTCTTCACCGGTGTTTGGATCGTCAACCAAAGCCGGGCAGCAGCACCACAAAATTCAAAATAATCATTATCTTTGTCGCATGGAAACAAACCTGCTGCAAACGAACATTGCCTATCTGAAGGGCGTCGGGCCGAAGAAAGCCGAAGTCCTGAAGAAGGAGTTGGGCGTGTCCACTTATCAAGACATGCTCAACCAGTTTCCGTTTCGTTACATCGATCGCAGCCAGATCCAAAAGGTGGCTTATATTAACGATGACTCCGTGTATTATCAGTTGGTCGGCACCATCTCTAACATCAAGATGATTGGGGCACCGAGGGCCACACGCGCCACGGGGCTCTTCAGCGACGAGACGGGCAGCATCGAAGTGGTGTGGTTCCGTGGACTGAAATGGATCAAAAACCGCTTCAAGCCTGGCGTGAAATATGTTCTGTTTGGCAAAGCCAGCGAGTTCAACCACAACTTCAACTTTGTCCACCCCGAAATTGAGGAATACGACCCAAAGGACCCGCTCATCGGTGAGGGTTTGCAAGGCGTCTACAATACCACCGAGAAGATGAAAGACCATGGCCTCGGCACGCGTACCATCGCCAAACTGCAGAAACTCATCCTGCAACAGGTCTACGATTATATTCCCGAGACACTACCGAAAGCCCTCATTGAGCAAGAGCAATTGATTCCGCGCCGTTACGCCTACTACGAGATCCACCTGCCCTCCAACAACATAGAAATCCAGCAAGCCACGCGCCGACTGAAATACGAGGAACATTTCTTCTTCCAACTGAAAATGCTACGCAACAAGATGCACCGCGAGCAAGCTATCAAGGGTCATGTTTTCGGTGTGGTGGGCGATTATTTCAACGATTTTTACAAAAACCATCTGCCTTTCCCGCTAACCAACGCCCAAAAGCGTGTCATCAAGGAAATACGAAAAGATCTAGGTTCGGGGCATCAGATGAACCGCCTGCTGCAAGGTGATGTGGGTAGCGGCAAGACTATCGTTGCCCTTATGGTGATGCTCTTGGCCTTGGACAACGGATTCCAAGCCTGCCTTATGGCACCTACCGAAATCCTGGCCACCCAGCATTTTGCCACCTTGCAAGAGCAGTTGAAAGACATGAACATCAACTTCGCATTGCTGACGGGTTCCACCAAAATCGCGGAGCGAAGGAAGATTTACGCTGGTTTGGCCGACGGCACGATGCAAATCGTGGTGGGCACCCACGCACTGATTGAAAGCAAGGTGGTGTTCAAGAACTTGGGTCTGGCCATCATCGACGAGCAACATCGTTTTGGCGTGGAGCAAAGGTCTAGATTCTACGAGAAAACCGAGATTCCTCCGCACACTTTGGTGATGACCGCTACACCCATCCCGCGCACCCTTGCCATGACGCAATACGGCGATCTCGATGTCTCCAAAATCGATGAGTTGCCGCCTGGAAGAAAGCCCGTGCAGACTTATCACATATACAGCGACGACCGCTATCGCATCATGATGTTCATGAAGCAGCAGATTGCGCTTGGGCGACAGATTTATGTGGTCTATCCCTGCATCAAGGAGTCGGAAAACACGGATATGATTGCGCTTCAGGAGGGCTATGAGGCTTTACTGCACGACTTCCCCGAGCCACAGTACAAACTCTGTGTCTGCCACGGTCGATTGACTGCCGAGGATAAGGACTTCGAGATGCAACGCTTTATTAATAGGAATGCGCAAATCATGGTGGCCACGACGGTGATTGAGGTGGGTGTCAACATACCCAATGCCACGGTGATGATTATCGAGAACGCCAACCGCTTTGGGCTTTCACAGCTTCACCAATTACGAGGACGTGTAGGTCGTGGGGCCGACCAGTCGTATTGCATCCTTGTCACCGACCACAAACTCACCGCTGATGGCAAGACTCGAATGAAGACCATGTGCAGCACCAACGACGGTTTCGAGATTGCCGAGGTCGATTTGGAATTGCGCGGTCCAGGCGAAACGGGCGGCACACGGCAGTCCGGACAAATCGAAATGCTCATCGGCGATTTGCAAAAGGATGGTCCATTAATCCCGCAAGGCCGCGAGGCCGCCATCAAACTATTGGCCGACGACCCAAAACTCATCAAGCCCGAGAATCGGATGTTAAGGGAGCATTACAAGGAATTGTTTGCCCAAACGTTTGATTGGAGTCAGATTGGATAAGAGTAATATTTCCAAAAAACAGTTGATTTTGTATTGTCCTATTGAAAAAAAAACATAAATTTGCAAAAGAAATAATCAAAACCATATTCGATATGAAAAAAATCTATCTTTTTATCGCTTTACTCATGGGCATTGTCTCGGTTTTTGCCCAAAATGAATATTCCATTACAGCTACGGCCCTTTATGGATATGGAACCGTGACAGGTGCTGGTATATATCACGAAGGTGACACTTGCACCATCACTGCCATAGCAAATGAAGGCTACGAATTCTCCTTTTTTAATGACAACAATGTACTAGTCATTGAGGAAAACCCATATATTTTCGTGGTTCATGAAGACCACAACATACGAACTGGTTTTAAACCATTTGAATACAGAATCAATGTCACTACAACACCAGACTACTACGGATATGTTACAGGTGCAGGCACATATGATTATGGAGAAACCTGTTCCTTGATGGCACATTTTTATGAAGGATATGATTTTGAGAAATGGACTGAAAACGGAGTTGAAGTATCCACCAATCCTGTCCTTCGATTCACAGTAACGAGCGAGCGCTCCTTGAAAGCACATTTCTTTAAACGCAACTATACCATCACTGCTTCCGTCTATCCTGAAGAAGGCGGTGTCGTTGAAGGTGGGGGGCAATTCACCTTCGGAGAGTCGTGTGTTTTAAAAACTTTCCCACGCAGTGGTTATGACTTTATAGGATGGAAGCGCAACAACAATGACATAGTTTCAACCGATGCCATTTTTGTTTTCGATGTCAGCCAATCCGCAAACTATGTAGCTTGTTATGAGCCGAGAACTTTTACTGTTTTTGTCAATGCCAACCCTTCCAATGGAGGTTTTGTTACGGGGAGTGGTACTTATCAAACCAATCAGGAATGTTCGGTGACTGCCACCGCTGCAGAAGGTTTCCGATTCATTGGATGGACTGAAGATAATGACACCATCTCTTATGACAACAGCTATACTTTCACGGTACTTGGTAACTCGAATTTGGTGGCCAATTTCATCCCAAACACCGGTGTAGAAGAGCAAAAAATAAACAGAATGGCTATTTTCCCCAATCCAGTCCACGATATGTTGACCATCGAAGCAGATGAGAGCATTACTTTGCTGGAAATCTATAGCCTTACCGGAACTTTGGTATTTAGGTTAGAAAACTGTGGCAACAAAGTGTCGCTTTCCTTGTCCGACCTACCAAGTGGCACTTATTTCGTTAAAGTCACAAGTAATATGATTTCTGAAGCTAGAAAATTCGTGAAATAGCCTTACAAGGAACTATTTGCCCAAATCTATGATTGAAGCCAGAGTGGTAATGTTTTTTTCTTTGCAACAATAATCAACAAAATACTATATAACCGTTTTTACACAATTAAAACTCATGTAAAAATGAAGAAAGCCTATTTACTCATTTTCATCCTACTTGCATCCTTCATGTCCCAAGCCCAAACCAATACTACTATCCAACCGCCCCGCCTCAAAGTCGGCGTGGTCTTAGGTGGTGGTGGTGCCAAAGGCGCATCGCATATCGGCGCACTGAAATACATCGAAGAATTGGGCATCCCCGTTGATTATGTGGCCGGCACCAGCATGGGATCCATCATCGGTGGCTTATATGCCTTAGGCTATTCTCCCGATGAGCTTACCGAACTCATTGCAGGCATGAACTGGTCAGAGTATATCGGCAATAAGATTGATCGCTCCATGATGTCGGAGGAAATGAGGCAACGTAACAGCACTCTAATGCTTCAAGTACCTTTCAACACAGAAAGTCTCTTTGACAACGACCCTAATTCTAAGTTTATCAGCCAGTTGCCCAGTGCCTATGTCAACAATAGTTCACTTATCAACTTATTCAACGACCTATGTGTCGGTTATCAGGAGGAAATGGACTTCAACGACCTGCCCATCCCATTTGCCTGCGTAGCCACCGACATGATTACCGGCAAGGAAGTGGTGTTGCGTAGTGGTAGCGTGCCTACCGCCATGCGGGCCAGTATGGCCATTCCAGGCGTATTCTCTCCTGTCACAATTGGTAACAAAGTACTCGTTGATGGCGGTTTGGTGAACAACTTTCCCGCCGATGTACTTCGTGACATGGGCGCTGATATCATCATTGGTATTGAAGTTACTTCCACTAAGGATGTTACAATCAACGATTTGAAGTCGTTGCCCCAAGTGTTTCTTCGATTGGTCACCAACAGCACAAGTGCAAAGCGAGTGGAAAACCGTCAGTTGTGCGATGTCCATATCATTCCTGACATCAGCGGCTTCGGCATGCTCAGCTTCACCCCAGATGCCATCGACACACTCGTGGGTAGAGGCTACAAAAAAGCCAGCGAGTACCACGACCAGCTCCTGGCCATCAAAAAGGCCGTCGAAGCCTCGGCGGGGCATCCTGTCAGCAAGACACTTCGTGCACCTAACGCCAAGAATTTGGACAAAGAGTCAGTACTCATCCGCTCCATCACCTTCAACAATGTGAGCCCTCGAGAAGGCAATTGGCTGATCCGAAAAGGTGGACTGAAGGTCGATAAAGCGTATTCGGAAGCAGATATCGAAAACGCCGTTAAGATTTATCGTGGTACAGGCTGCTTCGATGAAATCACTTATCAAATCAAGGAATGCGATTCCATCCACCAGAATGATCAGCTTTCGGAAGCCTACGACTTGAATATCAATATGAAATATGCCAAACCCCATGTTTTTGGTCTAGGTGTACGCTATGACACCGAAGAAGGAGCTGCTCTGTTGCTCCACGTTGGTCTCAACGAGAAGAAATTCAACGGCTCAAAGTTGAACGCTAACTTCAAGCTCAGCTACAGTCCAAAAATCAATCTCACCTATACCTATTCTTTGCCATCCGTGGCCAACTTTAACTTGGCATACGACTACCGCAACGAACATTTCAGAACATCAGCTATCGTGGGTAAGATGTTCAATCTGAGTTACCGACAGAATAAGCTAAGTGGCTATATCTCACAGTTCCATCTACTCAACTTCAACACTAAAGTCGGTGTATCATACACTAATACGACATTTGATCTTTCCTCTATAACTGGTAATATTTTTGATTCCTTATTCTTCGTGTCTAACCAGCTGGTTTCGCCGTTTGTCAACATGGAATTCGACAATCTAGATGACACCTATTTTGCCAACCATGGCATCAAGGCTAGCTTGACAGGTCGTTATCATATCAACTTGAATCATCATTCTGAATCTGAAGAAGGATTTACTACAGAAAAGGGATACCTTGATCTCGCATACAGTTTTCAATCCTACATCACACCAGGAGGCGGGAGATTCACCATTATACCTCAAGTGTATGGCCGTTATGTGTCAGGGATACCTGGATATTTCAACTTGTGGAATGTTTATGGCAGCGAGATTTCAGGGCGCCATTTCCATGACCAAATGCCTTTCATCGGGTTTAACTCTGTGGAGTCGGCAGATGACAATGCCAGTGTGTTTCGTGCCGACTTGCGTTACAACTTTTATGGAAACCACTATCTGACTGCCATGTACAATTTGTTGATAAATTGGGATCTGGTACCTCTGATGCAGTTTGATAATATGTTTAAGCCCCTTGAAGCACAAGGCGCGGGATTGAAGTATTCCTACAATAGTCCTTTGGGTCCCATTTCACTGACAGCGCATTGGTCGAGAAGAGATTTGGAGAACCGTTTTGGAGCTTATTTCTCATTCGGTTACACGTTCTGAACTCCGTTGGACTGCATGAATCGGCGGATTGCGTCAGCGTGCCTTCCACGGATGATGACGTGGTGGTTGCCGATGGAATGTTGAAGCAAATAAGGTTTCAGATTCACATCGAGCGTGATTTGCGTGCGGCAAAAATGGTCGCTGTAGGGTGCCTCTATGGCTTGTGCCTCGGTGACAAAATAACGGTCTAATTTTGGGCCACCCCATTTAAATAAGGTGTAGTCGTTCAGTGGCAACACACCCTGTATGGCCACGCCTATACCCGACTCGAAATGCGAGCGCACCACAGTCTCATTGCACATGGTCAGCGGGATGGTGCAATGGGCCAGCATGGAAGATTGGTCTGTGAGCTGCGAAGGATTGGCCATAAACGCCACCTCTCCGCACAGACGCTTGGCCAGATACATGCTCATCAGTGTTTGCATGTCACCTTCGCAACCTGCAACGATGCCTTCGTCATTCAATAAGGCCAAAGCCAAGCAACTCGTCGTGCCACAAGCCTTCACGATGTCGAAGCAACGGATGGTCATGGCGTCCAAGCGTTCCTCTTGACAGATGCGTTTGATAGCAAGATAGGCTTTGGCGGCTTCCAGCATATCAGTATCCGAAGGCTCTTTGACGGCCTTGGAACATTTCACCATAGTTTGCGCCACCTCCTCGGCCTCAGTTTGAGGCACCACCTTGATGCCGTCGATGAGGCGTTGTAAATCTATGTCAACGGTTTCGATACCGTATTGTTGACGGAGGTAATCGCGGTCCACCCCGCTGGCAATGAGCCAATCGGAGGGTTGACCGAACAACCCGATTCGGCCCTGTAGAGACGTACGGCCGTACATCTCTACAACAGCCGACATAATCTCATCATTCGTCCCATGCAAAATCTTTCCTTCCACCCCGATATTTCCCAAATAGGTCAATATCTCCAATGCAGCGGCCAAGGAATTGTTGCGTCCGTCAGCGATCATGGTGACGGTTTTTTGGTGCGATGGCCCACACATGGTTTCAACATCGATGGCGGACCAAATACGTTTGAACAGGTTTTCCACACCGCCGGTGGCAATCATAAATGCATCGGGTATTGTTGTTTGTAGAGACGGTGCATGCACCGTCTCTACCATTTCATCACCAATGATATTAATAACGGCATGACAATCATTTTCCAGCCGTTGAATCAATTCGGCATATTCTGTCCTGACAAATTCATCGGTTTGGAACGAGGAACGAAGAATGATTATTTTCATGGTTCCTTATTTTGGCCAATGGCTCATGGCCTATGACTATGGCCGCTTTTACAATCGTTGAAGCGGCCATAGTCATTAGCCATAGACCATAGTAAATCAATGTTTCACCACAAATTTCATTGTCTGTTCACCAACCTTCACGACATAAACGCCGTTCTCATAGCACGTCGTGTTGATGCGGAGCTCGCTTCCGTTGGCCTCAAATTCATCCATCACCTGCCCGAGCGTGTTGTAGACGCGCACCGTGCCAAGGCTTTCGCCCTTGAGGGTCACGAAGTCGTTGGCAGGGTTGGGGAAGAGGGTGATTGAAGCCTCGTTTTCATCCACCGACCAAGTGTCGTCCACCATAACCACGAAATTGGCATCGGGCCGGTTGCTCGACAGGGTTACCACATCCGGGACGATGCTCTTGCCTGATATTACATCACTGCATATAACGCCAAGCTGGAATGATTCTCCTTGCAGGACTTCAAACTCAAAAGGAGAGGTTTGGCATGTGAAAAACTCGCCGCCAATCTTGAAAACCAACATTCCCAAAGCATCGCAACCGCCCGTAACGGTAACATTGTCAATGGTGTTGTTGTATACTGTAATCCAACTCATTTCACCATAAGTCAGGCTAATGGTGTCAGCGCTGAAGGTCAGCGTTTCGTCAAACATCGGCAGGGTGGTGAAGGTTGCAAGCACAACCTCGCCCAGTTCTCCATTAATGTCGGAAGGCACGGCATAAATGGCAAATTCCATGTTGGGCTCCAAGTTGGGGAAGGTATTGGTGAAGAACCCTTCGCCAAGAATGCCAAGTGTGTTTACGATTTCTTGCACAGAGAGACCCATCATTTGCACCCAGCCTTCCATGGCGCTTTCGGTGGTCAGCATATACCTGTAGGAGACACAGTCCTCGTTAGGCGTGAACGTGGCCGTGACGCTGGAGTCAGTCACATCGTCGATGTTGATGGTCACTTGCGGGTCGTAGGTGACGGCATTGCAGTCGTGCTGTTGCAGTCCGTGTTGTCCCAAAGCGTTGATTACAGTTTGTGCATTATTGATGGGCCACAGGTCTTGAATGACAATTTGTCGGTTGGGCATGATGAGGATGACCGTAGGATATTGTGAAATACCGTATTGGCTGCAAATGGTACGGCCACCTCCGTCGGTGCTGATGGTGGGATACTCCACGCCGTAATTGGCTGCCCAATTCTGACAGGCTGCGTCGCCGTCAGAGGTCGAGATTTCCATGTAGAATACATCATGCATGTTGCAGCCCATGGCATAGTAGGATTCGACAATCTTCGGCGTGGCCTGCTGGCAGGGGCCACAGGTGGTGAAGAAGAAGTCGATAAGCACAGCTTGACCACCGTCGAGGATGTCGAACAGTTGAACTTCTGTGCCGTGGCAGTCGACAGCCGTGAAGTCAATAGCTTCCGTGTAAGGACATTGCGCTTTCAGGCCAAAGCCAAAGGCCAGCGCGATAATAAGGGTAATAAGTTTTTTCATAATGAATGGTATTAATTTGTTGTTATTCCGATGCAAAGATAAGAATTAATTATGAATGCGGAATGCTGAATGCTGAATGACGCGAAGTGTCAACCCTAAACTCTCATCTTTCAACTGACTCTAAACTCTCAACTCTAAACTGACTCTAAACTCTAAACTCTCAACTCTAAACTCTAAACTCTAAACTCTCAACTAATTATCACGATAATCCTTCTTCTTCTCATACTTCAAGTCCTTCAAGGCCTGGGCTTTCACATTGATGGTGAAATTCCAGCTCTTGTAGCTGCCGATAGGAATCCAGTTGAAGCGCATCTCCCAGCAGTGCAGGTCGCGGTAAACGCTGAGGTTAGTATAGGAAAGCTTGTTGTTGACAAAGTCCCAACCCGTCGAGAACGTCACCTTCCACTTGGGCGTAATGCTGATATCGCCGTTGAGGCCGATAGTATGCACATGGGTGTTGGTGGCAATGCCCATAAAGGCAGCGTATGCAATCGATGTCGTGTAGGTCAGGTTGTAGCTCACAGAGAGCGACCAAGGCGTGGTCCAGTCAATGTAGGCATTGGGATTACCCAAGATTTCGTTCAATTCATCTGGATCAAAATTACCTGATTTTCTGGCATTTTCGTTGATTTCATCACGCAATTCCCGGCTACCTTTCTTGCCTTGCAGCTTCTTGAGGTCGTTTTGGTTGAAGCTATAATTCAAACTGAAACGCCAAGATGAACCCGTCTTTCGGAACAACCTCCCATTGTCAGTAATCTCAAAACGATTGATGCGATGCCCCATCGAGTCGGCGGCGTAGGGATCCCATGAACTGCTGTAGTTGATACCCAACTTCTTGAACAATGTGGTGCGCCCACTAATCGAGATAGGAGAAAAGTTGACCGAGTCCTTGGTCAGGTCGTAATTGCCCGAGATGCTGAACGATTCCAAAATGGGTATTTTTTTCACCCCCGTGATGGTGTCGGAACTCGACGGCACCTTGATTTCTAAGTTGTTATTAAAATTATAGGTCAACAGCCCTTGTTGCGTTTGCGATGGCGTACCATAAAGCGCATTACTGAACTTATTGTAAACCTGCTCTTTGCCATTGCCGTCGACATAGGAACCATATACACCCCATTTCGGGTCGCCGAAGTTGGGACGGTAGGTAAAACCGATGGTTGGCGTGAAGACGTGGCGAATGGCGCGGATGGGACCTTGGGCAAAGTTCACCATACCATAGATTTTGGTGGTCAGGTTGGAACTTGCATTGAAGTCCACCAGATTACGGAAACCATGGATAGTGTCAGTTTGCAGATGTCCTGTCGAGTCACTGTCGTTAATCCATTGACGTTCAATGCGCTTGAAATACATATAGTCGTTCAATGTCAGCGAATTGGTCCACGAAAAATGCTTAAAGAGTTTAATAGTGGCATTGATGGGCATCCTGTGCGAAATACCCGTCTGCACATGGTCGCGAAGCATCTCCCTCGCCCAACCGCCGAAGTCATCGGTGATGTTATGGAAAAGCACCGTGTCCACATCATTGATGTAAGCTTTTCCATTCAATGTATAGCCCATGCTCAAGCTTTGGTACCAACGCTTTTTGCCCGCTTTGCCCACATTTTTCAGAGGATAAAACGTGTTGACAGACAAAGTAAGCTCAGGTAAAGAGGCTGTCACTTGCCGCGTCAGTGTGTTCTGACTATGGCTTCCATTCAATGTAAGATAGACCTTACCAGCAAAATTCGTTTGGTAGGAAATACTCGAATTGAAAGTGTTGCTCAGCTGATCGGTGGTGGTTTGGGCATTGTATTTATTGAAGTTGGAGCTCACAATGTTGACGTTGGCCGAAAAATTGCGTCTCGGATGAGCTTTGGGATCTTGCTTATGCGTCCACTGAATCTTAAAATCGGTGCTTTCCTGATAGTCAGCTGCTCCTTTCGTACCTATCTTGTTGACGGCGAAGCCCAAAGCCATCGAGCCATTGAAACGGTAGCGCTTGTTGTAACGGAATGTCGGCTTGATGCCCCATGAACCTCGTGTGTAGATGTCGCCCAAAACCTGCAAGTCGTAATAGTCGTTGATGGCCCAATAATAGCCGCCGTTTTCCAAATAGAAACCTCTATTGGCCGATTCACCATAGGTGGGTATGATAAGGCCCGACTTCTTGCCTTTCGTGTTGGGAATGATGGCGAAAGGCAGCGCCAAGGGCAACGGGATGTCGGAAATGGTCAAATAAATCGGACCCGTGACAATCTTATCATCTGGGATGACCTTGGCTTTGGTGAACTTGAACTGGTAGTGCGGATCCTCCTTAAGGTCGCAGGTAGTGTAGCCTCCCGAACGGATGTTGATGGTGTTGTCATCCATACGCTTGATGCGCTCACCATGCAAATAGCCATCGTTCTCTTCAGTCCAAACCTTGGTGATGATACCTTTTTTTGTCTTGAAGTTGTATAGCATTTCCACGGCCTCAAAAGTGCTTTCCCCTTGCGTAAAGACAGGCCGCCCTTGCAGCTTACCTAACGAATCGGCAACACCGTAAGCACGGCAAGTGCTTGTTTCAAGGTCGAATTCCAGGCATGCCGCTGTCAAAATGATGTCATCGTATTTGGCTTCGGCCTGACCGAAATAGTAGATTTTCTTCTTGTTCATGTCGCGGTACGATGAATCCACTGCCGAGCAAATCACCTTTGTCTCGATGGCCGACTCCGAACGTCGCGGCTCAATGTGCTGAGGTTTTACCTTTTTCAAGGAATCGGTATTAATCGAATCTTGTAGAGACGCAAAATTTTGCGTCTCTACATTAATCGAATCCGATTCAGAAACCGCAATGGAATCCAATGAATGAACCGTGTCCAAAACAGGAATTGTGTCCAACGCAGCGATGCTATCCAGCGTTATCGTAATCGTGTCTGTGATGCGTTCTTGAACGACAACCGTGCTGTCTACCGTTGGAGGCTTGATTGTGTATTTATCTTTCTCAGTATGAGACAATTGCTTACACCCATAAAACAACACAACCATGGCGGTGAGCAAAGAAAAGGCCGCCAGATGAAAAAAATTCTTATGTGCCGTGCGTTCTGTCAACGTGAAAACGATTACTTTTGTACGGTAGAAATCCGCTGCAAAGATAGTTTTTCTTCGCGCATAAATAAACAAACTCAGTATGATAGAACGAAAGATTTCGCGATTTGGTGTTTTAGCCCTGCTTTTTCTGATGCCTTTATTGTCCTTCGCCCAAAAGGGTGAAAAGATACAAACCATCGTCATCGACGCGGGTCATGGCGGCAAGGACACGGGAGCCTTGGGCAAGGTGACCAACGAAAAGACGCTCAATTTGGCTGTCGCGCTCAAGTTTGGAGCATATATCGAGGAAAACCTTCCCGATGTGAAAGTAATCTACACGCGAAAAAAGGATAAGTTCGTCGAACTGAGCGAACGTGCCGCCATTGCCAATCGCAACAATGCCGATGTGTTCATCTCGATTCACTGCAATTCGACTGAGACACCCAACTCGGCCTCCGGCGCAGAGACTTTCGTGATGGGTGAATCGAAAAACGAGAAAAACCTTGCCGTGGCTAAGAAGGAAAATGCGGCCATCCTATTGGAAGACAACACTGATGCTTACGACAACTTCGATCCCAACAGCACCGAAGCCTATATCCTCTTCTCGCTCTCACAAAGCCTCTACCAAAGCCAAAGCCTCGATTTGGCAGGCAAGGTGCAAAAACAGTTTGCCAGCAAAGGTCGTAACGACCGAGGCGTGCAACAGGCTGGTTTTCTGGTGCTTTGGAAAACTTCCATGCCGAGCATCCTCGTGGAATTAGGCTTTATCAACAATACAAAAGAGGAACAGTTCCTCAATTCCGAAAAAGGACAAACGCAAATGGCTTTGGCTTTGTACCGCGCCTTTGAAGAGTACAAGCGGGAATTTGAAGCCGAGAACCATGTTTCCAGCAAGCCTGAGACCAGTGATGAAAAGCCTTCTTCAGTCGTTGGAGACACCTATTTTTCGGTTCAGTTCTCCACCTTGAACAAGAAAGTGCCCGTTACAGACAAGGCATTTAAAGGGGTGAAAGAAGTGGAAGTCTACGAATACAACGGCGCTTATCGCTACATTTCAGGACGTTTTCTGACCAAAGCCGAAGCCTTGACTCGACAGAACGAAGTGCGCGATTTAGGCTTTAAGGATGCTTTTGTCATCGCCTTCATCAATGGTGAGCGTGGCACGGTGAAACAGGCTGAGGAGGCGCTGAAGAAATAGTTTTTGCTCATCGAAGGCCTTCTCTGTGGCTTATCTTATTACCGTAATGCGTTCTGTTTGCGAAACACCATTTGCATCCCTAATCCGCAACAGGTAAACCCCTTGTGACAAGTCTGAAACTGGGATTTCATTCGTGTTTCGCACAGTCTTCACCATCTGCCCAACGGCATTATAAACGCACACTTCAGCGGCTTCAATTCCATCAACAACAACCCTATCCATAGCCGGATTAGGCCAAAGCGTCAGCATATTTCCGTTTTGTTCCTCGATTCCATCAGTCGATGAGTAATGGAAATCAAGATAGAAATAGTCGCCATCCTCGTCCATGATGAGTTGATCCACCTTGTTGGAAACCGGGAATGAAAACTCAAACAAGTCCCACAATAACGAAAGGCCAGAGATGTATTCAATTCCAAGTGTTCCGTATGCTATGTGATACACTTCTTCCAGCTCCCATGTCTCGTCATAAACATAGTAGAAGTATTCGTAATAGTCGGTGCAGTTGTTGTCTTCATCGTACAAATACTCATACTTATTGCGGTAAGTCCAGTCCTGAGTGCCCGATTGATGAAAATAGGAAATCTCGATGTGAAGATTCCCCGCAGCGTCATATTCATAGCTGTTTTTGTACAATTCATGCCATTCTTCCCCGTAATCGTACTCAATCTTTTCATAACAGAGCTGTTGGGCATCATAATGATAAACGGTTTTGCTCTCATTATACCAAGCCTCCGACCAATAGCTTTCAATCATCTCCGTGCAAAGGCCATCGCCGTCATAGTGGTATTCTATTCTCCTGTCGCCAACCCATTCGCTGTTCTCATTGATATAGTAGGTAGTGTTCGATTGAAGCAGACCATCCTCGTAGTCCCATGTCTGTTTGCCCGACTCAACCCATTCACCTTCCACATAAGAATAGCCCATGGAAAGTGTCATATTGTTGTCTTCATCATAAGCCAGGACGTTTTTCAAATAGAAACGCCAAGTTCCGTTGGCTTGATAGTTGGAGCGGTAGATTTCTTCCACAAGGTCCTGCGCATTATAGATGTATTCTTCTTTTTCCTCGCTATCATAGTCAATCACGTAGGTCAGCCGGTTCCGGTCATCATAACCATATTCGAAGGCAAATTCCATCTCCCATTCGTCATCGAGGTAATATATGGCAATCCCAGTACAGTTGGAATGCGCATCGTAATCGAGAATAACTTTCATATTGTCACTACCGTACATCGTAACGCTGTCCAATTCCGTGGTATAAACATTCTCGTGGCGATTCATTTTCTCTACCATCTGGAGGGTTTCTTCCAATGACCTCCGAACTTTAGGCTCCTTATTGAAATTTTATGCAGAGGCCGAAACCATGCAGCACATGGAAACTACAAATAATACTATTTTTCTCATTGTTGTTATCATTATTTAATGTTATCAGTTTATCTAAACATCTCCTCCTTCAGAATAAGGGTGTAAGTCCTGTCTTTTTCCGTCTCGCCTTCGGGGGTGCAACTCCACGCTTCGCGGGTGAAGAAATAGCGTTGTGCATCCGTAGCGTTCTCATCATGGCGGTAGGTGATGGTGGAGGCACCATCTGAACGGCGGGTCAGTTTCACGCTGTCGTAGTCATTGCACAAACTGGCGAAAGCCTGCTCTACTGAAATGGCGACTGAAGGACCGCCCATACTGCCCGCAAGACTTACTGTTACATGATCCATGGTTTGCTCCCATTCCTGATCTGGCCGATTGGTGTATGGTGTTGTCATATTGACCACCCCAGTACCTTGCCACCCTATAAAATCAATGGTGTCATTGGTGGGGTTTTCGACGTTAAAATAGACATCTACAAAATACTCGCACGAAGTCAAGCAAGGAAGGGCGAAAGTCATCGCCGCCAAAAACACCAGCAGCGTTCCGAATCTGAATTTTCTGTTGTTCATAATAACTTTAATTTTAGGTATTGATAATTTGATTTGAATTCATAATGCAAAAGTATAGCAATTTTTTGCTGTTTTTTCAAGTTCAAAGGCCATTACAAACATTTGCAAAACCACTTCGTTGTTTTACAACACGTTGCAATTCCTGATTACAACATTTCACTTATCGCTCTCCCACCTGCTCATCCCGCCATGCAGCACCCTCCACCGCATCATCCGCTCATCGAAGGCCTCCACCGAGTCCTTTTTCAGGCTGTCGGCAGGCTCCTTACCGCTTTGGATAGGGATTTTGGCAGGCTCCTTTTGGTCATTTTGCTGGCATCCCGCCAGCAAAAGAAGTGCAAGTAGGTTTACATTTTACTTTATCCCCCCACCATATAAATCTCCAACCTCGAAATGGTCCGAGGATTGAAGGAGGCATCGAACAATGTGGTGTTGTCGATGTAAAGCCTTTCAAGACGTTGGCAGTTGCGTAGGTTGGGGATGACGAGCATGCCGCCACTACCTGCCACATTCAGTTCCACCAACTCCGTGAGTTGGGCCAGCCCGACGGGCAGCTCCTGCAGCAGGTTGGTGCCGATGTAGAAAAACTCCAACGACTCCAATTTCCCGATGTCATTCGGCAAGTGATGTAGCGCGTTGTGCGTGACAGAGAGATAATTCAGGTTCTTCAATTCGCACAGTTCGTTGGGCAAGGTCTGTAGGTCGTTGTAGTCCAGTTCCAAGTGTTTCAGGTTTTTGAGTTGGCCTATCTCTGGCGGCAGCGCCTTGATGTCGTTATGCTTGAAGGAGATATATTCCAGTTCGGTGAGTTCGCCGATGACTGGCGGGATGTAGGTGAGGCGGTTGGAACTGACCACCAGTTTTTTGAGGTGTTTCAGTTGGCCAATCTCCTCGGGCAGCGAGTCGAGGCCGTTGCGGAAAAGGTAGAGTGTCTCGGCATTGGGATTAGCCTCGATTTTATCCACCAGGCGTTTGGCACTACGGTAGGTGATACGGATTTTCTTCTTGCCCTGTGCTTGGGCGTTGCCGCCGAAGAGCATCAAAGCGGCGAGAAAGAAGATGATGGTTGTTTTTTTCATGATGGTTCTTTTTTATTCTTTTACAAACTTTCCCGAGGAAAGCGTTTTCTTATCGTTATAGATTTGGTAGGTGTACATTCCGGCGGGGAGGTTGGCAACCCCCACCGAGAGCACATTCCCCTCGCCCCGGATAATGCGATCCATGCAAATATGTCCCAAGGCATCGATAAGCTGTATGCGGTGCTCGTCGTGCGCCGGCAAGCCCGGAATATCGATGTTCAACTCATCCTTGGCAGGATTGGGATAGGCCAAAGCCTTTATCGCTTCTTGCGGCACTTCCTTCACACTGCATGGAATGGGATTGAAGTCTTCTCGTGAAAAACGGATAATCTTTACTGTGGGTTCAACCCACCATGAGTCGCCTTTGATGCAGAACACACACCCACCGTCGCTGGTAGGAAATACGACCCGAGGATGGTAGTCCAGTTTGTCCCATAGTTCAACCTTTCCAAGGATTTCCAACCCTGTATTCACAAGATAGACGCACGGATAATACGGGGGAAACCAACTCTCCGTATGGCATCTTGTGGAGACATAGACGGTGCTGTCATTCGCGTATGCCGTTCCTCCATAGGCGTAAAACAGGGTGTCTGTTTTATTGATTTCGGTTTTTTCGATGACTTTTCCCTCTCGGTTCATTTTTCCGATAAGCAAATGAGGATGATTAACATTGTGATCTGGATCCCTTTGGTCTGCAACAAGCAGCATTTCATTGGCATTATACCAACATCCAACATATGGGTTACTCACATACTTGCCTGGGTCTAATTCCGAAAGAGATATGTCGTCGATAAAAAAGTCATTCGTCAGATTGAAGTCGTAATTGAAATAGAGCAAGGACTGTAACCCACCTTGTCCCGCACACACCGCAATGATTTGGTCGCTATATGGGTCGTTTATGAGCTTTTGGTATTGGATTTGATGTATATAGCAAATCGGGTCCGGCGGGTCGGCCAACAGATACCGACAATTCAGGCTGTCTCCTGATTGGGTGAAGCGGAACAACACCCCTCTTGACTCGTAGCCACCTTGATAATTGGGCATTTCCCTCCTTGCCGTTTTCAACAGGACGATGGTACCGTCGTCGTCAATGACGGCGGCACCATCTGTGAGACCCAAAAAACCTTCTGCCACTTGTAGGGTTTGTTCTTTCACCACATTCAAGTCGTCATCGAGAATTATGATTTTAAGTTCGCCCGAATCATTTGGACGATTGTTCATAATCCGTCCCGAAACAAAATAACCTCCATTGTCCAATGGGGTTATGGTTTGCAAAACTAGTTGTTTCCCATCTGGCGCAGGAAATGTGGTTGTTTCACATTGTCTGTCTTCAAATACTTTGAAATAGGCGCCGTCATTACCTGAACAACCAACGAGTTCAATCGTGTTATCCTCGTTAACGAAACCGCCACTGATAGAAACGCTATCCGGCAAAACGGTTTCCCATTGCTGTCCGTAACTCGTCGCCGCCATAACCATCAGGCAGCAAAGCATCATGAATTGTTTTGTCGTTTTCATATTCGTTAGCTTTTAGAAATTTTTCGGCAAAACTACAGCCGTTTCCCCACACCTGTCAAGAAAAACAATGTGCGGATTTGTGCGGGTTTTTGGCCATCGTACCGATAATCAATTAGATGCAAATTCCTCAAAGTGCCGTCAAATTCATTTCTTCACGAATTTGACGATACAGTCGATGCAGATGGGAAGCGAGGTCACTTCATCGATAAACACATTGGCAGGGTGCATATCCTCCAATGCAATGCGTTCCGAAATGTAGTTCACTCCCTGTCCTTCCCGATTGTCACGGAATCCTTTTTCGGCTGCAAGTTTGTCGATTTCTTCCTTTGAGGCAAGACGCTGACAACGGACGTATGGCTGTGTAAGAATCACACGGAAAAGTCCGTCCGAATCGCGCGTGAAGCCGATGACGTGCATGGCTGTTTCAGGGAAGATGTAATTGTGTAGCGCAATGGCATCAAGAGCCTTTTGGGTGGTGGAATAGATGGAGGCCCGTTCTTTCAAAACGGCTGGCGAACCCTCTCTATAATAAACCTTCGCTTCCGCTCCTTCGGCTATCATGGGGCCGAATCCTTTTCGGACAATATCATCCGACGATTCTACCCAAAGGCGAGCAGCCTTTGCCCATTGCTCAATGAGTTTTTCTTGCAATTCGTCTATTTCCCAGTTGCTTGGGCTTTTTTGGCCGCTTCCAGCATGGCCACTTGCTGTAAGGCTTCTTTCAGCGTAGCTTGCGACGAGGGTCGCCCCGATGAGAGCCGCGCCTGCCTTGCAGACTCCTGAATGCTCTCGAAGATTAAATCGAGGAAGGTCTGTGGATCCATTTTCTATCTGGTTTACAAGTTCATCGATGATATGAAGTGTTGACTGTGTGAAGCCGTCATTAGCAATTGCCTCATATAGGTCTTGAAAGCACTTCATCGTTTTTCATTTGTGCAAAAATACACATTATTTCCAAAACCTCAAAAAACAATGTGCGGATTTGTGTAGGTTTTTGGCTATCATCCCTATAATCAGATAGATGCAGATCCGTTGGAAAAGCCTCGGAGTGTCGCGGGAAGCGGCTCCTCGCTGCCGAAAATGCCTTTCAATTTGCGGCTGCGCTCGCTCACGGTGTTGTAGGCGCGCTGCATCAGGGCGGAGATGTCGGCATCCGAAAGGCCGAGCAGATAGAGGCAGCAATAGTCCAGGTCGCCCTTGGTGAGGTTGGGATAGGCCTTGGCAAGACGGCTCGTAAACTGGTTGAAGTGGCGGTCGACAGCCTCGCGCAACGCCATCACCTGCTCCTTGCCCAAGGCATAGTCCTGGTATAATTTGCAATCCATCTGCGCTTTGAATTGTCCTTCGTTCACCCGCTCCATAATGAGGCGGCAGATAGGCTCATCGTTGAACGACACCGCTTGCGCCTCCTGTTTCGGGGCGCCGTTGCCCGCCTGTTGCCGCATCTGGTCCTTCAGCTCGCGCAGCTCTTGGTTGCTCCGTTTCAGCCTCCCTGACATTGAGGCTTTCTCCAAGCGGTGCGCCTCTTGCACGGCATCCATCTGTTGGCTCGCCGCGTCGCGCTGCTGCTTCATCTTGCGCCTAATCAGCAGCCAAGCCAACAGCGCCGCCACCGCAACCAGAACGCACGCCACAACGATCATCCTGTTCCTCCGCAGCCGCGCTGCCTGCTGCCTTTCGGCTTCGGCTCGCTCTTGCTCCCACTGCAAATGCTGCTGGAACAATTCGTTGAGTTTAGAAACCTGCGCGTTGCTTTCTGCTTCCGAAACAGCATTTTCCGATTGAAACATGGCATATCGAGCGGCTTTCAGTGTATCGCCACGGCCTTGGTAAATGTTGCGCAATTTTCCAGCAAAATCCCATTTCAACAACACATCATCCGTATTTTCAAACACCTGCGTCAAATACACCAAAGCCGAATCATATATTTGGGCATCAAAATAGATGTCGCCGATGGGGATGAAGCGTGTTGTCTTCTCAATTATGCCAGAGGCTTTTGCCGCCATACGCCTTAGGTCGTTTATAGCAGGCTCTATTCCCTTACCCATATAGTAGTCGAGTAGCGCCTTTTGTGTAATTATATCCCTATAGTCAACATTATTCGTATCAGACAAATGCTCCAAGGCCTCATCAAGATAGTATTCGGCATTGTCATGCTGATTTAAAAAGTGATATTGTTGTCCAAGTGAACGCAGCAATTTGGCCATGCCATTGGGCGAGGTAGGTTCAATGCGGGTGAAAACAAGCGATTTCTTATAGCAGTAAATGGCGTTCTGCATAAACATGTCTTTAAACAAATCACCAAGCCGATTGTATGTCAACGCGATAAATCGAGGCAGGTGGGCTATCGGTAGAGATGGTGTACACACTGTCTCTACATTGGGGAAATGCGTTGCCACAATCTCCAATGCCTTCAGATACTCCCCGCAAGCCGCCACAATACTGTCGTGTTCATAGTATCCCACGCCATTCATATAATGGGCGCGGGCCGAGAGAAAAACGATGTTGTCGTTTTGGTTGGGAGATTGCGGATCAAGTCCGCAATGACGCCTAGAAGCGTGAGGAATGTCGTTCAGGGTGAAGGTTAGGCTGTCAAAATACGTCACGGCCTGCAATAATTCCGTGCGGTTGGTTTGGGCGTATTCGTTCTTGAACAGCAATTCCGAGGTCAGCAATTGGGCATAATGGCCGTTGAACACATTGGAATCGCCTTCGTATTCCATCAAAACCATCAATGCACTGTCAGGCCGCTGCCACATCAAACTGTCGATGGTCGCCAACTCTTTGGTCGGCCCTTCGACAAGCTCAGGGACCTCAACCTTAACCGGTTTAGAGCAAGCCACCAGCATGGCCAGCCCAAACAAAAAGCTCACTATGTGCAAATAGCATTTCACGCGGCAAAAATACTCAAAATCCAGCAAATTATATAAAAAGCCACCAAAAGCCTAAAACCGTCTCCATGTCGCCGATGGGAATGGCTAGGCTTTCGATGGCTTTATCTAAATATCAATCTACCACCACCAACCGCACATCGCTTTTGATCAAGCCTTGTTCCATCAACAGAAACAGTCGCTTCATCTTGTCTGAATTATAGCTCTGGGCAGCGATGCCGACAACGCCCTTGCCGTCGAGACGTTCACGGTCTCGTTCCCCTCCTGGTCCAAGATAATCTCGCGGAGCTTGGTCTGCAACAGCCGCGGGTCTTGTGTGGCGGCCACATCCGATGGATATTTATACTTGGAGCAGACCATCGAGTAATAGCAAAGGTTACCGTTGATGTCAAACAATTCATCGGTGACCACTTCTTTGGGGCCGATAATCTCATTCCTGTAAGGCTTCCTCCACAATAGTTTTCCTTCAGTATCGAACATGTTCAGTATGCCTCCAAGTTTCCCGAACTGGTAATACGCACCTGTATGAGTGCTAATGACCTCATCATAATTGTAAACGCCTGACACACATACGCGACCATCGTTCATGAGATAGGGCTGAAAATCAATCCAATGGACCTCATTGTCTTTGCTCTTGCCTTCCTTGGCGTTGAGGTAAACATCTACGTCTTCTTTTGTGAAAGAATACGTATCGGAAGTGACAACAGTTTGCTCTTTCATGTCGAATACGGTAACATACATCCCGCAAAGGGCGGCGTTTCTGTTGAACAAAAACATCCAGTCACCGTATTTCTCTCCTTTCAGCGAACCAGTAACCCAAAGGCGATTGCCGTTCAATGCAAGTTCCGCACCTCCGATGTTGACGGGCAAAGGGAATGCCATTTGTTCTTCTCCTTCGTCCGACATGACCACGAGCGCCGCTATTGCCTTGTCTTCGGTGTCGGCAAGATAATAGCCTGCCAATATGAGCTTGCCGTCGTCAGTAGGCACAAAATCGGCAAAATGGAAATCCGTATCCCTGCTCCATAAGGTCGCACCTGTCTTGTTGTCCAACATCACGACCTTCCACACGCTGGGTGCGCCATTCTTGCACTGGTCCAACCGCACCAGCACACGATGGGACTGGTCAGGAGAGAGTTTGCTGGAAACCGTGATGGCATCGCTCAACTTGATGGGATCCATGTTGATGACATGCTTTTTCCCGTCTTCGAAAGGCGAGAATCCGATGTCCTCGGTCGAGGCCAACGTCATGTCCGACTTTTTTATCGTGAATTTTTCGAGGCGATAGCCCTCCGGCTCGCACTTTGCGGTAACCAGCTCAATGTTCTCGCCAAACACACCTCCGTAAATGGGGAAACGCACCGACAGTTTGGACTTGTATTCCTTCTCCACTTTCAGCGACAAGTCGGTCTTGCTGAAACCAAGGACGGCGGTTTTAATGGAACAATCAAAGAAATAATAACAAGACTCGTCCTCTCCTATATACATGGCTTGATTGGTGAGTTTTACGCTTTTGGCCAACGGGCCTTGCTTGAGCTCCGGCTTTTGTGCGAACGAAAAACAGGTGTAGAATACGCTCAACAGAATTAATACTTTAACTTTCATATTTTACTGATTTTTAATTTGTTATTCTTTTATCCATTTCTCATCTTTCCAAAGCAGTATTAATCTGCTGATGCTCACTCTCAACGTATGCGCCCAAGACCTTCGCGATTTCAGGATAAAAATCGTTGAAAGTCGGGTATTTGTCGCGATGGCGTGTGTATTCCTTGAGTGCACTCACCAACTCGGGCATCCAATGGAAACCCCTACCAAGTTGATCATATATTTCATCCCTTACCTGCTCGGCGGCAAAACCGTTTTCCTCCATGTAGATAATGACTGCGGCACGGACAATGCTCTCGTTAAGCACTGTCGAGCCGTTTTTGTATGCCTGCCAATTCATCAAATTTTTTGTCAGAACATACAAATCCTCTCCAATTGGCAACAACAAAGTCTTGTTTGCCTCATCATCAAGGCGTGGATTGACAAAAGAATGGTTGAATTCATGTACTAACAAGGAAGCCAAATATAAACCGTCTTCAAAAGCCTTTCCCGTCTCTTCATCCAAGTAGTATCCAGAAATAGAAAACACCTCTATCTTTTGGCTTGGGAATTGACGACTCGGTCCGTAACAGTTCCCACCATTTGTGAAACCAATGATAACAGTAAAGATTTGTTCAGGTGCCATCCCATAAAAATGAGCATACCAATCTTGTTTGAAATACTGCATTACATTGTTTTTATAGGCTTGAAGTCCTTCTTCGTAGAAACTTTGGTGCTGCATGTAGAACTCGTGGAAGTGTGTATCAACGTAAAACTGGTTGATGTACATCAAACAAGTGTCAAGATTAACATTTTGCCATCTCTGTTCAAGGGTTTTGGCATCAACGAGACGCACGGTCTTTCCATCCGCTTCGATATGTAACGACATACTGGCAACAGCATCATAACTAATGCCGTATTTCGCTCTCAAACTTCGCATGTAAGCAATAGCGGAATGCGATTCAAACGGAGCAAACCAAGCCTCGGTTTCTTCTGTGTATTTCCCTGCCATGTCCATGTGATACTCCTGAAATCCAGCCGTGCGAGCCATAATGCTCATCAGTTCAATCGTTTCCGAAGCCTCAACTTTGACTTCTTGTGCCTGCATCGTCACCCCTCCCGCCATCAGCAGTAGCGCAAGCAGGGTGTAAAGTCTTGTTGCTTTCATTATTCTATAGGTTTTTATTAGTCTTATTAAGTCCTATTTGTCCCATCCTCTGTGCGCTGGCCCGTCCCCCTCTGTGAGGGGGTGGCCACAGGCCGGGGAGTCTTCGTAATCCCGTTAGCACGCATAACGTTAGCACGACAAAAAGTCACTCCTTAATCCATTTTCCGCTCTCCGCTTCAAAAATCCTTCGAATACAGATTGGTCATAAATTGCTTCCATTGCTCATACGACACGCCATGTTTAAGCATGTAATCTGCAAAATCAGCGAATGTGTATGTTTCCATTTTGTTGATATGCTTGTAAAACCCTTGGCATATCTCCATAAAACGATGTTCGCCGACATCTTTTGCAAGAAGATGCAAGCAATATGGGGTTTTCACGTAAGTTACATAAAATGAACCGCTGCCGTCAATCCCCATCCGGTTGTTTTCAACTTGAAAAATGGATGGGAAACCATCAAGCAGTTTGCCATATTTTTCCATCCTTTTAATAAAAACACTATCAATGCTGGTTTTCTCTGGTGTGCCAAAATAAACCGAAACGAACTCCGTCATTGATTCGTTGAAGAAATAATAAGAAGAATCGTTGCGGCAAGGCAATTTTGTGTTATAGCAATGCACCGTTTCATGACACCACTGATAGTCGTTCCAGAAAGACGTGTCCATAACGATAAACCAATTTTCATCATCAATATCGTAGGCCGCTCCCCAACACGATTCGTCATCATTGTCTACAAGGGTTGTGTAGGTGTCAATATACTCCAGGCTTGCAACTCTCTTGTTGAAAAAGCTTGACAAGTTATCGATTACACTTGCAACATTTGATGGCAGGCGACTTTTTGGATGGCTTTCTTCATCAGGCTCCCAATCGTGCCAATCTCCGGTTATTGTATCTTGCCATGCATTATTGCCTTTGAACAAGAATGCGGTGATGTCAGGGTTTTCAGAAAGAGTGTCATTAACGTAATACTCCAAATTTATCAGAAAGGCATTAATGGTTGGATTATTTAAATTATGCATCGTAAAACGATTGTCTTTGTGGACGTATGGACCCTCCAAAAACATGTTGATGCCATCTGCGCAAATAACGTTTATTTCATCAAACTCCATGTTGGAACTTGTGAAAAACATCGAATGCCATCCTGATTGATACATGGTAATTCCACCGAATGCCATTTTGTATTTGTACAACATGAGTGAATTCGGGTTAAAATAGAATGAAATGTCTATTGTGTCATAGCCTTGATTATCAATGGCAACGCCAACATTAGATAAATCGAATTGCAAAGGCTCTTTGTTCCCGTTGTCAACCCCATACACTTCCATGTTGTTGTAGAAAAATGGTAGTAGTGCTGGGTGAAAGTTGCACACTTCAAGGTCTAATTTCACGCTGTCCCCCAGATGTTTCTCTATTGTAACTCTTTGTGCCACATGGCAGCAATAATCGTATAATGAGAAGATTTTCGTGGTGTCTTCATCAATGTATCTTGTAAATTTCAGTTCTACGGATGATTTTCCTGTCAGTGTTTCTTGTGCCTCTACCGTTGTCTTGGTTGCAATGATAAATAGGAGCGCAAGCAGGGTGTAAATTCTCGTTGTTTTCATTGTTCTATTGGTTTTTATTAGTCTTACCTGTCCTATAAGTCCCCTTCGTAAGCACGTTAGCACGCATAACGTCAGCACAAAAATTCTCCCTCAATACTTCTCCCTCAAATAATCCCTAATAACTCCATTCACTTCATCCCGCTTCACCCCCAGCAGCGTCTCAATCATCTCATACTCATCTTCATTCCTTTTCGTTTCAAACAACATCCTTTTTACCAAATCCATCCCGCCTTTCTTGTAAAGCATCTCGCAAATCACCATCTGGATGTCATAGCCATAATTCGAATATACATCACTATAAGGTCTCTTGTAATTTATGACACTTTGGATTGAGTCATGCGTGTACTTTCCATCGGCATCCACATAAGCCTCAATCAAATCCACGGAAAGGTCGATTTGAGGATTGTCATTCAAAAATATCTTCAGCTTGTCAAAATGCCACTCTTTGGTCTGTAGAACATGTTCGCCAAAATAGCAGCATATTCCTTCCTCAAATCGGGAAAACCGTTGGCCATTCGATACGCTCTTTAGCATCAAATGTATGAATTCATGAATCTTGCTTTCTCCACCTTTCGTGTAGCAAATCTTGTTTTTGCCTATTTTGCTGTTTCCGTATGGAACAACCGTCTCTGCCGAATAGAAATCATAGCAACTGCCGTCTATCCCGAAGTAATGGAACATTTCCGTCTTGTTCTCAAACAAATAATACTCCACAGGTTCCATTCCATCGACGCCAAACTCTTCGGCGAATGCCGAAAGCCTCAACACGGCAGTGTTGGCCGCCTGTTCATCAAAATGATATGTCGATGGATAATAATAGGTAATCCATGCGATTTGTTTCTTGCAGAAATCGTTTTTATTGATGGTCAGTTTATTGACCAACTTGAATCCGTCGGCTGTCCTTATCAGCGGAATGGTAAAGATGCCCAACAACTGATTTGGGCTTGGGAAGTCGTCAAAAAACGCCGTTTGGAGTTCATATAGGGTGTCGTTGCGTTTGGCAACCCCCATAAAATACTCTTCGTATGCATAAAACGGCAGTAAATTGCATTGTATGATGGAATTGGGGTCTCCATAGGCTTCTATTTCAGAATCAGCCCAAAAGTCGTAATTCGTTGGCTTATAGTCAGGGTCGCTTATCCTTCCATAATCCAAAAAATATGCATATTCGTATCGTTGCCAGAAATCATAAATCTCATGGAAGACCCCAGAGGTGGTATCCAAAAACAGAGGATCCCGCATCAAGGCTCTCCGCTGAAACTCTTGTGCCTGCATCATCACCCCTCCCGCTATCATCAGGAGCGCAAGCAGGGTGAAAATTCTTGTTGCTTTCATTTCAATGTGTTTTTCTGCGTTATGCACGCAAAATTATCCAAAAAAACACCAAAAAAGCCATCTGCAAAGCCCTAAAACGGTTTTGTCCCTATCTATTTCGATTTTG
>JAFRRE010000137.1 GCA_017428285.1 Bacteroidales bacterium | reverse complement strand
CTATTTCCAAGAGATGGTTGGGATGGAGTTGTTGGCAGGCGACTATTTGAGCAAGGACTTGAATTTGGATGATTATTTTGATGGGATGTACGAAGGGAATGGGCAATATGTGGTCAACGAAGCGGCGATCAAGGCAATGGGTTGGAGCGCTGAGGAAGCGATCGGCAAGAATTTGACGCTGACAGTGACGTCGGGTAGAATTGTCGGGGTGGTGAAGGACTTCCATTTTTCCGATATGCGCAATGCCGTTTCGCCGCTTATAATGGAATATGGACCAGAGGCGCAGCCAAACATCGTGGTGAAAATCGCGCCCGAAAACCGACAGCAGACCTTGGCGTATATTCAAGAAGTGGTGCGTCCGTTTAATTTTTCTGATGTGTTTTCCTATTCGTTTTTGGGCGAGAAGGAACTCTACCGTGAGGAGCGTCAGGTCGGGCACCTGTCGCTGCTGTATTTCCTTGCGGCGATGCTGTTGGCCTTGTTCGGCTTTTTTGGTGTGGTTTCCTATCATCTGCATCAGGAGTCGCCCAATATGGCAGTGCGCAAGGTGTTTGGTGCCAGCACCAGAGAGGTGCAAGGGCATTACTTAAAAACCCGATTGCGGATGTACATTCTTCCCGTCATTGCGGCCACAGCGTTGTCAGTCTATTTCTCGCTGCAATGGCTGCAAGGCTTTGCCTATCATGTACCCGTTTCCCTTGTGCTGACCGTGGCCTTGTTGTCGTTCTTCGCGGCTTTCCTGCTCCTTTCGCTGATTGTTTCGGGTGTGGTGCAGGCCATTTGCAGCAAGAGGATTACAGAGGTGTTGCAGAGAGGATAAAGTAGAATATTTGGTTTTGCTTTCTGTAATGAGCAGAATTCAGGAAAAAATGCTTTCTGCAAAAAGCAAAAATGAGGGGATAAGTATGGTGATAGAGTTGAAGAAGGAATGTGCCTGTTTTATCACAAAACCTGCAAAACAATACAAAACCTATTCAATAATATGGTAATTGCAGTCAACGGCTCGCAACCGCTTGCCATTGCAACACTGGAAAGGAGCCGGTTGGCGACTTTCCTTGCAAAAAATTGTATTGTGGGTTTTGTGAGTTTTGTGGCAAGAAAAAGCACAAAATCTTCTCTTTTTCCTTTGTTTGCGACTTTTTATTTGTATTTTTGCCGCAAAATATGCGACGATATTGACCGAATAACGACGCAAAAACACAGAAACATGTATATACACGAACATGAGAACTGGACGGATTTCCGTTGGTCGCCCGAAGCGGTGGCATTGCCCTTGGACGAAGTCTGTCGCGAACAGGGGAAACTGGTTGGCCGATTGAGTAACTTGGGCTTCGACAGCCAACTGAAGGCCATGGCCGAGAACTTGACCCGAGATGTGGTCTATTCCTCCGAGATAGAAGGCATAAGGCTCAATGTGGATGAGGTGCGCTCGTCCATAGCCCGCCGTTTGGGAATTGAGGGTATGAAGTTTACGCCTGCGTCGCATTATGTCGATGGCGTGGTGGCCGTGATGCTCGATGCGATGGAGCACTTCGACCAGCCTCTTACCAAGGAGAAGCTTTGTGGATGGCAGTCGGCTTTCTTCCCGTCGGGTTTTAGCGAAGGCTCTAACATTGAGGTTGGAAAGTACCGAACTCACGAGGAGCATGTCGTTTCAGGGCTATGGGGGCGCGAACGGGTGCATTATATGGCACCTTCTCCCGACCGAGTGGAAGAGGAAATGAGCAAATTCATTGACTGGTATAATGCCGACAAGCCTATCTCTCCCGTCATACGCTCGGCCATAGTGCATCTTTGGTTTGTCTCCATTCACCCCTTCGAGGACGGCAACGGCAGGTTGGCGCGCATCCTTGGCGACATGTACCTCGCGCGAGGCGACAACAGCCGTTTCCGTTTCTACAACATTTCGTCGGAGATCAATCGCGACAAGAACCACTATTACGACATCTTGGAACGGGTGCAGCACGGCGACGGCGACATCACAGAGTGGATTGTGTGGTACCTTCACACCCTTTTGGCCGCCATCCGTGAGGCTTCGGCCACGGTGAGCACTGTTCTCAACAAGAGTTTCTTCTGGATGCGTTTCGCCAGCGTTCCGATGACAGAACGCCAAACCAACACACTGAATCTTTTTCTCGACGGTTACGAAGCCAAAATCACCTCCAAAACATGGGCGAATTTGAGCAAATGCTCAAAAGACACTGCTATTCGTGACATCCAGGACTTGTTGGAGAAGCATATCCTTATCATAGACATCCCTGGAGCCAAACGCCCCAGTTATTCCATCAATTACGGTGGCGCGACGGATGACATCATGAAACGTTTCAGTGATATAGCCATCCAAGAGGAGGCAGGAGGTTTTTATCTCACCGCTGTCCTCGACGGAAAGACCAAGGTGAGGGAGCGCCTACTCGCTTTGGATGCTGAGCGCTATCAGAAAGGCGACCTGCCCATGGAGCACCTGTTGGGGAAATACTGCACTTATATGTTGAAGTAAGGCCTGAAAATCCTTGCGACTGTAAAGTTTCTTTACACCAACTGTAAAGAATCTTTACACTTTTACAAAAAGGCAAAATTGCATCTTGTTGATTCATATTGTTTTATGATTTTGGCATAGATTATGCCATACGACACACAACAATTAAACAGTTAAACAATCAACAATTCAACAATATGTCAAGTTATCTCAAATTCTTAGGCCGAAACAAACTCTACACTATCATCGAGGCCATCGGTCTCATCATTTCCATTGCCTTCGTCATCTTGATTGGCAACTATGTGTACCAACAGTATTCCGTGGCCTACGGAAACCCAAACGGTAAACGCATCTATGCCGTTGGAAACCAGGATTTCATCGGTCTTTCGTGGTGGGAAAAATCCCTTTTTGAGAATCAATTGCCCGAGGCGGAGACCGTTTGCCGCATTTCCTCCGCTGACGAAAATGGTTACATCACCATTGAAGGCGAAAACGTGAGCGCCATTGTCAACGAGGCCGACCCCGAACTTTTTGAACTTTTCCCGAGCCTTGTACTTATTGATGGCAGTCTGGAGGAGTTCCGTCTTCAAGGACATTGTCTTGTGTCCGAGTCGCTCGCAAGGCGTGTCTTCGATGGCGACCCCATTGGCAAACCGTTGAAAATCACCTATTACAATTATCATATTGAAAGCATGGTTTGTGGCATTTTCAAGAACGACCCCAATTCGATGGTGCCGACCACCGATGTGTTGCTCAACCCGGAATATGACGACATTAATGACTGTATGAACCAAAGGCCATTCTCTTCTATCGGGGGATACATCACTTTGGTCAAGGTTCATGAAGGTACTGTCCGAGAGGAGTTTGCGAAGAAAGTGGAGGAGGTGGACCTCTCTAATTACCAGGGAGCCGTGAAGGCGATGCCGATTTACACACTGCCAGAAGTCTTTTTCTCCGAAAACCAGTGGATGTTCAAGAAAGGCCACAAATCGATACTGCAAATGCTGACGGTGGTCGTGCTGTTGCTGTTGCTTTCGGCCGTTTTCAACTACATCAACCTCAATATGGCCCTTTCGGGAAAACGCGCCAAGGAGATGGCCACGCGCCGACTTCACGGTGCCACCAAAGGCAATATCATTATGAAGTATATCCTTGAATCAGTGGCGTTTACGGCTGTGTGTTTCGTTTTGGCTTTTTTGCTAGCCTACGCCTTCCTCCCGATGATGAACGACTTGCTGAAGGGCGTTACGGGTGGCAGTATACCGGCATCATTTGATCAGTTCGTCCTCGTCCGTTTCGATTGGTCGGTGGGCATCGTGGTGGCCTATCTTGGCGCCATTGTGTTGTTGGGCGTGTTGGCGGGTATGGCACCTGCCGCCATCGCCTCGCGTTTCAAGCCGATTGATGTCGTGCGCGGCACCTACCGTCTGAAGACGAAAAGGGTGTTTAGCAAGGTGTTTATTGTGTTCCAAAACACCATCACGGTGGCCCTCATCGCTATGGCCTTGCTGATGGAGGTGCAGATGCGCCACATGATGAACCGTCCCGTCAACATGCGCTCCGAGGGGCTGTATTCATTGAACAATTGGGCAAGGGAATATTCCGATATTGCGCCGCTCATCAACCGTTTGGAGCAAATTCCGAATGTGAAGACGGTGGGCTATGGTCGCGGTTTTGCGGGTCAGTTGGGCATGGGTACCAGCGTCGAAACACCTGACAGCGAAACGGTGAATATGCAACTCATCCTTTGTGACGAGACCTATTTCAACATGCTTGATTTGCAGGTGGTTGAAGACTATGGTGCACGCACCAACTCGGTATGGATGTCGAGGACATTGGCCGAAAAACTCGCTTTGAATGATTCGACAATGCAATATTATCCGCGACGGATGCGTATCAATGGCGCTCGTCCCGAGACCGTGGGCGGCATCTATGAGGACATCCCGACGCGTTCGGCATCGGCTTCAGAGCCTAACCAGTTTTCGGCGGTCATCATTGCCAAAGACGAGGACTTGAAGTGGGGCAATGGCGT
>JAFRRE010000136.1 GCA_017428285.1 Bacteroidales bacterium | reverse complement strand
GGAGATTAAATAATTAAGAGTTATGGCAAAGAAAGCTGTTGCTACCCTTCGTAGCTTGGACAAGACCTATAGCAAGATCATCAGAATGAAGCGTTCTGAGAAGACTGGTGCCTACTATTTTGAGGAGATCGTCGTTCCTGCCGACAAGGTGCAGGAGTACCTTGCTAAGAGATAATTTGCGTTAACCGCAGAACAACAGAGCTTTTCCATAACCTTATGGGAGAGCTTTTTTGTGTTTGTATAATCGGACACGAGTCGGCCCTTCGACAAGCTCAGGGACCTCAACAATTTAACGATTAAACAATCAACAATTAAACAATGTATCATGGGCCTATTCTCATTTCTAACCCGTAAAAAAGAACAAAAGGAAGACCTCGACAAAGGGCTTGAAAAGACCAAGACCAGTGTCTTCTCCCGTATCTCCAAAGCCATCATGGGCAAGTCGACTGTCGACGACGAGGTGCTCGACAACTTGGAGGAGATCCTCATCACTTCGGATGTAGGTGTGGAAACCACCTTGAAGATTATCGACCGCATCCAAGCCCGTGTTGCGCGTGACAAATATGTGGGCACCAGCGAACTTAACTCCATATTAAAAGAGGAGATTATGGGCTTGCTCCAAGAGAACGAGTCGGGCGATGGCACCACCTTCGACATTCCTGCTGGCAAGAAGCCGTATGTCATTATGGTTGTCGGCGTGAATGGAGTGGGCAAGACCACTACCATTGGCAAGCTGGCTTATAACTTCAAGAAGGCGGGCAAGAAGGTCGTGCTCGGTGCTTCCGACACCTTCCGTGCCGCTGCCGTCAGCCAGTTGCAGATTTGGGCCGAGAGAGTAGGTGTGCCTTGCGTTCAACAAGGTCAGGGTGCCGACCCCGCTTCCGTGGCTTTCGACACGGTGAAGTCGGCTGTTGCCCAAGATGCCGATGTCGTCATCATCGACACCGCTGGCCGTCTGCACAACAAGGTCAACCTCATGCGTGAGCTGACCAAGATCAAGACCGTCATGCAGAAGGTTGTTCCTGACGCTCCACATGAAATCTTGCTCGTATTGGATGCCTCCACGGGCCAGAACGCCATCGAGCAGGCCAAGCAGTTCACTGCTGCCACTGAAGTCAACGCTCTCGCACTGACCAAGCTTGACGGTACAGCCAAAGGCGGCGTGGTCATCGGCATCTCCGACCAGTTCAAGATTCCGGTCAAATACATCGGTGTCGGCGAAGGCATCGACCACCTGCAGGTCTTCGACCGGAAGGCGTTTGTGGATTCGCTGTTCGAATAGTGTTTCATCAAGATATTATATTTATCAAGAATTAGAGAATTTGAGATTATTTCATTTTGAGTCTACTTTTTTGAATTTATGAGGAATTTGAGAGAAAATCGCTTGCGATTTTCTCTACTCAAATTCACTGAATCGAAGGTGTAAGACTTCTGTTTGCAAATTCTCTGTTTTCTCTAATTCTTGATAGAAAAAAAACATGATATGCGAAGACCTTCTCAAATTCATCGCGCCAAAGGCGCAAGACTTCAGTAAATGAATTCTCTTCTCTAATTCTCAAATTCTTGATATAAAAACAAACTCGTGTAATGCGAAGACCTTCACTAAATATCGTCACTCTCGGTTGCTCCAAGAACAAAGTCGACTCGGAGCATCTGGCCGCTTTGTTGGAACACCGTTATGTGATCCGTCACGACGACGAACGCCGTTCCGATGTGGTCATCATCAACACTTGCGGCTTCATCGGTGATGCTCAGGAGGAATCCATTGACACCATTTTGGAATATGCCGAGCTGCGCAAGCAAGGCAAGATTAAGAAACTGTACGTCACGGGATGCCTTTCCCAAAGGTTCAAGAGAGATTTGCAAGCCGAAATCCATGAGGTGGATGCTTTCTACGGTGTGGAGAGTGTCAACCTCATCGCCGCCGACCTGCTGAAGGAAGAAGTCCAGCCCGAGTATTGCAGCCGTCGCGTGCTTTCCACTCCCAAACATTATGCTTATCTGAAGATTTCTGAAGGCTGCAACCGTCGTTGTGCCTTTTGTGCCATCCCGCTCATCCGTGGTGGCCATGTCTCCGTGCCGATGGAGAACCTCATCGAAGAGGCCAAAGGCCTGGCCAAGCAGGGTGTGAAGGAACTCATTCTCATCGCCCAAGACTTGACCTATTACGGTCACGACATCGATGGTCAGTCGCACATTGTGGAGCTGGTGAAAGCACTTGCTGACATCGACGGCTTCGAGTGGATTCGCCTGCATTACGGCTATCCGCTCGGTTTCCCCGACGAGTTGCTGGATTTGATGCGTGAGAACCCTAAAATCTGCCATTACATCGATTTGCCATTGCAGCACATCAGCACACATATACTGAAGGATATGCGCCGAGGTGTGGACCGTGAGCAGACCATCGGTTTTGTGAAGAACGTCCGCAAGCATGTGCCCGACATCGCTTTCCGCACCACCTTCATCGTGGGCTTCCCTGGCGAGACCGAGGAGGACTTCGAGGAGCTTTGCCAGTTCCTCAAGGACATGCGTTTCGAGAGGGCAGGGGTTTTCGCTTTCTCGCCCGAGCAAGGCACAGCCGCCTACGAAATGCCCGACGATGTTCCCGACGATGTGAAGCAGGAGCGTGTCGACAAGCTCATGGATATCCAGCAGAACATCTCGTTGGAGATCAATGCCCAACGTGTGGGCAAGACCGAGAAAGTTTTGATAGACCGACTCGAAGGTGACTATTACATCGGTCGTACACAGTACGACTCCCCCGAAGTTGACGATGAAATCCTTATTTCAGCAGAGAGGGAACTGCAAATCGGCCATTTTTACCAAGTCAAAATCACCCAAGCGGATTATTTTGACTGCTACGGGGAAATAGTTTAGAGTTGGCAGCAGCTATGTCATGCCAACCTTTCTGCCCATGTCATCCCCACGCTGGCATGAGGGGAGGCTGGGATCTATGGGCAGAATGCCAGTAGGCATCTATGGCTGCGGTTTTGTCTCCTTTGTTCGGTAAAAAGGAAAGAAGAGGATGGGCTTTCGCATACTCTAGGCATAGTGTTTCTTCGCTCTACCTTCGCTCAACCATACCCTTTGAGTATGGCTAGAGCGAAGGAAGAGCGAAGGAAGGGCGAGGGAAATGCCTAAAATAAATATGCCAAAAGGAAGCCTCCCCATGAGTTGAAGGACTTGTGAGGAGGATTTTTGTTGTTACTAAAGTATAAGCCTAAACATTTCAGGTTTTTTGTATCTTTGTGGCTTTAAATAACAAGCATATTTCATGGCAACAATACAACAACGTGACGAGCTGCACAAGACGATTTGGAGTATGGCCGACGAACTGCGTGGTGCAGTGGGCGGCTGGGAATTCAAGGCGTATGTGTTAGGCACGCTTTTCTATCGTTTTATCTCCGAGAACCTTACGGATTACATCAACAAGCTGCAAAAGGATGCGGGCGTGGATGGCTTCGATTATGCCGAATTGAGTGATGAGGAAGCCGAATCGGCTCGACAGCAGATGGTCGAGGAGAAAGGTTTCTTCATCTTGCCTTCACAACTCTTCCAGAATGTGTGCAAGACCTGTACGGACGACGACAACCTCAACATGACCTTGTCTAAAATCTTTACGGCCATCGAAGGCTCGGCTATGGGTACGGTGAGCGAAGACGACATGAAAGGCCTCTTCAGCGACTTCAACGTGGACAGCACGCAATTGGGCGGCGACGTGAAGACCCGAAACAAGTTGATTTCGAAAGTGCTGCTCAAGGTGCGCGACATGGACCTTGGCGACGACTTTCAAGAGAACAAAATCGATGCCTTCGGCGATGCCTACGAGTTTCTGATGACCATGTATGCCTCCAATGCCGGAAAGAGTGGCGGCGAGTTCTTCACACCTCAAGAGGTGTCGGAGTTGCTGGCACGCCTTACCGCCGCCGATGGCCACACCATCCGTTCGGTTTACGACCCTGCCTGCGGATCGGGTTCGCTGTTGCTGAAGTTCTCCAAGACCATAGGGAAGGAGAACCCCGCCTTGAAATACTACGGCCAGGAGATTAACCCAACGACCTACAACCTGTGTCGTATCAACATGTTTCTGCACAACATCAATTACGACAACTTCGACATCCGTTTGGGCGACACCTTGCTGAATCCCTTGCACCGCGACTTTGAGCCTTTCGATGCCATCGTGAGCAATCCGCCTTACAGCATCCCGTGGGAAGGCTCCAAGAATCCCTTGCTCATCAACGACGACCGTTATGCAGGCCCGGGTGTGTTGGCACCCGATAGCACGGCCGACCTTGCTTTTACGCTTCACATGCTGCGCTCGTTGAGCGAGAGCGGCACGGCTGCCATAGTTGAGTTTCCTGGTGTGCTCTATCGTGGCGGCAAGGAGAAAGCCATCCGTCATTGGTTGGTGGAGAACAACTATATCGACACCATCATCCAGTTGCCTGCCAACCTGTTTTTCGGTGTGGGCATTGCCACCTGCATCATCGTGTTGCGCAAGGGCCGCCGACCCGACAATTCCATCTTGTTCATCGATGCCTCCAAGGAATTTGTGAAGAACGGCAACAAGAACAAGCTGACCGAGAAAAACCAAGACCACATCTTCGCGGTCTTTAGTGAACGCAAGGAAGAGCAATACTTCTCGCGTTTGGTGCCTACGAGCGAGGTGCTGGATAACGACAGCAACCTCTCTGTTTCGAGTTATGTGGAACAGAAAGACACACGCGAGGTGATTGACATCGTGGAGGTGAATGCCACGCTTGAAAAATTGATTGCCGAAGGGGAAGCGTTGAACAAAAAGATTGCCGGAATTGTTGCGGAATTGGGAAAAAACTGAAAGGAGGGCTATAACATGGTTAAGGGCAATAAAACGACAAATGGTGAACAGCAAAAAACGCCGTCATTCATTTCGCGTGATGGCATGGTGACCGATAAGGATTATGTAGAATGGCTTTCGGAACTGAAACAACGCTTTTTGCATAGTCAGGCACGTGCGGCTGTCAAAGTCAATAGTGAATTACTGGCTTACTATTGGGATTTGGGGCACGACATCGTTGCGAAGAAGGCCGAAAGCAAATGGGGCAGCGGATTCTTCGATCAACTGAGCCTCGACTTGAAAGCCATTTTCCCAACCGCCAAGGGCTTTTCTTCGGCCAATCTTCGTTATATGAAACGTTGGTATGAGTTTTATTTTCAAAGAGTTGGAAAATGCCATCAGGGTGATAGCCGGTTTTTTCAGCAACCTGCTGAAGAATTTGCTGATGCAATTTTTCAGCAACCTGCTGAAGAATTAGTGATGCCTGAGATTTTTGGCATTGTTCCGTGGTTCCACCATGTGTATATTTTCACAAAAAGCGAGTCGCTTCAAGAAGCACTGTTTTATATCAACAAAGTGGCAACGGAAGGATGGAGTCGCGCTCGCTTGGAACACCAGATGGATGCTCATCTCTTCCGAAAACAAGGGCTTGCCGTTACCAATTTCGACGGGACATTACCTGTTTCCCAAAGTGAGTCGGCAAAGGATTTGCTCAAAAAAGAGTATGACCTCAGTTTCATAACCGAGGATGCCATTAAGGAAGAGAAAGACTTGGAGAATGCATTGGTCAGAAACGTAACGGCATTTCTGCTTGAACTTGGCAAAGGCTTCGCCTATGTGGGCCGACAGATGGAATTGCGTATGGACGAAGAAACGGCTTTTTTCCCCGACTTGTTGTTCTACCATATTCCCCAACGCCGATATGTCATAATCGAGCTGAAGGCTGTGAAGTTCGTCCCCGAGTTTGCTGGCAAACTGAATTTCTATGTGACGGCTGCCGACAAGCTGCTTCGCGGAAAGGATGACAACCCTTCCGTCGGCTTGCTGATTTGCAAGACTGCGAAAAAGACAATCGTTGAATGGTCGTTGCAAGATATTCAGAAGCCATTGGGAGTTGCTACCTACCAACTGCAAGAGGTGGTTGACCGCACCGTGGCCGAACTGGAACTGAGGAAGAAGCAACAACTGCCAATGGCAGATGATGCCTCAAGCCTTAATGCAAATGAAGATAACGAATATGGAGACAAATGACATGGTGGAATGGAAGAAATTAGGTGAAGTTTTTGAAACACGAAATGGTTATACTCCATCAACAAAAGACGATGGCTTTTGGGTAGGCGGTACGATTCCATGGTTTAAAATGGATGATATTCGAGATTGTGGTACCATTCTTAGTGATTCGAAATTACACGTAACCGAGAAAGCAATAAAAGGCAAGGGTCTCTTTAAAGCGAATTCTATCATATTAGCCACATCTGCTACAATTGGTGAACATGCTCTTATAACTATTGAACATCTTTGCAATCAGCGTTTTACCAATTTCTATCCAAAAGAGGGATTTGCGAAAAGTATTAATATGAAGTATATCTATTATTACATGTTCCTTGTTGATAAATGGTGTCAACAGCATACTCATCAAGGAGGATTTGCTTCAGTAGATATGGACGGACTTTACAAACTACCAATCCCCATCCCCTCCCTCTCCGAGCAAACCCGCATTGTCGGCATCCTCGATACTTTCGCCGCTTCCATCGAGAACCTGAAACAGCAAATCGCCTTGCGCCGCAAGCAATATGAGCACTACCGCGACCAACTGCTTGATTTGGAAGGGAAAGAGGGAGTTGTGATGAAGACGCTGGGAGAGGTTGGTACATTTATTCGAGGCAGTGGAATTCAAAAAAATGATTTTGTAGATGAAGGTTTTGGTTGCATTCATTATGGGCAAATTCATACAAAATTCGGGTTGTCAGCTACTGAAACAGTTTCAAAAATAAGTGATAGTTTATACAAGAAAAGCAAGAAAGCAGTAAAAGGCGATGTTGTATTAGCTACAACTTCTGAAGATGCTGAAAGGGTTGCAAAGCCAGTTGCATGGTTGGGAGATGAAAGCATTGCAGTTAGCGGTGATGCGTATATTTTTCATCATGACCAGAATGGAAAATTTATGGCGTATCAATTTGCTTCACATCGTTTTCGCTTATTTAAAATTGCTCATGCTACTGGTGCTAAAGTTGTTCGTATTTCAGGAGATAGCATGGCTAAATTCGCTTTTCCACTTCCATCAATAGATGAGCAGCAGCGCATTGTCTCCATCCTCGATACCTTTGAGGCCAGCATCGCCAATTTGGAGCAGCAGCTGGCGCAGCGGGAGAGGCAGTATGAGTATTATCGGAATAAGTTGCTGACATTTGAATAAGATGAGAGCGCTTTTATACCCGCTTTATCTCGGCATCTACGACAAAGATATCTCCTTCGACATCAACCAAAACATTTCGGGGAACTAAGTCCCACACTTCGTATTCTCCATTGGAGAAATGCCCTTCTTCAGTAGTTTTCTCAAAGCCAAGAGCAGCCATATAGGTGTCAATCATAATCTGATTGGCAGGCTTGGCATTGGCCACCCTGGGCTGGTAAATGACTGGCTGGACGGTTCGTCCATCAAATCCAGCAAAACCATAAAAAGCATACGCAGTGTCAGGGAAAAGAATATTGTGCAGCAATATCTTCTGGAGCAGTGCCACAATACCACCGTTATTGAGCAAATTGTTTACCTTATAAACAACCTTCTCTGCAACGTAAGTGTCGTTTTCGTGTCCGCTTGGTCCTGGTACACCAAGGTTAAACACATCCATCATTGGAATCCAGAATCCTTTTGATTTCGCCAGTTGTTCCGCTTCGCGTTGCTCGATTTCAAATGGCGTTACATCTGCTTTGCCAGTGCGAGGTTGCGCTTCATGTATTCGGCAAAGTCGGCTGAGCTCATCGGCGATTTCTGAGATGCGGCGATTTTCCGCTTCTTGCGCTCCGTCACTTCCTTGTGGAATCGATTCAGGTATGTCATAATCCATTGCCATATTGGTTTTCGTGTGCAAAATTACGAATAAAAATGAAATAATAAACACAACATAAAGGGAGACAATAAAAACAGAGTAGAAAAATGACAGTATTTGCGGCAGATATAAAGTTTGTTTGTATTAGAAATTATTCAGCCATTTATGATGTTTTTTGGCTTTCGCGGCTGATTTATTTTTTAAAAAACAATTGCAACACACTATTTTTTGCTGAAATTATTCAGCCGTTTGAAGAAATATGTATCTTCGCACAGCAAAAAAACATAACGGTGTTATGGTTTTTGCAGTAACGACCAAAGTATGGAAAACTTCAACATCATAGCGGAACAAGAGCATTGCACGGTGATGGCCCACTACGAGCCTTTGCCGCGCGAGGACAATGGCTACCAAAGCGAAGCGGCATTGGAAGCCAGCTTCATCAAGCAACTGGTGGAGCAAGGCTACGAATATGTCAACGTCACCACCGAGCCGCAACTCATCGCCAACCTGCGCCAGCAGATGGAACGGCTCAACCATCTGACTTTTTCTGATAAGGAGTGGAAACAACTCTTTGAGCAGCATATCGCCTCGCCCCAAATGAGCATCGAGGACAAGACCGAACGCATCCAGCGCACCGAAATCGTTAACATCACCCGCGACGACGGCACTTCGCAAAACGTGAAGCTCATCGACAAGAAGGACATCCACAACAACCATGTTCAGGTGCTCAACCAATACGTGCCCGAAGGCGGCGCCCAAGCCAACCGCTATGATGTGACGATTCTCGTCAACGGCTTGCCGCTGGTGCATTGCGAATTGAAACGTCGTGGCGTGCCTCTGAAGGAAGCCTTCAACCAAATCAACCGCTATGAACGGGAGTCGTTTTGGGCAGGATGCGGCCTCTACGATTATGTGCAGGTGTTCATCATCAGCAACGGCACCGAAACGAAATACTACAGCAACACGACGCGTTTTGCCCACGTGGCTGCCGTCAACAAGAGCAAGTCGAAGGTGAAAACCCAGTCGCAATCGTTTGAGTTCACCAGCTATTGGGCCGATGCCGAAAACACCCCCATTATCGACTTGCGCGACTTCACCAAGACCTTCCTTGCCAAGGCCTCGTTGCTCAACGTGCTGACCAAATACTGCGTCTTCACGGTCGACAAGAACCTCCTCGTGATGTGTCCCTACCAGATTGCCGCCACCGAGCGCATCTTGCTGCGCATCAAGCAGGCCACGATGAACAAATGGCAGGGGAGCCTTCGCGCTGGAGGCTACATCTGGCACACCACGGGCAGCGGCAAGACCTTGACCTCGTTCAAGACCGCGCAAATAGCCTCTACTTTGCCCTACATCGACAAGGTGCTCTTCGTCGTCGACCGCAAGGACCTCGACTATCAGACCATGAAGGAATACGACAACTTCGAGAAAGGCTGTGCCAACAGCAACACCTCGTCGAACATCCTTCAAAGGCAGCTTAACAATCAAGACAAAGACCCCAAGAAGATCATCATCACCACCATCCAGAAGCTTTCCACCTTGCTGAAAAAGAAAAAGGAAATCAACTGCGCTTCCGAGAATGTGGTGCTCATCTTCGACGAATGCCATCGTAGCCAGTTCGGTGACATGCACGTGATGATTACCAAGGCCTTCAAGAAATACTACATCTTCGGCTTCACGGGAACGCCTATCTTCGCCAAGAATGCGGGTGCGGGCAAATTTGCCAACCTGCGCACCACAGAGCAGGCCTTTGGCGAGCAACTGCATTCCTACACCATCATCGATGCCATCCGCGACAAGAACGTGTTGAAGTTCAAAGTCGACTACATCAGCACCATGAAAGCCAAGAGCAACATCGACGACAAGAAAGTGTGGGGCATTGAGACGGAAGAAGCCTTGGCTTCGCCCCAACGCATCGCCAATAACGTGGCCTACATCCTTGAGCACTATCCACAAAAGACGAAGCAACAGCAGCGCTATTCCTATAGCGTCATCACCAACGTGGCCGAAGTAGCCAAGAACAATCGCACACAGGAAGAGAAGCGCAAGAGTCAGCTGGGTGGCTTCAACTCCATCCTTTGCGTTGAGTCCATCCCCATGGCTATGGCCTATTACAAGGAATTCAAACGCCAGATGGAACAACGGCCCGAGGCCGAGCGTTTGCGAATGTCCACGATATTCACCTATTCTGCCAACGAGGCGGAAGAGGACACGGGCGGTTTCGGCAACGAGGACGAAGGCGACACCGAAGAACTCGACAGCACGTCGCGCGAATTCCTCGAAAGCGCCATCGCCGACTACAACGGCATGTTTGGCACCAAATACGACACCAGTAGCGAGAAATTCCAAAACTATTACAAAGACCTTTCGCTTCGCATGAAAAACCGCGAGGTGGATCTGCTCGTCGTGGTCAGCATGTTCCTCACGGGCTTCGATGCCAAGACCCTCAACACGCTTTGGGTGGACAAGAACCTGAGGATGCACGGCTTGTTGCAGGCCTACAGCCGCACCAATCGAATCTTGAACAGCATCAAGGACTGTGGAAACATCGTGTGTTTCCGCAATCTCGAAGATGCCACCAACGAATCGTTTGCCTTGTTTGGCGACAAGGAAGCTGCTGGAATCGTATTGATGCGGCCTTTCGAGGACTATTATTACGGTTATGAGGATGAGAAAGGCAAACATGTGTTGGGCTATAAGGAAATCATCGAACAGTTGTTGGACAAATATGCCTTGCCGATCAATCCTGCAGAGTTCACTTTGGAAGAAAAGAAAGACTTCGTAAGGTTGTTTGGCGGCGTGTTGAAGATGCAGAACCTCCTTTCCGCTTTCGATGAGTTCACCGACGACAAGGTCATCATTAGCCCATTCGATGTCCAGGACTATCTAACTTGGTATAACGACATCCATGACGAACTGCGAAAAGAGAAAGAAGGAGGGAAGAAGGAGCACATCGAAGACGACCTCGTGTTTGAAATGGAGTTGGTGAACAGAATCCAAATAGACATTCCTTACATTCTCCAACTCGTGAAGCAGTACCACGATGACAACTGCAAGGACAAGACCATCATCGCCAAAATCCAAAAGGCCATCGGCTCCAGCCCCGACTTGCGCAACAAGAGAGACCTCATCATGCAGTTCATCGAGCGCATGACGCCCAAGGAAGGAAGGGACATCCCAGAGGAATGGAACGAATACGTGAACGAACAATGCCAAAAGGAGTTGGAGGACATCATCAACGAAGAGCATTTGCGTCCGAAGGAGACCAAGAAATTCATGGAGCAGGCTTTTGAAGACGGTTATGTGACCACGACAGGCTTGGCCATTACCAAGGTCTTGCCGCCCATGCCCATCTTTGGTGGTGGAACGGTCAACCGTGAAGCCAAGAAAAACACCGTCGTGGAGAAACTGCAGAACTTCTTCTCCAAGTTCTTCGGTTTGTTCAACGGTGGCTTCGACCAGCCTAAAGTCGTCAAGTATGAGCAGGAGTTTGGTATGGAGGGGTTGATGGCGGCGGAATCACACTGATAGGACAACGAGTCCCGAAGGGACGACCCTATTTCACCCCGATATGCAATGTCGGGTTTTCATAATAAGACGGATGACAATGCAAGGCCGCAGCCATAGATGCCCACCCTTCTCTCTTTTAAGGGGGTGCCCGAAGGGCGGGGGATTAAAGGGAGGGCATGACACGGCTGCTAAGCTGTGTTGACTTTCAAAAAGTTTGTCGGTTAATTGCATTTATAAAACGCTATCAGTGCCTCCATGGTCTCAAAGGGGCCGTCTTCCATATCCAGCCATTCGTCGTTTTCGCAGCGCTGCATCTTCCAGCCCGCCACCGCCCCGTCTTCCATCACGGGAACGACGCGTCGGTCAAGACCCAGATTGAACCCCACCCCAATGAGGCCATCATATTTCTGGTTCATTTTGTCGACGATTCCGCTTAGGCTCCCTTTTATATTCTTGTTTGGCATAGGATTTCGTTTTATACCATGTTGTTCATGGCGCAAAGGTAAGAATAAAAACGGAATTGCCTAACGATGTCCAATATATTATATAAGGTGTTCTGGCTCGAAATGCTTCCATGTCGGGCATGGTAGCCTAAGAATCCCTCCAAAAACGATGACAGATGGTTCCAAATTGTCGGCAAAAAAACATCAAAACATCCGTTTTATCTTGAAAAACGGGCTTGATTTTTTGGTGGAATCAAAAAATGTGTAAATTTTTCTTCCTGACAATCAGTGTGATAAAGAAAAGATAAAAAATAAATGAAAAAAGTGCTTGCCAGTTTGGGAAAAGGTAGTACTTTTGCACCCGCTTTCGGAAGGGAAGCGGGGACGAAGAGAGGGGAGACGGAAGCGAAGTTCTTTGAAAGTCTGAGGCCAGCACAAGACCAGCGCGGCGGGAGCCGCGCGAGGCAAGGAACCTTTTAACAAAGGAACACCAAAGAGAACATCAAGGCGGAACCCGAGATTCAGAACAGAAACAAGAAGTACAATACTACAACGAAGAGT
>JAFRRE010000135.1 GCA_017428285.1 Bacteroidales bacterium | reverse complement strand
TGACCTACCGAGCAGCAGCACTTTTGTCGCCATCCCTAACGGAGCGACAGCCAAGCTGAAAATGGCCTCATCCAAGACCAAGGTCATCAGCAATGTCGACCTCATCCCTGCGGCAATGCCCCAACTCGATGACGACAACTCCACTGCGGTTTACGAGAAAGACATGAATATCTATGGACGCAATGCTTTTTATCCTGAGAAGCCTTTCCAAATTTCGGAGGTCGAAACCATCCGTGGCGTGCAAATGGTGCAAGTGGGCGTTATGCCTTTCCAATACAATCCTGTGACCAAAGAGCTCATCGTTTACAGTGACATAGAGCTGCAACTTGACGTGAAAGGCGGCGACGGCACCTATGGTGACCTCCGCTACCGCACTCCTGAATGGGACCAAATCCTGCAAGACATCATCCTCAACCGCGATGTCCTGCCCGAAGTGGACTATGGCGAACGTCTCCGCAAACACTACGAAAGCCGTGAGACAGGCTGTGAATACATGATCATCACCCCCGACAATGAGGATTTCATCCAGTTAGCCGACAGCATCAAGCAATTCAGAACCGAACAAGGCGTTCCCACAGAGGTCTTCACTGTTTCGCAATGCGGAGGCAATGACCAGACGGCTATCAGAAACTTCATTCGCAACGCCTACTACAACTGGGACATGCCTCCTGCGGCCGTGCTCCTTTTGGGCGACCACAACACAGATGGCACGCAAGGCATCGTATCCTATACCATGAACAACCACCCAGGTGGCGACGGTTACAACCCCTATATTTCCGATCATATCTATTCTGTGATGGGCAACAACCACATGCCCCAAATCGTCCTAGGCCGCATCACGGGTCGCGACTATGAAGAGATGTACCACATGATCAAAAAAGACCTCGAATATGAGCGCACCCCTCCCACCGACCCCGACTTCTACGATCACCCCATCACTGCCATGGGATTCCAATTGGAGCGTTGGTTCCAACTCTGCTCTGAGGTGGTGAACGGTTTCTGGGAACTGGAGCTCGGCAAACACCCTGTCCGCCAAAACGCCATCTACCAAGGCACACCAGGCAGCCGTTGGTCGACTTACGAACACACCAACGAAGTGCTTGGCTATTTTGGACCTTCAGGTTGCGGCTATATCCCACAGACCATGTCGCACCTCACTGACTGGAGTGCAACGGGCAACTCGGTAAACGAAGCCATCAATAAAGGAGCCTTCATCATCCAACACCGCGACCATGGTGCTGAGGAGCTATGGGGCGAACCTAGCTACGGTATCGGCTATATCAAACGACTGACCAACACTAGCCTCACTTATGTCATGTCGAACAACTGCCTAACGGGCAGGTTCAACTATGGTGGTGTCAACGGAGAATGTTTCGCCGAAGCGTTTCACCGCCACCAATACGGTGCTTTGGGACTCATCGCCGCCACCGAGGTCTCCTATTCCTTCGTCAACGACATCTACGTTTGGGGCGTATACGACAACATGTGGCCCGATTTCATGCCCACCTACGGCACGCAACATGCCACCAACTTCATCCATCCCGCCTTCGGCAATGCCGCCGGGAAATACTTCCTCAGACAGTCCTCGTGGACCGATGAATACTGGAAAGAGATTACCTACTACCTGTTCCACCAGCACGGCGACGCATACATGAACCTTTACAGCGAGGTGCCACAGCACCTTACTGTGGAGATGCTGCCCGTGTTACCCACAGGCAGTGACCAATACACACTGAAAGCCGATGAAGGTGCCACCATCTGCCTGACCGCCAACGGACAAATCATCGGCTTCGACATTGCCACTGGCGACACACAAACCATCACCGTCACACCACAAGAAGTAGGCACCATGGTGAAGCTCACCATCACCAAGCAGGACTATTACCGTTACGAGCACCTCATCAAGACCATTTCCACGGAAGAGCCCTACCTGATTTTCGATGCCATCGAAATCAATGATGAGGAAGGCAACGACAACCAAGCCCCCGACTACAACGAGACCTGCCATTTCGGCATCAGTTTGCATAATGTGGGCTTTTCCGCGTTAGACAACTTCAACGCCACCCTATCCTGCAGCCATCCCGCCGTAGAAATCACGCAAAGCACATTCGCATACAACGGCATGAACGCCAATGAGACCCAAATGCAAAACAATGCCTTCACCGTACATTTCGGCGATGAGCTGAACGATCAGGAAAAGGTGAAGTTTTACCTAAAGATGGAAAACGCTGACTACACATTCATCGACAGTCTAATGCTCACCATAAAAGCACCCAACCTGAGATTTGCCGGACTCCGCATCACCGATTTGGATGGCATTGAGATGGATCGCCTAATGAAAGGGGAATCCTCGTATATAACCTTTAGCCTTGAAAACCAAGGGGGCAGCAAATCGACGGAGATCAACAACAAATTCAATCTCTTGGCTCCATTCCTCCACATTGATGAGAACAGAGTTACCATCCCGGCCATTGAAGCAGGAGCCTCGGGGTATGTCACCTTCCTTGCCCGTGCCGATGAAGATGCAGTTGATGGCATTATCAACTACCAACTTCAAGCCGAAAACGGATACCACACCAAATACCTTGAAGACCACATTAATCTGGGATATATCACCGAGGATTTTGAAGGCGAGACCCTTAGCGAAGATATGCAATGGAATTTAGGCTCAGGTGGCAAGAAATGGACCATCGTTGAAGACTCCACTGCCATGGGAGGCCATTGCCTTCGCTCACCAAACCTCGCCGACAAGGCTACCGCAAACCTTAACATCGGCTACAAAGCCGATGCCGATGGCATGTTCTCGTTCTATCACAAGACTTCAACTGAAGAAAACGACATGCTTATCCTCACCATAAACGGTCAGGAAGTCGCTTCATGGAGTGGCATTGGCGAATGGGAACGTTCAGAATTTGAGTTGCACGAAGGAACCAACGTCATACGATTTTCCTACAAGAAAGACGAAAGTGGCAGTGCTGGCGAAGATGCTGCCATGATTGACCATTTATGCTTCCCACCCTTCGCCAAGATGGTACTTTACGCCGGCAACGACACAGAGGCCTGCTCCAACGGCACATTTACTCCTGAAGGATATATCTACAACCAAGCGGGTCTCGAATGGACCACCAACGGAGATGGCTCTTTCGACGATGTCAATGCTGAGTATCCAACCTATACCTTTGGTGAAGCCGACAAGGAGAATGGCCAGGTGGAACTCACTCTCACCGGTACATCAGCATACGATGAAAGCCAACAAAGCAGCATGGTAACCGTGAACCTTCTGCCCAGCTTCGACCCAAGCCATACGCCTGAAATGCCCTCCGGAGAAGCCGAAATCGATCTGCGTTTGGTCAGCCAAAGCACATATCTTGGTGAAGAAAATAGCAATGCCGTTTATACTTGGATTATCGAGCCTTCAACAGCGGGCTCCATCACTGGTGAAGGCCATCAAGCCCTTGTGGAATGGGCCAGCGGCTACCGCGGCCAGGCCAGCATCAGCTACCGCTATGAGAACCCCTGTGGTGCTACTGCTGTTTCAGAGCCTATTCTCGTCAACGTATTCAACTCGACAGGAATCCATGAGCTGGGAACCGCTAACATTGAAGTGTATCCCAACCCTGCAAACGACATGATACATGTAAGGATTCATCAAGACGGTGATGCCACTCTTCGTGTCATCGATTTGACAGGAAGAGTGGTATATGAATTCGGCCCTTCGACCCTTCGACATGCTCAGGGCTCAGGGACTGCAACCATTTCGACTTCCAGGTTCGGCGGTAGCGGCGTTTATACGCTTCAGGTCATTCAAAACGACATCGTGACCAATGTCAGGATTGTTGTCATGCCTTGATTATTAAACGAGCAATTGCACACAAGAAAAATGCGCAAAAAAAATGGCGCATTTTTTTTGTTTATTTCATTTTAATCAGTATTTTTGCCGCATGAAATAAACTTTTTGAGCTATGAAACACATTTTTACCCTCCTCACCATCATTTGCACTTTCAGTCTACTGAATGCTCAAGAGACCTATCGTTTCCGCACCGATGCGCCCCAAGGTCTCAATATCGAAAGCAGCACCGCTTCAGGACTTTCGCTGCATTACACCCTCAACGAAATTACCGTCGCCAACTACAAAAATGGTGATGCTCAAGGTCAGGAGATCATCATAAAAGGCAGCTTTGGATCATTCGCCGAAGGTCTGCCCAACCTGCCTTTCGAGAACCACTACATTGCTGTTCCAAGCGGTGCCAAGGTCAACGTCAAAGTCAAAGAAAACGGCAGCCAGACCTTTAACAGCATCGACCTTATGCCTGCTGCAGAAGTGATTTTGAACAATGCTGCGGAACAGCCCAAGTTGCGCAAGGACATGAGCGTCTTCGGCAAGGATGCCAACTTCCCATCCGAAAATGTGACTATTGCACAGGCCACCCAAATCCGAGGCTTGGATGTAGTGATGCTCAACATCACACCCTTCCGCTACAACCCTGTCAAGAAGACTTTGGAAGTCATCTATGACATGGACATCGAAATCAGCTTTGAAGGCAGCAATGGTCAATTTGGCGATGCACGTTACCGCAATCCCGCATGGGACGGCATTCTCCGCGACTTGGTCATCAACAGCAACATGTTGCCCGAGGCACATTATTACGAACGCCTCAACGAAGCTATCCAAAACCGGGAAGAAGGCTGTGAATACCTCATCATCACGCTTGATGACTCAGCTTTCATGGCCTGGGCCGACACCTTGAAACAATTCCGCACAAAGCAAGGCATTCTCACCAAGGTTGTCACCACCGCCGATTGCGGCAGTAACGAGCCTGAAGACATCCGAAACTATATCCTCAACGCTTACGAAAGCTGGATCATCCCACCAGCGGCAGTTCTACTGTTCGGCGGAAACCAAATCGCCAATTCAGACTTTGGTCTCAAACCCTATATCTTTAACAGCCCAGAAGATTGGTATGCAGTCTATAACTACCCCACTGACAACCCTTTCGCCGACATGAACGGCGACAGTATCCCCGACTTGGCCATCAGCAGAGTATTGGCCTATGATGCCAGTGACTGCCAACAACAAGTGGAAAAGCTCATCAATTATGAGCTCAATCCGTCCACCGACCCGCATTACTACGACCATCCTGTCATATCATCAGGTTACCAAAAAGAGAAATGGTTCACCATCAGCTCCCAATGTTTCAACAACTTTGTGAGCAACAGGTTAGGGAAGCATCCATCCAACCTATACCATAAATACTATTATGAAGACGGCGACCCCACGCCACCCGATTCCATATGGTCTGTTGCCCCCAACACAGATGCCGTGCTAGATTATTTTGGCCCTAATGGCACGAATTATATCCCTTTGTCCATTGGGATACTCAATGACTGGCAAGACATGTTTGACATCCAGCCTGTGGTAGATGCCATGAGTGAGGGTTCCTTTCTCACCTTCTATAGAGACCATTCTAGCACTGACATTTGGTGCTGCCCTTGGTTAAAACTCAAGCACCTTTCATTAATCAAAAACGAAAAGCCCACCTTCCTCTTTTCCATCGGATGCCTAAACAACGACTATTGGGACAACTGGTCATGTCCCAAATGTCTCTCCGAAGCATTCCTTGAAGCCAAAACAGGAGCCATTGGCGTCATTGGAACTAACAACGTCACCTATTCCCATTACAACGACCTCACCACCTGGGGCATGTTCGACTACCTTTGGCCCGATTATATGCCCACACTAGGCAGCCAAACCGAGCCTGATTTCCCATATCCCTCCTATTCGCTCGTTGCAGGCAAACTATTTCTCCGCCAACAAACCTTCTTACCCTACACAACCGACACAGTGAAAGTGGAAAAAACGCTCAACCTGTTCTCCTATTTGGGCGAGACTTATCTCAGCCTATACACGGAGATGCCGCAACCTTTGGCCATGGATGCCCCTATCTTCCACACCAACGACCAATGGCAATACACCTTTACAGCAGAAGAAGGCGCTACCATTTGTCTGTCGAACAACAACGGAATCATCGCTGTTGTTCGTGCCACAGGAGAAACGCAAAGTCTCATGCTTCCTCAAATGGAAGTCGGCGAGCAGTTCACCCTCACTGCTACCAAGAAAAACCGATTCCGCTATGAGCAGGTCATCACCGTCATTTCGTCAGATTATTCATTTGTCTACGCAAAAACTGCCACTCCCAACGACCAAGACGGCAACGGGCAACTCGATTACGGTGAGTATTCCGCGTTCGACCTTGAGTTGCACAACGTAGGAAGATTTGCTTCGGAAGGTGGCCAAGTCACACTGCGGTGCAATTCCCCTTACATCACCTTATTGCAAGACGAAGTGAACTATCCTCACGTAGAACCTGGCAGTAGCATCACGCTGGACAACGTGTTCAGAATCCAAATCGCCAACGACATCCCCGACCAGACTCTCATCCGTTTCGGCTTGAATTTCAACGACGGAGAAAATATCCACACGGACTCTTTTGAATACCTCGCCTACGCACCAAATCTCCAAATCGATCCCGAATTCAGCATCACCGATACGGAAGGAAATCCCTCCACCCACATTCTCACTGAAGGCACCTCTCTCCTCTCTTTCACCATCAAAAACAACGGAAGTGCAAGGAGTCAGGCCACCAACACCCAAATTGAAATCAAGGCGCCCTTCCTCACCGTTGAAGAGTCCCAGATACTTTCTGAAGGGATCGAGCCAAATAGCAGTCTTTGCCTCACTTTCCCGATAAAAGCGGATGGTACCGAAAACCTTGGTGCCTGGCCTCAAACCCAACTGAAGTTCCAGCACGGCGAAACCGAGATTCAGATTGACACCATCATCCAATATGGCGGCATCTTCGAGAATTTCGAGACCGAAACATTAAATCCTCAATTCCATTGGCATACATCCAACTCCTTACCGCAATGGGAGTATTGCTATGACGATGCTTTTGAAGGGCAGTACAGTTACCAATGCATCCTGCCAGACGACTCCTATACCATCACATGGTGTAGACCAGTTGCCTATCCATTAGTAGCACATCCAAGCAATATTTCGTTCCATTATAAAAGTAACAAGAACGGTGCATTGTTTTTTTCGTGCGACAGTGGATCCGTTAACGGTGAATTATCAGACGGTAATAACGAATGGAAATACGCCGAAAAAAGAGTTCCTTCTCGCTTTGGTTCTGTCTGTTGGGAAATAATGGTACCCGTATCGCAAGCACAAGGAGACACGCTCATTGCTAAAATCGACAATATCTGTTTCCCTCCAACGCATAGGCCCATACTCAACGCCGGCAACGACCTCATCTCATGTGAAGAAGATGCCGTAGAACTTGTCGATGCCTACGCCTACGATTGTAATTCGATTTATTGGGTCACAAATGGCGATGGAGTCTTTGAAGACGACACACTTGTCAACACCTTATATTTACCTGGGAGTCAAGACCTTGAAAACGGCGAGGTCACCTTGTCGCTGTACGCCATCGGGAATGACACCTTGGTTGGAACAAAGCGTATCCATTTTGTGGACGAAATCAGTCTGGGCCAAATTATGGGCGAGAGCGTAGTCAACAAATATGCTAACCCTGTCAGCCAATATGCCATTGAAAAGCAAGACGGCATCCGTTACCTCTGGCAACTCGAGCCCGCCAATGCTGGTACCATTTACGACCATAACGATGCCATCGACATCCTATGGAACCTCCATGAAGGCGATGCTGAAGTCACCCTTTCGGTGATGGCTGACAATAGTTGTACTATGGAATCCGTCACCAAGTCCATCAGCCTCATCGGGTATTCCACCGCCGAATGGCACTTGACAGATTTCGACCTCTTCCCCAACCCGACAGACGGGAAAGTCAACCTTGTCATTGGCGAAACTTTGCAAGGCAAGGCAATCGTTGAAGTTTATAACCTTTTGGGCGAGCAAATGATAGCAAAAAAGGTCAGCCGTTTGCAGAAAGGCGAGACTCATACCCTTGACTTGAGTCATCTCGTTTCAGGGCTGTATATCATCAAATTGAGCACTGAAAACGGGAGCTGTTCAAAGAAAGTGAGCGTCAGGTGACAAAGAAACGGAAGTATTTCCTATTTTTGCCGAAAATAACTATGGCCGATAGCCAATGGCCTATGGCTCGCTACACCCAAAGGTATTATTTTCCAGCCTTGGGTGAAGCAAGCCACTGGCTATAGGCCATAAGCCATCGGCCAAACAATTAAACGATTCAACAATCAACAATTCAACAACAATAAAATGATAAGCTACAAAGAATTAGGGCTCGTGAACACCCGTAAAATGTTCGCCAAGGCTGTGGACGGCGGCTATGCCATCCCTGCTTTCAACTTCAACAATATGGAACAGATGCAGGCCATCATCATGGCTGCTGTCGAGACCAAGTCGCCCGTCATCCTGCAAGTGTCGAAAGGCGCACGCAACTACGCCAACCAGACCCTGCTGCGCTACATGGCCCAAGGTGCCGTGGAATACGCCAAGGAACTCGGCTGCGCCCATCCTGAAATCGTGCTTCACCTCGACCACGGCGACAGCTTCGAGCTATGCAAGTCGTGCATCGACATGGGCTTCTCCTCGGTGATGATCGACGGCTCTGCCCTGCCCTACGATGAGAACGTGGCCCTTACCCGCAAAGTCGTCGACTACGCCCATCAGTTTGATGTGACCGTGGAAGGCGAACTGGGCGTGTTGGCCGGCGTGGAAGACGAAGTGGCCGCCGAAGAGAGCCACTACACCAAGCCCGAGGAAGTCATCGACTTCGTGACCAAGACCGGTGTGGATTCGTTGGCCATCAGCATCGGCACTTCGCACGGTGCCTATAAGTTCACCCCTGAGCAGTGCACCGTTGACCCCTCCACAGGTCGCCTCGTGCCGCCTCCGTTGGCTTTCGACGTGCTCGAAGCCATCGAGAAGAAGCTGCCCGGCTTCCCCATCGTGCTGCACGGCTCGTCGTCGGTGCCGCAAGACGAGGTGGACACCATTAATAAATATGGTGGTGCACTGAAGGCCGCCGTGGGCATCCCCGAGGAGCAGCTGCGCAAGGCCGCCAAGAGCGCCGTCTGCAAGATCAACATCGACAGCGACAGCCGCTTGGCCATGACCGCCGCCATCCGCAAGACCTTCGCTGAAAAGCCTGCCGAGTTTGACCCGCGCAAGTACCTCGGCCCCGCCCGCGACAGCATGAAGAAGCTCTATGAGCACAAGATTATCAATGTCTTGGGTTCGAACGACAAGCTCGAAAATGCATAAAGCATGGGTAAACTGAAAGACGCTCACATTTTTAGCCAAGAGAAAGGCTCCATTGCGAAGTTTTTCGTAACTACGGCTACATACGCTGCAGCCTTGTATGCCTCGCACATTCTCACATGGCTTATCGAGAAAGAACCTTTCGAATGGTTGGAAAGCCTTTGGGTGATTTTAATCATTGATGCACTAATAACAGCTGTTTATTTCATCACAAGACTACTTGCCTACCATACCAAGATATTCCCTAAAACCGAGAACCGCGAAGGCATACACGGCGTGAGTTTCATCTTTCTAATGATTATTTCCATCATTTTACTTTTGGTTTTCATCTAAAGCAAAAGCAGTTTTTTCAAGCCAAAAAGAAAAAGTATCGCAAAATTTTACGATACTTTTTTGTTGACTGATTATCTCAATCCCGACAATCAACAGTGTATGTAATTGGTGGCAATGTGGCTTTTTTTAAGAAGGCCGTCATGTAAATCGGTAAGTAAATGGTTTTGTTGATTCGGCTCAAATTATTGTTGCTGAACACTATCGCCTCCTTGATTTGATAATCGGGATTGGCCAAGACATTGGTCAAGGCGTTGTGGCGTTGGTAGTCTTTGCCCGACTTCACCTCAATGGGAACAACCTTGCCGTCCTTCTCGATGACAAAGTCCAGTTCACCTTGCTTCTTGCTGTTGAAGTAATACAACTCAAAACCATGCGCATGTAGTTCTTGCGCTACTACGTTCTCAAATACAGAACCGAAATTAATTCCCTTGTCGTCTTTGAGAATCCGCAACTGAATGCCTTCCGCAAATTGACATGTCAAAAGTCCTACGTCGTTTTGAAACAACTTGAACAAATTGCGCGAGCGCGAGAGTTTCAGCGGCACAGTCGGCTCCTCAACATTATAAACAGGCAAGGCCACACCAGCATCCTTAAGCCAGATGAAACTGTTCTCGTAACGCGAGAATTTCATATTTTCGTTCAAGTTCTTGAGGATAAACCGTTTGTTCTTGGCGTTGAGTTCCGAAGGTATCATATCGAAGATTTCCTCGATGTAGAGTTTATGGTTGCGATCATATTTGGCGATGTCGCGCTTGTAAAGCCGAATGATGGCCTGTTGCTCGGCAAGAACATCCTGAAGGTTGTTGGTGTCCAAATATTTCTGCACAACCGCCGGCATACCACCAACAATGAGGTAAAGCCTGAACAGTTCCATCAGTTTCGTATGGATGAAATCGGGAACGGACTTTTTGCTTTCCCACGCATCCTTGACGGCCTGCATTACATCATCATTTACACCCAATGCCATAAAAAACTCCTCCAAGTCGAGCGGAAACATTTCAACGACATCCATATAACCCACTGGTTCAGAACGCAAGTCGTTGAGTTCCACGCCTAAAAGCGAGCCACTCAAGATGTATCGGTAGCTGCCTTCAGAAACCAAAAACTTGACAGCGGTGACTATGGAAGGACATTCCTGCACCTCATCGAAGAAGAACAAGGTTTTGCCCGCGATGAGCGGTCGGTCGGCAAGAGCGGAGAGTCTCAAAAGCATATCGTCGCGGTCTTTCGCTTGGGCAATAACATCCACAGCATCAGGCATCTCAATAAAGTTGATTTCGATGAAACTTTCGAAATGGGTTGTCCCGAAATGGCTGATGGAGAACGATTTCCCCGTCTGTCTTGCACCTATAACAAGCAATGCTTTGTTATTATTCTTGAAAAAATAATCTAAATAATTGTCAATCTTTCTTTTAAGCATAATTTGTCCGTTTTTCCATCGCAAAATAAATATATTTTGTCCGTTTTTCCAACATATTTTTTAATTAATTTGTCCGTTTTTCCAACGAAGCCTAAAAAACACTTGGCAAACTTCGTTTTCGTTTTGTCACCAAACAATATTATTCCTATTTTTGCGATACATTTTATTGTAATGTCGGCCCTTCGACAAGCTCAGGGACCTTAACTATCCGAAAAAGATAAGGTCGTTGAGCCTGTCGAAACGCCGACCAACAATTAAACGATTAAACAATCAACACTTCAACATAATGAACCTCAATCCCTTAACCGCCATATCGCCCGTCGACGGGCGCTACCGTTCCAAGACCGTTGAGTTGGACGACTTTTTCAGTGAATTTGCCCTCATCCGCTACCGCGTGATGGTCGAGGTGGAGTATTACATCGCCTTGTGCGAGCTGCCCCTGCCCCAACTCGAGGCCTTCGACGGCGACTACGACGACCTGCGCGCCATC
>JAFRRE010000008.1 GCA_017428285.1 Bacteroidales bacterium | reverse complement strand
CACCAGCAAAGACCCAACCAAGCCCTTTGGTATCGGCGTTCTCTTTCCTGGGACAATAGACCATCTTGACAACATCTTCAACCCATGGAAATTGGAGGTGGGTCTCAGTTTCAACACCCATCATCTTGGCATTATCCATGGCATTCGGGTCTTTACCAACCTCTTGCCCGAGTACAAGCCTGGGGTCACGACGGACAAGTTCAGGAGCGTCGGTGTTGAAATCAAACTTTAACAAAATCACAAAATAGTTTGGATTATCCGAAAAATAGTTATATCTTTGCAACTGCTATTATTTAAGCAGTTGATATATAGAAATGGATATAACTAATAATATATTATCATTTGATATTGTTTCACCAGAAGGAAAAGCCAGGGCTTTGGCGGAGCGGGTAAAGGCACGCCGTCTGGAGATGAACCTGACACAGGAAGGACTATCTGTGCGCTCGGGACTGTCTTTGGCGACCTACCGCCGCTTTGAGCGGACAGGCAAGATTTCTTTGGACGGACTGCTCCATGTGGCCTACGCATTGGATGCCTTGAATGACTTTGACCGATTGTTTGAGTCGCACAAATATGCCACGTTGGATGAGGCGCTTCATGCCACCACCACAAACAGAAAGCGAGGGAAACGCAATGAGTGAGATGGTTGTTGAGGTAACGATGGGCTCCCATAAAGTCGGGCGGATAGCCTTGGACAGAGACGGTCGCGCTTTGTTCGAATACGACGCAGACTGGATTCGGAACGGTTTTTCCATCTCGCCGTTTAACTTGTCTTTGGAATCGAGGTTGTTCACCGCCGATGCGAAGCCTTTTGACGGCAACTTCGGCGTATTCGACGACAGCCTGCCCGACGGCTGGAGTGCATTGGTGCTCGACCGTTATTTGCGGTCGCAAGGCAAGTCGTTGGCTTCCTTGAATTTGTTGGAGCAACTGATGTTTGTAGGCAGCCGTGGACGTGGTGCCTTGGAATACCGTCCCGACCTGAGCACCGTTGACGAACAGGTCATCATCGACCTCGACCACATGGCGGAAGAGTCGCGGCGGGTATTGAATACCGACTATTCCGACGACCTCGACAAGGCTTGGCGACGCGGCGGCTCCTCAGGCGGCACGAGACCCAAAGTGTTTGTGCATCACGACGGCGCCGAGTGGTTGGTGAAGTTCCGCGACCGCACCGACCCGCCCAATGTGGGCAGAATCGAATATGAGACCTCGCTGCTGGCTCGCGAATGTGGCATTGAGATGGCAGAGCCCCGACTTTTCGAAGGAAAATACTTCGGCTCAAAGCGCTTCGACCGTACCGAAGATGGCGGCAAACTGCACGTCATCAGTCTCTCTGCCCTGATGAACCTCGACTATCATCTGCCCACTGCTGATTACGGCCATCTGTTCTGGGCTTGCAGCCAGCTCACACATTCCGTCAAGGAGCTGTGGAAGGTGTTCCGCCTGATGGCGTTCAACCTCATCATCGGCAACTGCGACGACCACGTGAAAAACTTTGCTTTCATTTGTCGCAACGATGTTTGGCAGTTGGCTCCTGCCTACGATGTGCTGCCTTGCGAAGGCTTAGGTGGCTTCCACAGCCTTTCTGTGAATGGCAACTACAAAGACCCCGGGAAAACGGATGCCGTTCAACTAGCCGTAAAGTTCGGCTTGCGGAAGGATGAGGCCGAAGAAGTGTACGAAGAAATACAAAAATGCGTTATGATGTCATGAATACCATAAGAAACATATTTTGTTGCTTGGTCTTGCTCGCCTTTTTCTCTTGTGCGAACAAGATGGGACGAGTCTCTGCTGAGACGATGGACCAGGCCCAAAGCGAGTATAAAAGCGGCTTTGAGTGCTTGCAGGCGGATGATCTGAACGAGGCCTTCCCGCATTTTCTCAACGCCGCTAGTCTGACGGAGATGTTGCCCGAGGACATGGATGACGAGCAGACCTTGTTTGTGTCGCGCGCCTATTACCAAATGGGTTATGTTTTTGGCGGAACGATGGAGAACAACCTCGAGGTTGAGGCCTATAAACGTGCTTGCGACTATCAAGAAGCCGTTCATGACACCGTTTGGCTGATGCGCACTTGGGAGCAGATGGTGGGTGCCTTGCAAAGTATGATGGAAAACGACTCGGCACAATACTATTTGGACAAACTGGTCCCTTTGGTGGATTCTGTGGCCGATTTCGACACCTATCTGAGGGTTTGCCGCCTTGTTTCCAATCAATATTACGATCAGAAACAATACGATGCAGCCTTTGCGGAGGAAAGCCGTATTATCGCGATGAAAGCCCATCGAGGATTGGAAACGAAACGCGATTCGCTTTCATTGGGCATCAACATGTTTTTCAGCCCGATGAAAAAGGCCTCCAAACCCTATCTTTTGAAAGCATTGGATGTTTATGCCGACACCATTACTTTGGAATCGGGAGCGGTCATGTCATTGTTGTCGCAGCTTTATGAGGAAGAAGGCAATGCCGATAGCGTGGCTTTTTGCAACCGTTTTCTGCCGAAATACGCCCAAGCCGAATCGGAACGGGTTTCCGATGGCATTTTGTTGGCCAAGCAATATGCGCAGTTCAAGGCGGAGCGCGATGCACGGCTTGATGTCTTGCGGGAGCAAAAGGCAACACGTAAAAAGACTACTTTCTGGCTTTGTAGCGGTTTGGCCTTGTTGCTGCTGGCGGTCGTTATTGCGGCCATCGTCAAGCGGAAGAAAAAACACCAAGCCTCATACGCAGCGGGTTGGGCCCAGTTCGAGAAGTCGGATATCTTTGTGCGCATCCGGGAGCGGTTGGCTGCCGATGCCCCGAATATTTCCTCTAAAAACGTGGAGGACTTTCCCCAATTAGCTTTGAGTCAGGCCGATTTTGGGGCCTTAAAAGATGCCGTGGACGCGGCGTTTGGCGGTTTTGCCTATCGTTTGGCAGCAAACCACCCTGACCTTAGTCCTGCCGACATCAACGCCTGCTGCCTTGCTTTGATGGGGTTGAGCCATGCGGAGATGGCCGTGCTTCAGGGGGTGAAGTACAATTCGTTCACGAACCGCATCACGAAAACCAAGAAAGTCCTGGGCACCGATGAGAGTCTTCCGGATTATTTGAAGCATCTATTGAAAGAGTAAAGGATGTTTTTGTGACAAAATCCCATTTTTTGGGGGTGAAATCCCAGAAATATGTGCGAAATGTGTGTGATATTTTTGTGAATCACAAGGTTTTTTGCTATACTTTTGTTGGTGATGAATAAAAAATACTAAACATGAGAACAAACACATTTTTTCTATTGGTCTTCGCTTTGCTTTTCGGGGCCAAAGCCTTCGGGCAGGAATGGGAATACACGGTTGACTTAAAATGGTCTGATCCGGAGATGACCCGTCAGTACTGCGCATACGAGATGTCGGATGGGAGAATTATTGTCAGTGCGTCGTTCCTTTACAACGACGGCTCTGGACATCCTTTCTATCCGCCGCATAATGCCTTGATTGCCTTGTCGCCCGATGGGGAAGAGTTGGCGCAAAAGGATTATTTCAGAGAGGGCTATTGGGGCTCGTCCTACAATCCGTATGTATTTGAAAACGAGTTTGGTGAGTTGTTTATGCTGACTACTTACAGCCCCGACCACAACAAAGCTTATTTCAACTATTTCCAGAATTACGATAATCCTCCCACAGATGCCATTTTGGGGCTGTATAAACTTGATGAGCAACTGGAGGTTGTGGAAAGCTATGAGTACAGCTTCCTCATAGACACCGCCCAAAGCCCCGATGTTTTCGGCTGGTGTGAGTCCAGTGGTAGTTTACACCTCCACTCCGCTATTCTCGATGGGGGCGACATGGTGGGAGCTTACACCAAGAGTGTCAGCCTCGACCGTGACAGCATCCATGGTTATGATTCCCTGTTTTTCTTTAGGATGAGTTTTGATGGCGAGCTGTTGGCCAATGTGGGCTATCAGTTGGATGCTTCTGGTGTTGAATGGCAGATGGCTTTTTGGCGTGAGCAGTTGGTGAGCACAGACGATGGTTACATCTATTACGATTACCTCCCCAATATTCCCCCTGCGCCCGATAGTTTCGACAAGCCCAATGATTACGCTGGGACGGTTGCCTATTTGGACAAGAACTTCAATTTGTTGAGAACGAGGAAACTTGTTCATTCAGGCGGCAATTATAGCGGTTGGAACGGCCCTTTCCACTTCATGGACTTGTCTGTGATGCGGAGCAAACATAACACGACCTATTTGGCCACTCGGTCTAATAAGCACTATGATCCCAATTATGATGACTGCTATCTGTATGAGTTTGACGATGACATTAATAATGAGGAGGACATTGTTCCCATCATTCACGATCTTGAAAGAGGTATCAGAAATTTTGATTTTGTAGCTGAATGTCGGGCTGTGGAAGTCGGTTCGGATGGTTCTGTTTATTTCTGTTATTCGTTGAATGTCGGAATGTGGTACGACGATTCGTGGATTGTGATTGAACGGCTTGACGAGGACTTCAATGTGATTTCAGAAGTTTACTATGGTAACGATTCGGATCTGATTTGCTATGTGGCCGAAAGCATTACCATGTCAAAGGACGACGATATCTTCTTGACTGTGGAGAAGAGGGATTTGGATGAAAGGACCCGTATTGGAAGTTCGGTGGTGAAATTTCCCGCTGAGGCTTTCGTGGGCATTGAGGAAGCCCACGACAACGGCCTGAAAGTGGCTATCGCCTATCCTAATCCAGGGAAGGATGAGCTGAATATCCGCACAGGGTTGCAAAACGCCCGAGTGGAGGTGTGTGACATCAACGGAAGAATCATCCATAGCCAAGCCCTCACAGAGAACGTGACGGCAATTGATGCTGGGGATTGGGCCGAGGGTGTTTATGTTTGGAACGTGATTGCCAATGGAAAGATGGTTGAAACAGGGAAGTGGGTGAAGAGTTTTTAGGTTTTTTGCGAATCTTATTAGTGGAAAACAATATTGTAATTCATTGATAATCAATTTTTTTTTAAAATAATAGTGGATTTGCTGATGGAATTGTTTTTTCTTGCGGTTTTTGCTGTATTTTTGGAAAAAAAAAGTAAGAAATGAAAAATAGACTTAGCACAATCATTATGGTGCTCCTTGCAATTCAATTGTTTGGAGGTACAATAGATGCGAATCGCGCCCTAACTCTTGGCGAAAAATTTGTAGAGGCAAACTTTGAAATGCCTGTCCAGTTGGAATTGGCATACACTGCCTACACTGAAAACGGCCGTCCGGCATTTTATGCTTTTAACGGCATTCCCGAGGGTTTTGTCCTCGTGTCAGCCAGCGATTTGACCAGCCCTGTTCTTGGCTATTCCCCAACGGGTTCGTTCGACAAAGATAATATCCCTGAAGGTTTGGCTTTTTTTCTTGGTGGCTATGCGGAATCGGTTGACTTTGCGGAAGAACAACTGGCTAAAGCTGATTTTGTTATCATTCAGGAATGGGAGAGCCTTGAGCGATGTGGCATGACCCAAACCACAAAACTGGGTGCGGTAGCACCACTGATCGCTACGCATTGGGACCAGGAATGCTATTACAACGAGTATTGTCCCGTAGATGAAGGCGGCTGGTGTGGACATGTGAAAGTTGGGTGCGTGGCCACCGCAATGGGCCAGATTATGAAATATTGGAACTACCCTGAGCGTGGCATCGGATCGCATACCAACAACAGCTATTTCTATGTCCGTTGACCGTCAACTTCGGCGAGACCACCTATTATTGGGACGAGATGCCTGAGCAATTGAACGATTACAACGACGCGGTAGCGACCTTGCTTTACCATTGCGGAGTGGCAACTGATATGGTTTATGCGCCGGCACCGAATGGCAGCGGAACCAGCCAAAATAGCATGAAAATAGCGTTGAATACATATTTCGATTATGCTCCTATGCATTACATCGAAAGGGACAGTCATCCTTCATACGATGAATGGACGGGCCTCATGCGGAATGCCATGGATTCGGGGCTTCCGATTGCTTATGCGGGCACGGACACTGAGCAGGGTGTGGGCGGCCATTCATTCATCTGTGACGGATATGATGCCAATGGCCTCTTCCATTTCAATTGGGGTTGGAGCGGTGAACTTGACGGGTACTTTAGTATTGACAATCTTCGAACGTACAACCTCGCCTGGAATGCTCATCAAATCATGATTTATGACATCAGACCGCGCACCGTTTATGAAAACACACCTCAAGCACCTTTAAATCTTACTGTGGAGCCTGTGGCGGATGATGCTTATTCTTGCTTGATAAGCTGGGTTAATCCTGTTAAAACAATGAGTAATAGCTCTTTATCGGTTATTGATCAAATTGTCGTCAAACGTGATGGAAAAGTGATTTATACTGCGGATCATGTGACCCCGGGTGCAGCGATGGAGTTCACTGATGAGGTGCCGTTTTTCGGATTGTTCGACTATAGTGTTTATGCCGTTTGTTATGGCAATCATGGAGAATCTGCCTCGCGTAACGCAGTGAGTTTTGGCCCGAGCTGCGATTGGGCCATTGTGACAAGTTCTACGTCCTCTGGATGGCAAGGAGGGACCATTACCTTGTACAACAATGCCGGGCAAATCGTTGAAAAAGTCTCCGCAACCTCGTCGTCGCAGGCGTTTTCTGTCGCGGTGCCTTTGGGCAACGTTTCTTTTGGCTGGAGCACGGGAAAAAGTAACGTCAATGATATCACTTTCACCATCAAAGATGCCGAAGGACAACAGGTATATCATTTTTCTGGAAATCCTTCCGACTTGCCTGAAGGTGTCTTTCTGACGATGAACAACAATTGCGGTCATGAGGAATGTGAAAGTCCTTCTGAACTTTACGCTGTTGCTGATGGCAACGATGTGGTCTTGAATTGGCTGACTGCCGAAGGTGAGACTGATTACAACATTTATCGCGATGGAGTGGTGGTCAAGACCGTGAGAAATGGAGCGACTGCTTTTACCGATGAGGAGGTCCCATTAGGGGGGCATTGCTATTTTGTGACGGCATTATGCGAAGGCGGAGAAGGCGAGTCCACCAACGAGGCTTGTGCTACAGCAGGCGATGGTTGCCAACCTGCTACCAATCTTTGGTATGAGATGACTTCCAACAACAAGGTGAAGTTGACCTGGGAATCGCCGCAGCCCAACGACGGATTGTCGGGGTTTATTCTTTACCGGACCAAAGAATCCGAAATGGATTGGCAGAGAATCAAGATGTTAAATGGCAATGCCACTTCTTATACCGACAATTTTCCTTTGGAAGATGAGACCTCATATCTCTATAGATTGTTTGCCTATTATCAGGACATCGACTGCTATTCTGCTCCGGCACGGTCGAAATACAATGAGTTTGAATATTTCCTGCGTGTATATTGGTCGGTTAACGCAGTGGAAGAACCCGACAAAGCATTCACAATGGTCTATCCGGTTCCTGGGGATGATTGCATGAACATCAGCACTTCAAATAGTAATGCGCTGATACAAATCTTTGACATTTATGGTGTTAAGGTAATAGAAATGCCGTTGAACCGCGAAACCACTGTGATTAACACGGAATCATGGCCCGCTGGGGTTTATGTATGGAAGGTGTTGGCCAATGGAAAGGAAGTGGAAATAGGGAAGTGGGTGAAGAAATAAAAATCCATTAATCCCTGAGGCAGCCTATAGGAACCACAAACACTCCGTCTTGCCGTTGATAAGCGTATTGCCCTACGGCAGTAAGCACCATAGTAAATGAAGGTTTCGGCATACGGGTGGTGTCGATGGTATTGGCTAACTCCTTCAAGGCGGCAACACCGTCGTTGATTAGTTTCTCGCCCCCCAGCTTGACTTCGATCAAGGCGTATGTGCCGTTGCGGCGATTTGTGGAAGAATTGTTCGGTAATTTGAAAGAAATGCGTATCTCACTAAGCGGTTCATGTCATTTGACGTTGCCTTTTGGGGTAAAATAGCCCAAAATGTGTGTGAAATGTGTGTGTGATTTTTGCGCATCACATTGTTTTTTACTATACTTTTGCTGCTAACGAATGCTAAAGAGTTATCGTTATGAAAGCAAAGACACATTTTTTGATAGCCCTTGCGCTGTTATTCGGAGTAAATGCTTTTGGGCAGGAGTGGGAATACTCCATCCCTTATCAACCTTCAGATTCGGAAATGACTCGCCAGTATTGTGCATACGAATTGTCGGACGGACGCATCATCGTCAGTTCCTCATTCCTTTTCAATGTTGGGTCATACGCAGCCGGTTATCCTTTCTATCCGCCTCATAATGCTTTGGTTGCCTTGTCGCCTGAGGGTGAGGAACTGGCGCAAAACAACTACCTCAAACCTGGCTATTGGGGCTCGTCTTACAACCCTTATGTGTTTGAGAACGAAAGTGGTGAGCTGTTCATGTTGACCACTTACAGCCCTGACCACGAATCGCGGTATTTCAACTATTTCCTTAACTACGACAACCCGCCAACCGATGCTATTTTGGGATTGTACAAACTCGATGACAATTTGGAGATAGTAGAGAGTTATGAATATAGTTTTCCCGTTGATACGGCTCTAGGCCAGGACAACACTAATCCTTGTGAATCGAGCGGCAGTATTCATCTCCATTCCGCCATTCTCGACGGGGACTGCATGGTTGGCGTTTACACCAAAAATGTCAGCAAGGACTATAACGGCATCCATGGCTATGATTCCTTGTTCTTTTTTAGGATGAGCTTTGACGGGGAGTTATTGGCTAATGTCGGTTATGAGATACCGTATTCGGGATTGTCTTGGCAGATGATTTTCTGGCGTGAGCAATTGGTGCCGACCGATTACGGCTACATCTATTATAACAATCACTCAAATGTGCCACCAGCGTCCAGCCTAATTGACAAAAGCCGTGTTATCGGAGGGTCGGTAGTTTACATGGATAAGAACTTCAATCTTCTTAGAATTAGGCATTTCAAACATCCTGGAACCACAAACGACCCTTGGACGTTTGATGATGTGTCCATCATGCGGAGTCGTCACAATACGACTTATTTTGCCACAAGGTCAAATAAGAACTATGAACAAGGTCAT
>JAFRRE010000134.1 GCA_017428285.1 Bacteroidales bacterium | reverse complement strand
GTATGGTTACGAAACTTGTGAGCCTCATCTACCAACACCAAATCATACTCGTCAGCATTCCAATAATTGTAATTGTCATCATCGAGAATCTTTGACAGACTACCATTACTCACAAACTGAGTATATTTGTCAATACCGAAATCCTTGAAGGTAGTCTTCCAGTTCTGTTCCACCGCAGGTGGATAGACCACAAGGATTTTGGTGTTGTCGCGACCATTCTCGATGATGAACTTCTTGGCAATCATCGTGGCGATCACCGTTTTGCCAAGACCAACCACATCAGCAAGGAAGAAGCCATCGTAGCGAATCAGTTTTTGATAGCCTTCAACAACGGCATCCATCTGATATTCAAACTTCTCGTAACCTTCGGGCATATCGAATGGGTCATCTTGGTCAATGGCCAGCACACGGTCTGAAAAGTATTCCATCAACATCTTGATGTATAGCTCGTATGGCGTGACATCACCTTTCAAATATGTTTTGTCAAGCGTAGCCCTATAGTCTTCAGCATTGATGGGTACGCCTTTGGCTTCTTCCCAAAGCAATTCAAATTCATGCTTGGCAAATGACACATCATCATATTGTGTCAGTTTGACATTGAACTCATATTGTTTGTCGTCACCTATTCCCAAACCATTACCGCTCAGATTACTGCTTCCAGTAATAGCAGCTCCAAAAGTATGTTGGTTGAAATTGTCGGGATAGAGGATATAGAATTTGGCATGAATCTTCTTTGAGGGATGAGCGCGGAGTTCAAGTTTCCCATCCAACATATCTTGCACCATCTGAAGCATACCGTCCTCCACTTGTTTGGAGTAGTTCGACTGTTCAATGTCTTGCTTCAGCAACCTTAAACACTCTTCCTTCACCTCTTCTTCGGCACCAAAAAACAATTCGCCTCTTTGATGGGCGTGAGCAATATATTTGTCCACGTCAATACCGATTAGGATTCTTACTTTATTAATGTTATCCAAGAATGGACGAAGGGTAAAGTAGCCCGAGGCTCGCAAGAAGCCCACCACGGCATCAAGGTTTTTCACTTGAGGGTTGTTTTCAAGAATGCCCTCAAACTCTTTCATCAAAGTGTTCCCATCTCGGTTGGTAAAGAAATGGGAAGAGACAGGTATTTCTACCATAAACGCTATAGTTTTGCAGCGCAAGGACTATCTGTTCGGAGGGGATGGGCTCAAACAAAGAACCTCAGGACATAAAAAAGCGCGGAAAGGCGCTTATCAATGTCCCAAGGTCCTCGCATGACCCATTGTAAGGATAAGTCCAGTCCACGCTATAGCGTAGACGCTGGCACTTATTCGTCTTACAATGTCTTTTGAAGTTGCGAGGTTCAGGGACATTCCGAATATAGCACTAACGCTATGTTATTTCCAATAAAAACGCACCGCTATTTAGGCGATACTTGAGGGCAAAAATACAAAAACTTGGAGAAACAATAGAAAAAAGAGCAAAAAGATAGATTTCAATCTAAAAGAATGAGAGCATTGACACCTCGGTAGGTGACACCCACCACCGTCTGCGGGACGCAAACGATGACAATGGGTCAAGCCAAAGTCCCGAAGGGACGACCCTACCACACCCCGATATGCAATGTCGGGTATTCATATTAGGATAGGCGGATTCCTGTATGCCGCAGCCATAGATGCCCGCCCTTCCCCCTTTTAAGGGGGTGCCCGAAGGGCGGGGGATTAAAGGGAGGGCATGACATGGCTGCCACCAATCTGAATGAAGCCATTCTTGAGCTCATCAACCAGAAGTTGGTGGTGCACCTTGAAGCCAAATGCAACAAGAAACCTACCTTTTCTTCCCAAACAACCACTCAAACAACCCTGGCGTGGAAAAAGCCTCATTCCAACACAAATGACCCAATTCGGGATATGTAACTAGAATGGCCTCTTTGCTGCCGACTTCTTTCAATGCATTATACATCTGTATGCTCCGCGAAGGCATGACCACCTCATCGAGCAAACCATGAAAGATATATACGGGAATGTCCTTCATGGCCTCGGCGTATGCTGGGTCTCCCCCACCGCAGATGGCAATAGCTGCCGCAAATCTCTCCGGCCAACGCTGCAAGGCATCCCAAGTGCCAAAGCCTCCCATAGAAATGCCACAAATATAAACTTGCGTCGAATCCACGACACCAACACCAACAAGGCTGTCAAGCACAGCCATCACGCCAAGCAGCTCTGCCGTGGGCATGCTGTCCATCGTGTGCTCAGGCAGGCTCCAATCCGTATCCACCCAACGTCTGTCATTTGGGCATTGCGGAGCCATCAACAAAAAAGGATAACGGCTTGTCACGGTGTCATCAAGGAAATACTTGATGCAATGCTTCAACTGCATACAATTGTCGTTGCCACGCTCTCCTGCACCATGCAGGAAGATGACCAAAGGTAAAGCTTCAGTCATCGTATCGGCTTTCTGAGAACGATAAAGCCGATATGGAAGCGTATCATTGCCTTCGATATGATGATGGGCCTCAAACAGGCTCGTATCGGGCAACTGACTTTCGTTTTCTTGAGCCAACAAAAGAGGGCCGACCATCAACGCTAGCAGTAAAAAGAGGACATGTTTCATTGCATTACAGATGCTTATATTTACGAAATCGACCGCCTATAGATTCCCGAGGAAATGACATAGACGGTCGATTTCATATTGACACGTGATGTTGATCAAGCCTGTGCAGTAGGCGTGCCTATCGGGAACTGGGCGACATTGCTACCCAAATCCTGAATGGTGCCAAATTGCTGTTCGTACTTGGCGATGTTGTCGGCCAAAGCCTTGTACAGACGCTTGGCGTTCAAGGGATTCATAATCACTCTTGAACGGACTTTTGCCTTAGGTGTGCCAGGCATCATCTGGGCAAAGTCGACAATGAATTCATTGGGCGAGTGAGTGATAATGGCCAGATTTGAGTATTTGCCTTCAGCCACCTCGTCGCTGATTTCGATATTCAGTTGGTTTTTCTGATTGTTGTTTTCCATAATGTTATTGTAAGTAAGTATCTATTCAAAATTAAACCGCATTATTATAAGCTTCTTAGCTGTAAGCTATCAGCCTTCAGCTTTCAGCTCGGTAGCACCAAGGCTGACTGCTGATGGCTGACTGCTGACGGCCAAATTCTTCAGCCTTTTCTGAAACTAATTCTGCTCATCTACTTATTAAAAAGCGGGGACAGCTGTCAAGCCGTCCCCGCTCAGTTCAATACTTGTTAGAGTGCGGCCTTTTCTTGCAGCTCTTCGTACTCTTCACGAGAGCCCACAATCAAGTCCTCATACTCACGCAGACCTGTGCCGGCAGGAATCTTGTGACCGACGATCACATTCTCCTTCATACCGAGCAAGAAGTCGCTCTTGGCGGCAATGGCAGCATTGGTCAGCACCTTGGTGGTCTCCTGGAAGGAGGCAGCCGAGATGAAGCTGTCGGTAGCCAAAGCAGCGCGGGTGATACCTTGCAGCACCTGTGTAGCCGTTGCCGGACGTGCAGGACGCACCGTCGGCAGGGTCAAGTCCTTCCGCTTCAGAGCAGACTCTTCCTCACGCAGCTTCATGGCCGAAACGATTTCGCCCTTCTGCAGCTTTTCGGAAGCACCATTGTCCTCCACGAAGAACTTGCCGTAGATGTCGTCGTTCTCCTCTTGGAAAGTCAACTTGTTGACCAGCTCGCCTTGCAGGAAGCGAGTGTCGCCTGGGTCGAGGATTTCGACCTTACGCATCATCTGACGCACGATGACCTCAAAGTGCTTGTCGTTGATGACCACACCTTGCTGACGGTACACGCTCTGAGCCTCGTTGACGATGTATTCCTGCACCTTCATCGGGCCCATGATAGCCAAGATGCTGTTGGGCGTGATGACACCTTCGGAAAGCGGTTGACCAGCCTTCACGAAGTCGTTCTCCTGAGCCAGGATCTGCTTCGAAGTCGGGATGAGATAACGCTTCTCCTCGCCCGTCTTGGCTGTCACGACGACCTCACGGTTACCGCGCTTCAGTTTCTTCTCGAGATGGACGATACCGTCGATTTCGGAAACAACAGCCGGGTCGATGGAGTTACGAGCCTCAAACAGCTCTTGCACACGCGGCAGACCACCAGTGATATCACCACCGCCAGAGACGTTACGCGGGATACGCACCAATTGATCACCAGCCGAGATGGCATCACCTTCGCTAACGATGACGTGGGCATCGACAGGCAAGTCGTAGGAAACCAAGGTCTCACCGTTCTCATCAACGATGTCGATGAGCGGGTTCTTGGCACCTCTCTTACCTTCGATGATGACACGCTCGATAAAGCCGGTCTCAGCGATGGTCTCGTTACGATAGGTCACACCTTCAATCACGTTCTGGAAACGGACCTTACCACTGTGTTCAGAGATGATAGTGGCATTGTAGGGATCCCATTCGCAAATCTTGTCGCCCTTCTTCACCTGATCGCCAGCCTTGAAGAACAACTTGGCGCCATAAGGAATGTTGGTCGTCATCAAAACGACATCGGTATGGTTGTCGTGCAGCTTCAATTCAGCCGAACGGCCGATGACAATCTGATATTTGTCGCCTTCCTTGTCGACCTCGACAGAACGCAATTCTTCGATTTCGAGATAGCCGTCATACTTGGCTTCGGTGCTGTTGGCCACCAAGCCCTTCGAAGCCTTACCACCAGAGTGGAAGGTACGCAGGGTCAGCTGGGTACCAGGTTCACCGATGGACTGTGCAGCGATAACGCCCACAGCCTCACCTTTCTGAACCAGCTTGCTCGACGACAGGTTGCGGCCATAGCAGTTGGCGCACACACCGCGCTTCGATTCGCAGGTCAGCACGGAACGGATTTCGACACTCTCAAGCGGCGATTCGTCGATGGCCTCGGCAAGAGTCTCATTGAGTTCCTGACCACTGGCAGCGATGAGTTCGCCCGTCTGGGGATGGAACACATCGTGCAAGGCCACACGGCCGAGGATACGGTCGTACAACAAGGAGTGCTTGCCCGGCTCCTTGATTTCTTCACCACGCGAGATGGTCATACCACGGAGGGTTCCGCAGTCCTTCTCGGTGATGATGACATCGTGAGCCACGTCGACCAGACGACGGGTCAGGTAACCAGCGTCAGCGGTCTTCAGAGCGGTATCTGCCAAACCCTTACGGGCACCGTGCGTAGAGATGAAGTACTCCAACACGGACAGACCTTCCTGGAAGTTCGACAGAATCGGGTTCTCAATGATTTCGGAGCCGCCTGAACCAGCCTTCATAGGCTTGGCCATCAGACCTCTCATACCGCAGAGCTGTGACACCTGAGCTTCGGAACCACGAGCACCAGAGTGCAGCATCATGTACACCGGGTTGAAGCCTTGGTCGTCACTCGACAACACCTTCATCACCTCTTGGGTCAGTTTGGCGTTGACATCGGTCCAAAGGTCAACAATCTGGTTGTAACGCTCATTCGGACCCATGAAGCCCATCTTCTCGTATTCACGGATTTGTGCGGCTTGTGCATTAGCTTCACCAATGAGGTTGCCTTTCATTTCGGGAACGAGCACATTACCCAGATTGAACGACAAGCCACCTTTATAAGCTTGATAGTAGCCCATGTTCTTGATGTCGTCCAAGAACTTGGTGGTGACGGCAGTGCCTTCCATACGCACCATGTCGCCGACGATGGAACGGAGCGACTTCTTGGTCAACAGCTCGTTGATGAAGCCGTAGTCTTCAGGAACCACTTGGTTGAAGATGACACGACCCACAGTAGTCTCGACAAGCTTGGTGACGAGTTGATCGTTCTCGCGAACCTTCACGCGCACCTTAATGACAGCATGCATATCGGCACGGCCTTCATTATGGGCAATAATCACCTCTTCCGGCGAATAGAACGACATACCTTCACCCTTCACAGGATGATCAGGCGTGCTCTTACGCGGCTTGGTGATGTAGTACAGACCCAAAACCATGTCCTGCGAAGGCAGCGTGATAGGTGCACCATTCGAAGGATTCAGGATGTTGTGCGAAGCCAGCATCAGAATCTGAGCTTCAAGCACAGCAGCGTTGCCCAACGGTACGTGGACAGCCATCTGGTCACCGTCGAAGTCAGCGTTGAATGCCGTACACACCAAGGGGTGCAAACGGATTGCCTTACCTTCGATAAGCTTCGGCTGGAAGGCCTGGATACCCAGACGGTGCAGCGTAGGAGCACGGTTCAACAGAATCGGGTGACCTTTCAGGATGTTCTCGAGGATGTCCCAAACGACGGGTCCCAAGGTGGCCCTTCGAATGGTGAGTTTTCATCGTGAGTGCGGAATTCGTTTCCCACAAAATATCCCCAAGACGCATGGGTTACGTTTGGGGAGTCTGTGTGTTTCCAGTTAGTCTGATAGATATGGTTCATTACTTTT
>JAFRRE010000133.1 GCA_017428285.1 Bacteroidales bacterium | reverse complement strand
GGGCCGCGGAGGCATCACCATCGACGACAACGCGATGATTGCCGCCAATGCGCAACTCATTTCCAACAACCACGACCTTTACGACCGCCAGATTCTGCTCTGCAAGCCCGTCCACATCTGCGAAAACGCTTGGATTGGCGCTGGTGCCACCATTTTGCCTGGCGTGACGGTCGGCAAGAATGCAGTCGTGGCCGCGGGAGCCGTGGTCACCAAAGACGTCGCACCTAATACTATAGTGGGCGGCAATCCGGCGAAATTCATTAAATACATTGGAGGATAACACCATGAAAAAAGCACTCTTAATCATAGCAACAATCATCTTAAGCACAGTGACCATGAACGCACAAAACCAACCTTACCTCACGCTGAATAACGGCGTTAAGATGCCACAATTCGGACTCGGCGTTTACAGCATTCCAGCAGGAGAAACCACTTACAACTCGGTTCTGACTGCCTTGAGGGCGGGTTATCGACACATCGACACGGCGCACGCTTACGGCAACGAGCGCAGCGTAGGACAAGCCGTGAAAGACAGCGGCATCCCGCGTGACAGCATTTGGATCACCTCCAAACTCTGGCCCAACGAATACGGCGAGGAAATCACCCCCATCCAACTCGACAAAATGCTGGAACGCCTTGGTCTCGAATATCTTGACCTTGTGTATCTGCACCAGCCATTGAGAGACTACAACGGTGGATGGAAGGCTCTTGAAGCCGCTTTGGAAGCCGGAAAAGTGCGTGCCATCGGCATCAGCGACTTCGACTTCAGCGACGAACTGTTCAACTCCATCGTGGAACCTGCCCGCATCAAGCCGCAGGCTTTCCAAATTGAGTGTCACCCATACGCACAGCGTGAACATTGGCAGGAAATGGCCAAGAAATACAACATCCAGATCGAATGCTGGTTCCCGCTTGGTGGCCGCGACTCGAAGGGAGAAATCCTCCGCGATCCCGTCATCAACGACATCGCCAAGGCTCACGGCAAGAGTGCAGCCCAAGTCATCATCCGTTGGCATATCCAAAAAGGCTTCAGCGTAGTGCCCGGTTCATCCAACCCCAAGCACATCCAAGAGAATATCGAAGCCCTCGATTTCACGCTGACCGACGCTGAGATGGAACAGATTCACGCCTTAAACAAAGAGAAGCGTTACTTCAACATGACCTACCAGCAGATCAAGGACTGGATGGAAAACTACGAGATTTGGGATTAAAATAAAAAACGATGAAAATATTGGCACTATTAACCACCTTATTGTGTATGCAAATGGTACCTGATACGACATTGGAGAAAGAAGTCAACCAATACCTCGATTGCTGGAATGAGGCGATGGTAAGTGCCGACACAGCCTCACTTGCAGCAATGATGGATGAAGCCATTGTGCTTCGTCATCTCTCTGGCGCGACACAAACCCGTAGCGAGTGGCTTGCCGATGTGAAAAGTGGTACGATGCACTATCATAACGTTGAAAAACGCGACGTTTGCATCAGCAAAGAGGTGGACGGAAGCATCAAAGTAAAGTTCACTTCAATCATCACGGCCACCATCTGGGGAAGTCGTGGCACATGGACACTTCAACCCACCATGCGGCTTGTCCATAGGGATGGCAGGCTTGTGAGAATTGAATAATATCAGTGTTTTTGCATCATCATAACGAAAATCAAATAACAAATGAAAAGCATCAAATTCATCATTACCGCAGTGCTGGCACTCCTCGTAGCCACCGGCTGCAACGCACAAAACAAACAAGAAGTCAAATCATCAAATAAGAACAACATGAGCAAATCCATCGTCATTTTCTTCTCCCATGCGGGCGACAACTACAGCGTGGGCAACATCGAGGTCGGCAACACCAAGATCGTGGCCGACTACATCACTGAAATCAAAGGCGCCGACCAGTTTGAGATCGTCACGCACAAGTACGACGGCATGGCCTATATGCCGCTCATCGAATTGGCCAAGGAAGAAGCCAACAAGGGCGAACTGCCGCCTTACGAAGGCACCGCCCCCGACCTCAGCCAGTACGACACCGTCTTCATCGGCGGCCCTGTGTGGTGGGGCACCTACCCGCAGGTGATGTTCACCCTCTTCAAAGACATCAACCTCGACGGCAAAACCGTTATTCCTTTCACCACCCACGAAGGTAGCGGTCTGGCCAGCTGCGTCAGCGACGTAAAGAAAGCTTTCCCAAAGGCCAAGGTCACGGGCGAGTTCAGCATCTATGGGCACGAAGTCCGCACGGGCAAGGCAAAGGTTGAGAAATGGTTGAAGAGCCTTTGAAAACAAATTAAATACTTGACAACATGAAAGTTAGGAAACTTTTGGTTCTCATCGCTATGGCATTGGTGATGGCCAACACAAGCTGCCAAAACAAAAACGGCAATCCAACAACCGAACAACAAGAACAAACCGAACCAACAACACCTAATATGGAAAACGCATCAAAAGTCTATTTCACTAGTGAAATCAGCCCCGAAGCACTCATTAAGATATACAAAGCTCTTGGCGTAGAAGCCGAAGGCCGTGTGGCCGTGAAAATCTCCACTGGCGAGGCCGGCAACAACAACCACTTGAAGGCCGACTTGATTGGTCCTCTGGTGCAGTTGGTGAACGGCAAGATTGTGGAATGCAACACCGCTTACGCCGGCAAGCGCATGCTCACCGAAGACCACCTGAAGGTCATCGAGGAGCACGGCTTCAACACCATCGGCGGCGTGGACATCATGGATGCCGAAGGCGAAATCAAAATCCCTGTGCGCGACACCACTTATATGCGCTACAACATCGTGGGAAAGAACATCGAGAACTATGACTTCATGATCAACCTCGCCCACTTCAAGGGACACCAGATGGGCGGCTTCGGTGGTGTGCTGAAGAACGCCAGCATCGGCGTGGCCTCGCGCAATGGCAAGACCTACATCCACACCAACGGCCAATGCGAGGACTACACCCATCTTTGGGATTACATCCAGCCCGAGAACCAGGACAAGTTCCTTGAATGTATGGCCAACGCTGCTGCTGCAGTGCACGACTACTTCAAGGGGAAAGTCCTCTATATCAATGTCATGAACAATATGAGCATTGACTGTGACTGCAACGGCAATCCCACTCCTGTGGCACTGCAAGACATGGGCATCCTCGCCAGTACCGATCCTGTGGCCCTCGACCAAGCCTGCATCGACCTCGTCCTTGGTCAAGAGCAAACCGCCGACAACGACGTGGCTTCAATGAAAGAACGCATTGAGAGCCGCCATGGCATCCACACCGTTGAGCACGCTGAAAAGATCGGTCTCGGTAGCCGCCAATACACCATTGTCAACATTGACAAATAAGTTGATAGCAAAATTAGTTTAAAAATTAAACACGAGACTACGGGACTATGGCTCATGACTATGACAATGACCACTTCAACCGAGGGCTGAAATTTCAGCATTATCGTGAAAGCGGTCATGGTCAATGGTCATGGTCAAAAAGTCCCGAGTCCCGAAGTCAAAAAAATGAAGTTTAATTTTGAACAATTACTAAAACATCAAACAAAACAAAGGAACAATGTATTTCGACAGAAACGAGCATAAACAAGTAGTGGCACTTTTAGGTGCTGGTAGTATGGGAACCGCCATTGTGCGCCGCATAGGTGCAGGCAAGAAAATCCTTTTGGGCGACATCAGCGAGAAGGCATTGGAGCG
>JAFRRE010000132.1 GCA_017428285.1 Bacteroidales bacterium | reverse complement strand
GGAGATAGTCGGGGTCGTCCCATTTTCCCGTGGCTTCGGCGTGGCGGATGGCCTCTTGGTCTTCTGCCGACATGTATTTGATGAGGCGGTGCTGCTCGCTGGCCCACAGCGAGCTGGAGGCATGGCCCGAAGAGAGGATGACCGACTTGATGCCCTTGGGCTGGCAGTCGATGATGTAGGCGATGGCCTGCATGGCGCCCCACGACTGGCCAAGGAGGTGGAGCTGGTCGAGGTGCAGGTGCTCGCGCAAGGCGATGAGCTCGTTGATCCAGGTCTCTTGGGTCCATAGTTCGGGATGACCGTCGAGGTAGGAGTTGCCGCAGCCGATTTGGTCGTATGAGATGACCTGACGGCCTGTGTCGGCGATGCGGTCCAGCACTTCGAAATAGTTATGTGTACTGCCCGGTCCGCCGTGCAGACAAAGCAGTGCGGGCTTGCTTGAAGGTTCACCGACAATGCGGTAGTAGGTCTGGTAGCCGAGATAAGGCATATAGCCTTCTTGAATGGGGTGATTCATGGGGTTAAGTGTTTTTGTTTGGGGCAAAGATACAAAGTTTTCGGTTAAACAACATTTGATATTGTAATGAACATCGATTATCTGTTCTTTATTTTCTCGTGCAGATACAGTTATTGCACTTCTCGCAATTCTTTTTACCTTTGCACCATGTTTAGAATAGAGGATTTTTTAGTTGATGGGATTTACGGTGAACGGCTTTTGATTATCAAAACCCAAAAAATTGCTTCGGGTCTTTATGGTAGGCATGAGGATTTTACGAGTGGTAACATCAACGAATGTTATGTAGTTCACAACAGCAAGGCTGTTGTCGTAAAGCCCGATTTATTTGCCGTTTCTGACGAGGATACAGTAAAAAACCAGATAGAGGATGAAATAGAAAAACTGAGGACATAACCTTTGGGGCTATGTCCTCATATGGGGGTCAGAAAGGTCCAGCTTGAATAATGCTGCGAAAGCAAATTGTTCGCGCCCTCTGACGACAATCTGACACTGCAAAAATACAAACATTTTCCCATTTCGCAAGTGCTTTGTTGAAAATTAATTGTTTTTTCGTATGAAGTTTATGGCTGAGAAGCCATATTACCCCATTCCACTCCCCAGCATCGCCTCAATGGGCACAGTGCTGTCCATCAGGCCAATGCGGGTGTCGAAGGCGTGGCGGTTTACGCCAGTGTATTCCAACGAGGCATCCTCGTAGCGGCGGAATTTCAGGATGGCGTCGTTCATTTGGGCATGGTTGAATTATCCCAAAATTACACTTCTTTGTACTTTTTCCATTTGTCGGGGATAACTAGTTTATAACCACTCCTTTTAAGGATTATCTCGTCAGGAAGAACGCTTTGCTTGAAGCGGGTTTCATACCACTGCATACGGATGACATTGATACCTGGTATCTTGGCAATTGCTTCGGAATGATGACTTGGCGGGAAGAACACATATACCCGAGCCCCAGCACTTTTGGCTAACTCTATCGCAGGTATCATGTCGCTATCGGCTGACACGACAATTGCAATGTCACAATCACCATTCTTCGCATCGTTTACAATCTGTGTGGCAATACGCACATCGCTTTCTTTCTCCTCGTATGTGTTGATATTGAAGCCACATCGTTTGCATACGATTTTCTTCTTCAAGTACTTGCCCATTATCAGGTGGAACTTTGGATTTTCCTTGTTGGCATCGAAAAACATGCTCTGTCGATGAGCCTTGTCCTCATTATTGATAGGTCTGGCAGAGAAATACTTCACAGCCATAAGCTCCTGGTTTTTCAGCATAAATTTCTCGAACAATTTCACCAAGTTGAGCCAATAATACCTTTTCCATGAAGAGTTTTTCTTCAATCCGTAGTAGAAATTGAAGCCGTCTACATATACAATAACCTTCTGTTTATTCATATCGTTCAAAAAAAATAGCCAACTTTTTGGGTTGGCTGGGCCTCGGCAATATCTCATCCGAGGGGGATTCATGTGCAAAAATACGAATATTTTCCCATTTCGCAAGTGCTTTGTTGAAAATTAATTGCTTTTTCGTATGAAGTTTGTGTTTGCGATACCATTTACTCCATCTCAGTCCCCAGCATCGCCTCAATGGGCACAGTGCTGTCCATCAGGCCAATGCGGGTGTCGGAGGCGTGGCGGTTTACGCCTGTGTATTCTAATGAGGCATCCTCGTAGCGGCGGAACTTCAGGATGGCATCGTTCATTTGGGCGCGGTTGAAGACGCCGACACGCAAAAGCAGGTCGAAATCATCGATGGTGAGGCCTGTGACGCGTTCAAATAATCTTGGTTCCAGTTTGCGGATGACATCTTCCAGACTTTCTTCACGATAATCAGTGAGGTACATGAAGATGGGGATTCTGGTGGCGAATTTCATTAGTTTTTCCTGCACCTCGCGCCGCTTGGAACGGTATTCTTTCTCCTCGGCGGTGAGTTCCTTTTTCTTCTTTGGGTCGTTCTTATCGCCCACCTCCCGCTTCAACTTCTTTATCTTTTCGGCACGATTGACGATGTTTTCGATGATGTCGCTGCCCAAGGCGCGGAAGCCTTCAATCTTCATGATGGTGGCCAACGCCTCGGGATTGTCAAGCACTCGTTGAAGGGTGGCATTATCGACATTGACTAATTGTGCGCTGTTCCAACGACGGGCAAGCAATGTCCCACTGGTGCCGTTATCGACAAAGTCAAGTATCTCTGTGGCATCGACCCGTTTCATGGAACTGCCGTCGAATTGCAAGATGGGCAGGAAGTTGATGAACTCATCCACTTTGTCAGTGATGCGACGGTTGCTGTCCACGTCCAATTGGTTGGCGTAGGTCACCACTTCGCGCAAGGCACGGTTGGGAGCGAAGTCGAACACGTAGCAGGTGGGCTTAAGGATGGTGTGTTTCGTGGGGTCGTCCTTGTCGGTAGCCGTCCATGGGCTTTGCACACGGAAAGCCGTCTGGAAGTAGGTCTCAGGACTTGAGCAGTTACGCAACATCAGCAGTCCGCCCAAAGGACGCAGCGTTACGCCTGTAGTCAGTTTGCCGCAGGTCAGCGTGATGGTGCGCGTCTTCAACGGATTGTCGCCCATAGCCTCACGCACTGGTCCTAGGGCATCAATTCCGATGCCTGCCTTGGTGCCGCTACAGTTGATGATGGTGTAGTTCTGATAGAATCCGTTAGCCGGACGGTGAAGCAGTGCTTCCATGGCATCGCACGAAGCCACATTGGGCAGGAACCACATCGTGTGGGCGCAAAGGTCGAGCAGACGCATGTCTTCGAAAGGTAACGGTACAGGACGGTTCAGAGGCGAACTATTGTCGCCGAAGATAGGTGCCTTGCCACGGATGATGTCGAGCCATTTCTGCACGGCTTTTTCGTGGACAAATTTCTTTCCTTCGGCACGGAAAAACTCATTGAGGTCGAAGCCGTCCATGTCCCATTGCTCGATCATGGCTCCAAGGTCTTGTGGCATCTGGTAGGTCATCATCACCATGGTGGGCATCTCCAAATAAGGGCCACCGATGGCTTCTTTTCGTGCCTGCTCATCCTGATAGGTCCAGTTGAAGATTTGGTTTTCCATGAACTCGCCCGTGGCAAGTGCTCGGAACGGAGTACCGCTGAGGTAAAGATAATGCTGGCCAGTGATAGGCACATCCTCGTCATCCCAAGCGCGACCACTTTCCACATCGATGCCGCTTTCTGTCATCACTTCGTCCTCTTCCGTCTGTCGCTTTTTGGCATCGGCATCCCCAAGGTCGAGAAGGCTCTTGGCGTTGTCGTTCCAAGCCCCAAAGTGATACTCATCCAG
>JAFRRE010000131.1 GCA_017428285.1 Bacteroidales bacterium | reverse complement strand
GGAGCCCCGACGGTAGCCGGCGCCAGTGTCGAAGCCACGGTGATGCAGCACCTCAAAGGCAACAAGATTATCGTTTTCAAGAAGAAGAGAAGAAAAGGATATCAGACTTCTAACGGTCACCGTCAGTATCTGAGCAAGATCCAGATTGAAAACATCACTGAGTAAAAACCCGAAAAACATAAAAAGCTATGGCACACAAAAAAGGCGTTGGTAGTTCTGAGAACGGTCGTGAGTCCGCTAGTAAGCGACTCGGAGTGAAACTTTTCGGTGGACAAGCTGCTATCGCTGGCAACATCATCGTTCGTCAGCGCGGCACGAAGCACTATCCCGGCAAGAATGTCGGTATGGGCAAGGATCACACTCTGTATGCACTGTGTGACGGCGTCGTCGAATTCCAAAAGAAGAAAGAAGGCAAGTCCTTTGTCTCCGTCCTTCCCGTTGAAGGTCAAGTCACTGAATAATTGTTCATAACATACCGTTTAATCCCGGCTGTCATTCGATGGTCGGGATTTTTTATGCCTGATTCCGCCAAAATGCGTATCTTTGCCGTCCTAACCACTAAGATTGATTAGTAAAATGCATAAAAAGCTTTGTTTTATTGGCTGGCTTGCGGCATTGCTGCTGCTTGTCGGATGCCAACCCAAGACCGACCTCGACAGAATCGACGCACTGAAAAAGCAAGTCAACAAAGATGTCAAGGCATTGAACGACTTGAACACGAACACCTTTGTGCAACTCGAAAAGGATTTCATTTCCTGTGACTCTTCGTTGCAATTCCTCCCTGAAGAGGAATTGGATGCCGTTTTCGATAAGCTAAAACTGGTGGATGCCTACATTCAACAATTCAAGATGGAACGTCCCGTCATGCAAGCCGAGATGGACTCTACCTTGACGCGCCTTGACCTGCTCAGAGCCGATGCCGCCACACATTACCTCGCCGATTCATTGGTCGCTATCTATCTCGAGGATGAAACCCAACAGGTGGAAAAGTTGAGTAGTCAAGTAGAGTATTTCAGGGACCGCTTGGGCAACTGCTGCAAGGACTTGGACAATTTCAAGAAAAAGAAGTGATTGCACGCTCCTATGAAAAAACACTGGATTCTCATTCTGCTCATTAATCTCGCCTTCATCGTTCAGATGAGTGCCCAAATCACTGTGCCACCCAAGGGAAAGAAAGTGGAAGCGAAACAAAAAGAGCAAATCCAGATCGATGAACAATTGGCTTCCCAATACTATCGCAATCAAGATTACGAAAAGGCTCGGGATTTGTATGGGAAAATCTACGAGAAGTCGGGGCAAACGGGTCATTTCCAGCAGTATATCGAATGCCTGTTTCATCTGAAGGATTACGACAAGGCCGAACGCGAGCTAAAGTCGTTTGTCAAGAAGAATCCTAGCTATTACAAGTCATTTGTCGACCTGATCTATGTCTATACCTTGCAAGGCAAGACCGACAAGGCCAATAAACAATACAATGAGATCGTGAAAGACCTGCCCGACCACGCGCCCACCATCCGAAACCTGAGTTATGCCTTCCAGTCGCGGAGCATGAACGACATGGCTTTGGCCGTCTTGGAGAAAGGCAATGCACTCCTCAATGGCAAGGAGACTTTTTATTTGGATCAAGCCTATATCCACCAGTCATCGGCCAACTATCAAGAGGCGTTCAAATATTATTTTCTTGAATTGGAAACCCATCCTGGGCAGTACAATAACGTTCGCAACCGCCTGCAAACCATGATGTTCTACGATGTGAACCATAGTATCTCCGACGAGTTGCGCATGGCGCTACTGAAGCAAACCCAAGAGAAGCCCGACAATCTGGAGTTTGCCCAACTTCTCGTTTGGTATGCCCTGCAGCAGGAAGACTATGACATTGCTTTGGCCCAATGCCAAAGCATTGACCGCAAGACCCACGACCAAGACGCACAAATCAACAACTTGTCGGGCATCTGCCTGAACAACAAACAATACGACATTGCCAAGCAAGGTTACACCTACATCTTGGACAAAGGCTCGAGCAGCCCTTTCTATGGTCAAGCGCTTACCGGACTCATCAAGGCCGACTACCTGAAGCTGAAAGCGAACAATAGTACCGACACGAAAGCCTACGAAAAGCTCTCGAAGCGCATTGATGAGGCCTACACAGAAATCAACACCAACGACTTGGCGAAGTTGGCCTTGATACAAGCCGACATCATGACCTACCAACTCGACAAGACCGAAGAAGCCATCGCCTTGCTTACGCAAACCATAGAGAGGGTAGGAGGCAAGCAGGATAAAGCCGAACTCAAGTTGAAGCTCGCCGACATCTATCTCTATAAGGATGAGGTGTGGGAGGCCACGCTGCTCTACAGCCAAGTCGACAAGAGCCTGAAGGAAGAACCGCTTGGTCACGAAGCCCGTTTCAAAAATGCCCAACTACGCTATTTCATCGGTGAGTATGAATGGGCGGAGAGCCAGTTGAAGGTGTTGAAAGCTGCCACTTCCAAGCTTATTGCCAACGATGCTATGACGCTTTCGTTGGTCATCAAGGATAACTACGAAGCGGACACCACGGGCACAGAACTCAACCGATTGGCGCGTGCCGACTATAGGATTTATCAACAAAGAGAAGATGAAGCTTTAACGCTACTGGATGACATCATTGCTACGGGCAACGAAATCAGCAAGCCGCATGCCTTGTTCCGCAAGGGTGAGATCATGGAGAAAAGGAAGGAATATGTCGATGCCGAGCAACTGTTTTTGCAGATTGTGGAGCAATATCCCTATAGTTACATGGCCGATGCCGCGCTGATGCATGCCGCCCAGATTGAGCAAAACGAATTGAAAGACAAGGAATTGGCTAAACAGCATTACGAGAAACTGATTGATGAATACCCGACCAGCATTTATACCGCCCAAGCGAAAAAGAACTACAGAAAGTTATGAGTTGTTGGGAGTCCCGTAGGGACGACAGCAACATAAGCAGGTGGTGTAAACCCCTGCTGACAAAAATATGATACCATGCAAGAAGTAAGACCCAAGAAGAGCCTAGGCCAGCATTTCCTGACCGACCAAAACATAGCCCAACGCATTGTGGAACAGTTGTCGCCCGATGTGGAAAGTGTCATCGAGGTGGGTGCCGGCACGGGTGTGTTGACCCAATATTTGGTACAAAATGTCCTCGACAAGTTCCATGTCATCGAAATCGACAAGGAGTCCATCGCCTTTCTGCAAAAGCATTTCCCCATGCTCGGCGAGAGGCTGATTGAGGGCGACTTCCTTCGTACCGATTTGAGCCAATTTGGGCAGCGCAATATGGCCATCATCGGGAATTTCCCTTACAACATCAGCAGCCAGATTTTCTTCCAGGTGCTGAAATACAAGGAACAAGTCGTTGAGGTGGTGGGCATGGTGCAGAAGGAGATGGCCGAGCGCATGGCCGCCAAGGAAGGCAGCAAGACCTACGGCATCCTCAGTGTGCTGATGCAGGCTTGGTACGACATCGACTACCTCTTCACTGTACACGAGAATGTGTTTAACCCTCCGCCCAAGGTGAAGTCTGCCGTCATCAAGATGCGGCGCAATGCCGTCACCGACTTGGGCTGCGACGAGAAGCTGTTTGTGAGCATCGTCAAGCAGGCCTTCAACCAGCGCCGCAAGACCATGCGCAACTCGCTGCGCCCGATGCTCCGCCCCGACATTATCGAAAAAGAGGTCTTCAACAAGCGCCCTGAGCAGCTGTCGGTGCGGGAGTTTATTGACTTGACGAATCTGATAGGAGGAGAATCCTTCGGATAGTACTTTTTTTCGAAAAAAGGTTCTCTTTCCGAGAATAATGCTATTTTTGCATCATAAAATCAATGCATTATGAGCACGCAATCTATGATCCAAATCATCGCCAAGTATTTCGAGACGCAACCCGTCCTGAAAGCATGGCTTTTCGGTTCCTTTGCCCGCGGCGAGGAAAAACCCTGGAGTGATGTGGACATCCTTTTCGTGCCAGACTATTCAGGAAAGCCGTTTACTCTGCTTACCATGGGTGGTATGTACTTGGATTTGAGGGAATTGCTTGGAAGGGAGGTGGATTTGGTCGTTGACGGTTCGCTTCGTCCGTATGCCGTTGATAGTGTCGAACGTGACAAACAATTAATCTATGAGAGAAAGAGCGAGGGATAAAGGAAGGTTGGAAGACATCATCGAATATTCCAATCATGTCACGCAATTCATTGAAGGTGTGTCTTTCGAGGAACTCACCTCGAATAACCTGTTGTATTATGCTGTTATGAAGAATGTGGAAGTGGTTGGCGAAGCGGCTTTTATGTTGACCAAGGCTTTCAAAGCGGAACATCCCCAAACACCTTGGAAGATGATAGAAAGCATGAGACACATCCTCGTTCATGACTATACCAATATAATTCCTCGCATTCTTTGGGGCACAGCAACGAATGACATTCCAGAATTAAGGAAACAAGTCGAAACCTATCTCACCGAAACCGATTGGGCCGAATGGGAAAACGGCGAAGACTTGTTCAACGACCCACAAGACGCTGTGTATAAAAGCATTGTTGGAATGGCTCGGAATATGAGAGCAAGAGGGATGTCAATCGAGGAAATAGCCGAAATTACGGGACTTTCCGACTTCGAAATCTTAGAATTGTGAGCATTGTTTCTACCTTTGCCAAATGACAGAGATTCCCTGCGGGAATGGAAAATGTCGTTAGTGTTGCCCGCGGCGGCTCGTGACGTTTACAATCCGTAAGCTCCACAAGCCGCCGCTTATCACTTATTGACGTTGCTCCATTCCCGCTAGGGAATCTCACAAGTCGGTTATGTTAACTACTCGTAAAGCCGATGCTCTTTCATATACTCAAACGCCTTCTCTGGCATGAAATGCCTGACATCGCGGCCTTCCTTGATGCATTGCCTAATGAAGGTGGATGAGATCTCAATGATTGGGGTCTTCAGCACCGTCACTGAGGGGTAATTGATGAGCTCGCCGCCATCGTAACCCTCGCGGGGAAAGACCAAAAGCTCGTAGTTGTCGAGGATTTTTTGGTATTCGCGCCAGTTCTTGAGGTTTTGCAGGCTGTCCATGCCGCAGACGAAGACGAACTCGCTGTCGGGATGTTGCTCCGAGAGGGCGGTTAGGGTATTAATGGTGTAGGAAGGCGTGGGCAGGTGCATCTCGATGTCGCTGACATGGATGCGCGGGTCGTCGCCGATGGCAAGCTGCACCATCTTGAGGCGCTCGTTGTCATCAAGCAAATCCTCTTTCTTCTTCAAGGGATTCTGTGGTGTGACTACAAACCACAACTCATCCAAGTCGGAGAACTCGACCAAATAGTTGGCCAGCATCACATGACCGTGATGGATGGGGTTGAATGAGCCGGAATAGATGCCTATTTTTTTCATGATACGATGTGAAACGGCCCTTCGACAAGCTCAGGGACCTTACCTTATTACTCGTCAAGAAAGGCTTGTACCACCTCAAGGATCTCGCGCTTGGCGGTTTCAAGGTCGTCGTTGATGACGGTGCGGTCGAACTTGCCTTGAGCAAACTCCATCTCCCAAGCCGCCTTGGCGAGTCGCTTTTCAATCTCTTCCATCGAGTCGGTCTGACGGTTGATGAGTCGCTCGCGCAGTGCCTCAATCGACGGGGCTTGGATGAAGACCGACAAGGCTTGGTCGCCATAGTGGTTCTTGATGTTCACGCCACCGCACACATCCACGTCGAAAGCCACATGCTTGCCCTCTTCCTGCATCTGGGCAACAACGGAGAGCAAAGTGCCGTAGCAACGGCCGGGATAGACCTCTTCCCATTCAAGGAATTCGCCGTTCTCGACACGCTGCTTGAAGTCTTCCATGGTGAGGAAATAATACTCGCGACCGTTCACCTCTTCGCCACGGGGTGGGCGAGTGGTGGCCGAAACCGAGAACGCCATCTCTGGGATGTTGGCCATAACGTGATTCAACAAGGTCGTTTTGCCCGAGCCCGATGGGGCACTGAAGATTAGAAGTTTTCCTTTCATAGTCGTGTTTTTTTGCTTTCAGCAGTCAGCCGTCAGCTATCAGCATTAGCAATTGCTGACCGCTGACGGCTGATAGCTGATAGCTTATAAAATATTACATACCTGTTCCTTTATCTTCTCCAACTCGTCCTTCATCTTGACGACAATCTTCTGGATGTTCACCTCGTTGGCCTTCGAGCCCAAGGTGTTGATTTCGCGCCCCATCTCCTGGGCGATGAAACCGAGTTTCTTGCCCGCCTGGTCGTCGTCGCAGCTCTCGTTGAAGTAGTTGCAATGTTGGCGCAGGCGCACTTTCTCCTCAGTGATGTCGAGCTTTTCAAGATAATAGATCAGTTCCTGCTCGAAGCGGTTTTCATCGTATTGGCCGGATGTGGTCAACTCGCTGAGGTTCTTGGTGATGCGTTGCTTGATGACCTCGTGGCGGCTCTTCTCGTAAGGTTCCACTTGGCCAAGCAGGTCGAGAATCAACTCCACGCGGTGCAGCAAATCCTTCTTCAAAGTGTTGCCTTCTTGGATGCGGAAGCCATCGACGATGTCCAAGGCCTGGTCGAGGGTCTCAGCCACTTTGGCGACAAAGGCTTCATCATAGTTTTCCACAGGCACATTGAAGATGCCAGGCATACGGAAGAGGATGGAAGCCAAGTCATCGGCAGGAGCCACATTCAAGGCAACGGAGATGGTTTCAATCTGCTCCTTGTAAGCCTTCACGATGTCTTGGTCGATATGGTAAGTCTGGCTCAAGTCGGTGTCGGTGATGGTGATGACCACGTCCACCTTGCCGCGTTGCAGCTTTGCCCCGATTCTGTTACGGAAATCCAGTTCTGCAAAGCGCAATTCGTTGGGCAACTTCACCTGAAGGTCCAACTGCTTGCTGTTAAGGGTCTTGACTTCTACTGATACTTTCTTCGCGTTGTAGGTTTGCTCGGCGATGCCGTAACCTGTCATGGAACGAATCATAATCTTTTATTTGCAAATAATACTAATGCTGGACGAATCCCCAGGAAGCCTTGCCATAGAGGTCGGTTTGTGCAATCGATGAGAGACTGACCTCTTTTGTCAGGTTAATCCTGGAGGAGAACACACCAAAGCCACCCGAGACGTTGGTGTAGTCGGGCACGGTTTGTAAGAAGCCTGACTGCGAATTCACTTGAATGTAGTTGTATAGTTCATCGGCACCGGCTGACAATTGGATTTGAATGGGTTTTAGGTCGAAGGAACGCTCCACATTGGGATGATTGGCATCAAATACCGTGTCGCCACCGATGGCGGATTCCAGAAGGTGGAACAAGATGTTATTGTTGTAAGAGAAGAAACAAGATCCGTCTTCTGTATACAAATCATCAATGCTCTTGGCTCCGAATGTATACGACACCTGCTTGTCGACCATCGGGCCTCCATTGTGGGACTCATGGTAATTGAAAACGAACTTCAGGTCGTAAAAGACGGCATTTTCAGCTGTTGTAAATTTGATTTTGCTCGATTTATCGGTTGGCTCTGACGTGAAATGAAGAGAACCATTTATGATTTTAAAATCATCTCCGCCAACAAGACCCGTTTCAGCCGAGATAGTGTCATTGCCCTTGAAAACGAAGAGCTTGTATCTGTATTTGGAATGCCCGTTGTTGTTGTCAAACTTTTCTTTCTCGTTGGTGTAATACACTTTTTGGCTAGGCGAATAGAAAATGCCTTCCTCCTTGTCTTGTATTGTCGTCGTGTCAAGCATCAGCGTGTCGCCTGTGGGCAGATATTGGTTTCCATAACCTGATTTATATTCTACAATATAGGCTTTCAACTTGCCTGGATAATTGCATGAGTCGGCTATGAGAGCCACCTCATTGGCATCGATGTGTGTGTCGTTGCTGCCAGAGAAAGCCCTGTTGATTCTTATGAAGTTGGTGTCTGCCGTGGCATTAAGCAAGCCGTAAATCACAGAGATGTCCTTGTAGTCGGCGTAGAGGTCCACATCAGTGGTGCAAGCATTAAAGAATGCCAAACTAGCCAGCAGCGAAAGAGACAGAAACAGTTTTTTCATTGTCCGATGAGTTTTGATAAGAAACTGCAAAGGTAACAAATTTTCATAAAGCGCCGTATAATTTGAAAATTATTGCTCCTTGAAGCCCCATGATGTCATGCCATACAACTCTCTTTTGGTATTGGCGGAGAGTTTTGCCACCCTTTCGATTTTGGTGCGTGATGAAAACAGGCCATAGCCGCCTTCGATGTTGGTGTAGGTCGTAATAAGCGACATGGGACTTTCTGCTTGGGCTTGATCGGCAATGTAATAATACGCCAAGTCATCACCGGCGGCACTGATGGTGATGACAAAGTCTTCAATGTAACGGGTTACGTAGGGATGATTGGCATCGTAAATCGTATCCCCGCCGATGGTATAGGCGAGGGCGTTGAACAACCAATTCTCGGAATACTCCAGATAATAAGAGTTGTTGGTCCCTTCAAGTTGGTGGAATTCACTAAGGGTTCTTGTCCCAAAAGAGCGGTCGACTGATTTTTTCACTATCCCTTGGCCGTTCCTTTGCTCACGGTAGTTGAACTGTATTGCGACTTCGTAAAGAGAGGCTAAACCATCTGCCCTAAACATGATTCTCCTTACCGTTTCAGTTGGGGCTGCCTGAAAGCCTACACCACTTGTCAAGATGGCGAATTCCTCGTTGCCGACCATACCAGTCTGGGCGGTAAGAGAGTCCCCGTCGGGTTTGACCACGACAAGACGGTATTTGTATTTGTTTCCGTTCTCACCGGTGTTGAAATGTTCCGTGGTGTAATAGAAGGTTTGGTTGGGCGAATAGAAAGTGCCCGCCTCTTTGTCGTGAAGGGTTATCGTGTCCAATATCATAACACGGCCAGTAGGTTCGTAGTAGCTGCCGTGGGTGCTTTTCAGCTCGATGATGCGTGCATCCAACTTGCCCGGATAGTTGCTCGAGTCGGCAATCAGCGCCACCTCCCTGGCATCAATAGGGTTGTCGTTGGTGCCGCAGAATGCGCGAGTGATCTTGATGAAATTAGTGTCGACTTTCGGATTCAGCATGGCATAGACAATGGGAATGTCTTGGTATTCGGCGTATAGGTCAACGTCGGTGCTACATGAGGTAAAAATAGCAATGAATAATGATATAATTAGTATAAAATGTATTTTTTTCATGTTGAAACAATTTATTTGATACGACAAAAGTAGTGTTTTTTTCTTTCCCTGCAAATTATTTTACATTTATTTCTATTTTTGTCCTCAAATAATTCCAACCAATATGAAAAGAACAGCTATACTTATCATGCTTCTCCTCTTGGCTTTCATTTCAAATGCCCAAGTGGAATACCTTTACGACTTCAACAGCCTCACCGAAGGCTCACAGAACCTCAACGGCCAAGACGGCTGGGTGACGCATTACCAGACTGCCACCTCATCGCAGGACTTCGACGTCAGCTATGTCTGTGGCTCCGACATGGCCCCTGATGAATCCATGGCCATTTGGTATCCCTATGGTGGTTCGGGTGTAGGTCGCACGGCTACACGCAAGGCTTCGCCCAACTTCGACTTCAACTTCCAAAACGGAGGTATCATGGACCTTGAAATCGACATGAACCGCACATGGTGGGGTAGCTTTTTCGGTGTGGGATTCGATGCCGACGGCGACGGCCACATCCTGCCTGGGATGACCGACCCCGATGGCGGTGTCTATCTCTTTGTGAAGAGCCAAGGCGACAGCGGCCACGCCCGAGTTCACCTGCCTGATGGCTCCCATGTCGATTTCGACTATGAACAAGGTGGTTGGACGCGCTACAAGATGTCGTTCGACTTCACGGCCTACGATGGCGCAGGCGCTGTGACGGTGTTTGTCAAGCCTGGCTGCGAGGGCGAATGGATACAGATGGCGGGCTGCACCAACGTCTGCATGAACCTCACCCCTGGCAGCGGCGACAAGCTTGACTACCAAGTGTGGGACGGCATCTTCTTCCACTCGCAAGGCGGCACGGGCGGCTTCGACAACCTCCTCGTGCGCCAGCAGCCCGATGGCAACGCCCAGCTCATCGAGATGGCCGACATTCCCAACCAGTTGATCTTCAACGCCCCGATTACGCTCGAGGCCACGGCTTCATCAGGACTACCTGTTTATTTCGAGATGATGGAAGGCCCTGCCACTATCAGTGGCAATGTGCTCACCTTGTCGGGTGAGACGGGTGTGGTCAAGTTCAAGGCCACGCAAGCCGGCAACGCCGACTGGCTGCCCGCCCCTGATGTGGTGAAGACTTTCGAGGTGGTCGATCCATACGAATATGACCCTGTAGTAACCATCCGTCGTCCCTATGATAATACAGAAGTCTATATGAACAATACCCGTCATCCAATAATGATTGTGGTTTCGGCCTACATCGACCATCCCGAGGTGATCAAGTTCACCGAAGTCAAAGCCACCATTAATGGAGAAGACATCCTCCTTAAAACAGATTATCCCGACGACCCTGACAATGGCTATTATTACGGCTTGTGGAAACCCAATGAATTTGCCGGTATTGATATGACGGTCAGCGTCACCCAATCGGGTGGAAAGGTCACCACGGTTGCCAATTATTTTGAAGTTCACACCATGTCCTCCCCTGGCGATGTCATAGACGTTGTCACTATGAATGGCGATTTAACTTGCACCCCGTCTCAACACAGTGCTCGTGGCGAATATGTATTTCCATCGCATTTGGGCTATTTCAATAACATCATGGCGCATTTCGAGTACAACTGCGTGAACGGCAACTGTGACACTTACGACCGTATAGGCGGTGTGAAGGTGCGTAACTACAGAGGCGAGTGGGTGGAGATCTTCCGTTACATCACACCCTTTGGCGTGCAGTGCCAGGATGATGTGGACGTGAGCGACTACACGACCCTGCTGCAAGGCTTGGTGGAGATGGAGTATTATATGGAGCTTTGGAACGGCAGTGGCTCCAACCCCAATCTCATTTTCAGCTTCACTAAAGGCACGCCCGACTACCTTTATGTCGACGTCGATGAGATTTGGTTTGGCACCTATGCCTTCGGCGACTATGCTAACCAACAGCCTGTGCCGATGGTGACTTATCCTTTCAGCGAGAACGCCCAAAGCGTCAAGCTGAAGCTGACCACCACAGGACACAACTGGACCAGCGGTACCAACAATACCTACAATACAGGCAATGCCGCCGAGTTCTATGAGGCCACACACCACATTTTCGTGAACGGGCAGAGCAGATACGACCAACACTTGTGGCGCACCTGTAGCCCCAATCCGGCAGGCTGTCAACCGCAGAATGGTACATGGCCACATAGTAGGTCTGGTTGGTGCCCGGGTAGCATTGGTATGGTTTGGGACTTCGACCTCTCTGAATACCTTTCGGCAGGCCAAGCCGAGTTGTTCTACCAATTTGACCCGACCTACCTTGACCTCTGTCATCCCAACCATCCTGACTGCGTGGATGGCGTGACCTGTACCGAATGTGCAGCCCCCGACAACCCGGTTTTGCGCGTCTCGGGCAAGGTGGTCTCTTATAGCAATGATGAAGACTTGCTGGTGAGCATCCACGAAGCCCATGCTGAGCCAGCTTTCACCGCTGAGATCTATCCCAATCCTGCGAAAGGCCAGTTCACCCTTCGCACCGATTACGACAAGGGTGCCGTCAGTGTGATGGTGCTTAACATGCAGGGACAGATTGTGGCCACCTTCACCGTCGAAGGGCAGCGCATCATCGACGTGAGCCGTTGGCCTGCTGGGGTTTATACCGTGCAGATGCTGGGTGGCAGCTTGGTGACGCGGAAGCTGGTGGTGGAATAGAAGAATTAAATATTGCAAAAAATCTATCGTAAATTGTTTGTTTGCGACAAACAGAAAATGCCGTCTCGGTTGAATTGAGGCGGCATTTCCTTTATCCGTTGGGCATTATTTCTCGCTTTCCCAGCGATCGGTCCATCCGTGCAGAGCCTTCCAGCGCTGCATCCGTTCGTAGAAGGCAGCCATCGTGTCCTCTTCGGTGGTGTCCACTGTGGCTTCGGTTTGTTCAACGGCTGGCACTTTGTCCTTTC
>JAFRRE010000130.1 GCA_017428285.1 Bacteroidales bacterium | reverse complement strand
CAAGACAAAACTTGGGATTGGACGGGTCGTGATAGAGCCTGATGATGGATGAGTACCTGCCTTCTTCGCTCATTGCCATTTCGCCAAGCAACTCGCCTTCGGGCGATAATTTCAGTACTTTGGCTGGTTGAATATCATCCCATATCATTAGATCCTTACCTCCAATCGTATATCCAATAGTGTTAAGGTCGCAAGCAGTTACAAAATAGCACTCCGTACCACCCTTCTCATTGCATATTTCAAGGGAATGCGTGCCCGAGTATGACCACTCAAAAGGATATTGTTGCTCGAAGAGGAAATCGGGCTGCTGAGGAAATGCTTTAGTGCCATAGAGCAAAGCTGCAAGTCCAACGAAAAGTAATGCTATTTTCTTCATGGCTGTTTAGGTTTTATGTTTAACAAATGAAATTTGACCATTATTACTTGATCCTATCCAAAAAATCCTGCGCTTTTTTCATGCCTCCCCGTTCCAGCGGATTTGCAATCCGCTGGGGCTGAACTTGGGGATTTGAAATCCCCTATGTTAACACTGACTCTCATGTTTTTCATGTTTCGGTGGCAAAGATAATGGTTTTCATCCAATTGAGCAAGCCTTTTTCACGCATTGCAAATGCTGATATTCGATACTGGCGGATTACAAATCCACCAGAACTAGGGTACCCAGGCGCATCCTTAATTCCAAAGATGTCTTTGTAGGCTTTCGCTATTCTGTAGTAGACGTATTGAAACAGGTTTTTCATTGCCACTATTATTTGAAAGGTTGGTAGACTGGGTAGCCTGGACTGAATCCGTCTTTTATCAATTCTCCTGTCCATATAAGACTTTCCTTCCTCAATACGCGCATCATATAGATGCCTGCTTTCCCTTGTCCGAAAACATCTTCCCTTATCCAAGGTGACGCATTCTATTAATCTTGTATGGTGTTGTATTATGGTAGCCTTTATTTCGTTTGCTTTGATGTTCTTTTCAAATTCTTTCGATTTTTTCCATCGCTTTTAGGTTTATTGAGCTATTCAATTTTTGGAACATTTTGAAACTTCGTATAGTATGCAATTATAAAATCAAATTGCTCTTTATCTGAAAGCGAAAAAAGGTAATTGATGATGTCAAAACTGTAACAAATCCGTTGTGAAGATGCAAGACTTTCCACATTTTGAATATGTCTATCAATGTATTTATCCAATAAGTGATGTGTTTGCGGCAACTCGTCGATGATGCCGTCTTCGGGATAAGACAAATCGCAAACAAATGGGAAATCAATCATTCTTGAAAGGAATAGCCATCTATTGATGCTATCTTGCAAATCTTGGGTAAAGGTATCCATAGCAAGATTAGTCTCAATTCTTGCAAAGTAGTCGTGGCTATCAGCCAAACTATCGATTAGAAAAACAAATTTCCAAGGATCCGCTTCGTATTCTTCAGGTAGATACATTTTCAAACGGTCGTTGCAGTCAAGCATATATAATGCAGTTATTATCCCTTCTCTATAGTTGTGGGTTAGGATTGTGCTATCAGCAGAGTTATTGTCTTTAGCAATATTATCATCTAAAACAACTTGATTGATAGTATGATTACATCCGTAACACAGGATAATGATAATGATAAATATGAAGTATTTTCCCATAGTACAGTTTTAATAATAAACACATTTGTATATTGCAGTTGGTGGTTTTGCGCCATTATTGAAATATTGGTACACACCTGTTGCAATCTCACGACCGATAATACCGTGGTTGTTAAGAATGTTGTTTCTGTTCGCTTCACTACTAATTCCACCCATTTCCAGTAAAATGCCAGCACCACCCTTAAAATACTTTAATACACCTATAGTTTTAAGTCGGGTTTTAGTGCTAGAAATAACTGGATTATTAGCTGGTGTCATAACGGTCATGTTTTCCATAATATAATTACCTAATTCAATTGAATTTTCCTGTTGCCATTTTAGACTATTGCCTCTTTCTTCATACACAGCAAAAGCTTCTTCACTTAATCCAGAATTAAGATGTATGCTTACAAACACTTCTGCTCCAGTTTTATTGGCCAATTTCCATCGATAATTGATTGAGTTTTCATTTATAATCATTTCACTATTTCTAGTTCTTTCTATAGAAATACCAAACTTTGTAAGCCATTCAGACAAACTTTGTATTACAGTTAAAACAACCGTAAAAGTATCCGTTTCCTTTCCTCCGTATGGACTTGGTTTATACATTCGAAAGAAGAAAAAAAACAGACGATAATATGCGTTTTTCAGAAAATTGAAGACTTTCATAGATTATTTAGCAATTTAATCTTTCTTCAGTATCCATTTATCGTCATTACACGAATATTCGTATTGATAAAGCTTGCCACTTTCAGCCCAAACCATCATTTGCTTTCTTCTTTTTCGAGGCCTTCTCACTTCATATGTTGAAATAAAAACATCTATCTTATTGCCACAGAGCTTAGTATTCACCCTAATAGCTTTGGTAAAATGCCTAAATTTTTTCTTTACATGTGTTGGATTTCCTTCCATCCATTGGTATGAAAAAACACCCAACGGAATACTGTCGAAAGCAATGTCGTTCGGTAACCCATCGATGCAAATGAATTGAATTGTATCATAATGAATTCTTTTAGCATGTTCATTGTAATCTTTCGTATAGTTTACAACACTATTTAATATGATTTGGTTTAAGATGTTTTGGGTCTGATTTATTGTGTCATTTCGATAGGTTTCAAAAGAATAAGTTTCATAGTTAATACCATACTTTTTTGCTTCTTCAAAATCAAAGCAATACTCGTATTTGTGAGGAATATATTTACCACAGACAAATGAGCGAGAAAAAGATGGAATAGATTTTAAAACTCTGACAACTTCTTCATCGAACTCATTATATCCAGAAGAATTATAGACATGTGCTTCCTCTATCATTGCTACGCTGTCGATTTCGAACCAAACACAAGTTTTTTTGTCTGGTAAAAAAAGCTCCTTGTTTAGGTTGCCCCATTGAATATTTGAATAAACATATTCATAGAATAACTGTAAATTGTATGTATAAGGAGAGGCAGTACTTTTATTCTTGTTGTCCTTAACCCAATGAACTACTCCTTTTTGGAATACGAGTGTCATCTCATTCTCATAAACTGGCGTCCAAAAGGCTTCGTCCCAGAACGATTTCCCATACCCAAGAAACAGGGTATCTGAATAATTGAACAGAAATTTTCCACTTCGACTCCCAAAGACAGACATAGTTACGTCATTGTGTTTTGCATCCCATACAGAAACTAAAAACAATGAATCATTAGTTATTTCGAAACCCAAACTATAACCTCTAGGGTTGCTTGTTGGCGGGTTTAAAGTTTTTATTTTCTTCATATTCTCAAATTCTGTCGCATCAAATACCTCATTGATGTCGATAAAAGGGAATATATAATACTTATTTCCTTTCCAAAGTAGTACATCTCTTGCTTGTGGAGTGGCAAAAACGGATAGACTGAATGCGAAAAAGAGAAGTAAAGTTGAAACAAGGGGTTTCATAATTGAAATAATTAGTGTTTTTAGTATTTTATTAACCGAATAATGGAATGTGGTTTTTGTAATGTTGAATTCCAATAATTTTTATTGCCATAATTATTTGTTTTGTTCCAATTAGAATAAAACTGCGCACATACATAATAACCCAATAAGAATGAAGGTGTATCAACAGTGCTGGATGTTGGAATCCTAATATCAAATCCATCAGGACAAAGAAAAGCCATCGCATATTTAAAGCTATCATTACCAACAGTATTAAGCGCACCATTTGTAATTTGATAATGCATGAATTCTTTTAATACTTTTGCTTCAAATTCATAATTAAAATCAGATTTCGGATTATACAATCTATTATTTTCAGACAATTGAAATGCATGAATTAGCTCTTCGCTATAAACAAGAAACTGTGAAAGTTGAAACTCATTGATAAAGGTAATGGAGTTATCGTCAGGATTATATTGACCTGGAACATCGTCTGTAGTTTCTCCAATTAATATTTTATATATAACGGGTGAATCATTTAAAATATCATATAGTTTATTGAAAAGGGTGCTTTTTTCGGTTGAAAATTTTACAGAACTATTAAATGCTTCTTGTTGAGAAGGTGTTAATTCGGACAAATCGATAATAGGCTCTTCATAACCATCATTACCTCCATGTATTTCACTTCCCTCCATCCAAACTTCAGTTGAAACACCCGTTGACCATAGCATTTGTTTAACCTCCACCGAGGTATATGCCTTCTCCGCAAAGTTCACCCCCCAGTTCTCATGGAAAGGATTGCTCGGTGTCATGCCGCCCTGCATTACCCATCCGCTCGGGTCGGTATACTTCAGCGGATTGTTCAGGCAATAGGCGTATCGGTTGAAGCTTTGCGAATTGTCGGGGCTTTGCACGTAGGCATCCACCGAGAGGAACGATGACATCTGCGGGTCGTACATACGGCCGTTCATATTGATCAAACCGAAGGCGTAAAGATGCTCGTGGCCAGTGAAACCTCGGTCGAACATCGGGGCGGCCAACTGACTAGATGATTGCCAGGTCTCAGGGTTGCGGCGGGTGCCCCAGGCATCGAAACTCAATTCCTGCTCCACGTTGCCATGGCTGTCGGTTATCGTTGTCCAACTGCCCAGATGGTCTTTCAGGATGTAATGAAGCATATCTTCGTTTCCACTGGTCTCCACCACGGCAAACACACCCATGGGACATGTAAGGTAAGTAAGCACTTTCTCGGTCGTGGTGTTGTTTTCGGTCTCGGTCACAAACTCACAGCCGCCCACATAGCGTTTGGTACGTTCCTTGCCATTGGCGTGCTCTTCCATAAAGACGCGCTGACGGTCGTAGCCGTAGGTGTATTCCAGCGTGTTGTTGCCTTGGGTGATGGTCTTCACCTTGTCGAAGCAGGTATAGGTGACAGCTTGCTCGGAAAATGAACCCGCATCAACATCGGCATAATCGATAGCATGGGGTTTCGCCGTTGCGTCATATTCGGCATTGGCAAAAACAACGATGTTGTCGATTGTTTTCCCTGCCATGCGTCCGTAGGCATCGTAGTCCATCCAGCCCGTCCTGCTGTTGCCGAGCCAAATTCCCGTCAGTCGGTTGAGGTGGTCGTATGTGAAGCGTTCTTCCAAGTTGCGATTGTTGTCGGTTCGCGAGGCTAAATTACTAAATCCGTCGTATTCGTACGACAAATCTTGCAGAATATTTTCGCCTTTGGCGGTATGTATCCTCGTAAGCAGTTGCTTTTCAGGATGATATTCCCTGTTGCAGACTATGCCTTCACCCAAGAGGAAGCTTTCTATCTGCCCCATAGGGGTCGTTTTTTGGGTGCGGTAAAGTTCGTGTCCGTCGTTGTCGAGGATGCTTTTCAGATGACCTATGGTGTTGTATTTATAGTATGCCCTGAAACCCGACGGATACCGGATGCACTCTTTCCGCGAGGCGGAATCATAGTTGTAATATATGGTATAGGATTCATTCGGCGCAAAAGTGGCGGTTTCTTCCTGTATCCGCTGGTATCTGTCGTATATATAGGTTAGAGTCTGCCCAGGATAGGTGATGGATTGAAGCAATCCTTTGTGATGGGTTTGTGCATCTTCGTTGTAGGTCCAGACGGTGGTTTTAGTCGCGGTGCCTCCGCCTGTGGCAGGCTCTTCTTCGGTACGCTGCGTCATACGGCCAAGCTGGTCGTAGAGATAGGTGGTGGTGAGCCCTTTCGGCGTGGTGGTGCTGACTTCCTCGCCGAAGGCGTTGTAGACGCTGGTCAGGTCGTTTGTCGCCGTGCAGTAGTCGGGGTCGTGCAGCAAGGTCCGGTTGCCTGCATGGTCGTATTCCAGTCGAATGGTTGTCGTTTCATCGCTATTGATTCTTGCCCATTTCAGGTTGCCGTCGGGATAGTACTCGTAATGCACACTGGTCGGGGCTTGGGTTTCGACGGCATCGATGTTCTCCTTGGGCCACCCCATAGCGTTCAATATTGAGGTGGTTTTTTGCTGGTTGCCTTGCTGCGGTGTCGTGGTGGTAATGGTTGTTTGTCCGTGATACTCAAAGGTTTTTTCGGTTCTGTCTGGGTAAGTCACGTTCAACACCCTGTCTTTGTCGTCATAGGTATATCTTGTCCATTCCAGGTTACCATCAGGTTCACCCTGCCTGTAAGGTTCCGATTCCATTTCAAGCAGGCCGTTATCGTTGTATACCTTGTCTATAAAAATTGGCGTTCCATTAAAGTCGAAGGTCACACTACGCAGTTCCAAACCGCTTTTGTGATAAAAAGTCATGGATGTTACGCCGCCCGTCTTCTTGCTCCAAGTGTAATAGGAAGCACCTTCGGGCTTGTAAGGCGAATCATCGGCCCAAAGCGTAAGGGTTCTTTGCTCGGTGCTGTCGATGGGGTATGTTTTTTGGACAACACCAAGAGGGTCTCTTTCGTATCGGACGGTCTTTCCATTGCAATCGGTGGCCTCACTCAAACGGTCATGGAAGTCGTATTGGAACTCGGTGGAATACCCGTCGCTTTCAGTCCCTTTTGTTTCCTTCGTAACCAACCGGTGGTGGTAATTGCTGCCATAAACATAGTGCATTACCCTTTGCTGCTCGTTTTGAATGCCATAGGGAGCCTCCAATAGCACATTTGTGTTGTTTCCATATTCATCATAGCTGTAGTGGGTCACAGTGGTGAGTGGGTCGTTAAGCTGGCTTCCGTCATTTGGAATGATTGTGACAAGGTTGGGCTGATAGACGTTATTTGATCCATAGCTGTACTCGGTATGGGTTGCTTTCGTTTCGCCATTGCGTGTAAGGGTAACGGTCTCCCAGTCGGGACGGTTGATAATCCAAGTGTTGGCGAAAGTGCTTTGCCCCGACCGTCTCTCGGTTTCCAACTCACAGACATTCGACCCGCCATAGTGACCTGTGATGGTCTCTGTGGTTTTGTTGCATGCGTAGGCGTTCTGATACATGTAAATGGCATTATAGGTGTATTCATATTCGGTGAGTACGGTCTTTAAAAGAGGATGAGGACTGTCCATACTGTGGAACTCCTCTTGTTTCCATAGCATGGCAGGGCATACTACTTTTAGGGGATGTCCAATAATATTGCATCTGACATTATGAAAACCATAGAGTCTCTTGTTGATGAGCTTTGCCGATCCGCTTTCGTTGATGTAGACGGATTCCCTTTGGGGTAGCATCATGGCAAATTGTCCCATGGTATTGTATTCGTTTTGGCATACTTTCCTTGTCTTCCAATCAGATTCAAGGTCATTGCGGTAAGTCTCCATCGTTGTTTGCCCAAATCCCATGAATCCGTGTCCGTATTTGTGTGCATACGCATCGACATAACCATATTTGCTTATGTTGCAGCTCCCGTTGATGCCTTCCACTTCGCAAGTCTTTAGAGCCATGACCGGCAAGGGAACGGGCATTATGCCATATTGGTCGGGAACCTGGAAACTGAAAGAATAGAATTTGTCATCATCATTATCGTTCTTAGGCATCAGATAGTCGTATGTAAAACGGGTGGTGTTGCCCATGCCATCAGTGATGGAAGCCACCGAATTGAACTTATTGACGGAAGTCGGGGAGATGATGTAGGCATTGCTTGTCTTGCTGCCATTTGAGGGTTGTATGGACTCCAAGATTGAGACGTTATCGCGACCCAAGAAGTTGCCCAAATGGGTGAACTGGCTACGGAATGCGAAGTATATGTTCGTAGGTCTTTTCTTCCTGAATCCAAGACGCCCTGTTGGAAGAACTTTCACTCTTGAAGCGACTACCAAATTGTGGTTACCTTCCAAGGTGAAACAAATGTCAGAACAACCATCACCATCAAGATCTGCAACGTTGAACATTAGTTTCATGGAACTGGGCACTTCATTCATCAGTCTTAGAGACGGATAAAAAATGTTGCGATAATAGCCGATGTTAGGCAAATGGTCTTGTGAAAATGAATCATTGGGAAAGTCATAAGAAACATAGAGATTGCCATTTGAAAAGCATAATCCCCAACCGCAACTATTATGATATAGAACATCGGTTTTTCCATCTCCATTAAAGTCTCCTGGAAAAACGTAACACCAGGGACTCTGCATCCCACAAAGATAATCAACACCATTGATATTCTGTATTATAGAAAAACAATGATCTTGATTGGAAAGATTAAAACTGACCAATTTGGTCAAGTGGTTGGGGATGCTGGCTTCATCATTGCCCACCAAGAACGCTTCACAAACTCCGTCGCCATTATAGTCGACAGCAACGGCTTCGTATACGGGCCCTAAAGCTTCTTTTAATGAATTCCTATTGAGTTGCCTGTTTTGTAATTGGGAGTTTTGATAGCCAACAAAAAACGCATTCTCAACGTAACGGATTGTGTCCACACAGCCCGAACACGATCCCACTGCTTCTATTCTTTTTATCTTTTCCAAGATAATAACATCTGCGGTTGTATTTCCATCAAAGTCTCCAACTAATAGTTCAGCTTCGTTAGGGACAGTTCTTGTCGTTATGTAACTAAATGATTGGTTTAAGGGGTTGTTCTCATAGATTTTAATGCTTGTTGACTTGATGCCATTGTTGTTTTCATACAATACAGCCACGATATCATCAAGCTTGTCTCCGTTGATATCAAGTGTATATATCCAGTCAAGTGTCCTGTTCATTTGCAGAATGTCCATCGAGGAGGCCCGTGTAAACCCGCAGTTCCTGTTGTTCAGATAGATACTGATATCTATTGGTCCAGAATAATGGTCCTGCCCGTTTGTCTTGTATGGTACCAAGGCCAAATCGGTGTAGCCATCACCATTGAAGTCGCCCGTGAACGGGAAACTCTCCAGTATTCCTGAATTTGAGACCTGATGCATTTCGGTGTAATATGGATGTGTCTCGTCCCAGTTTATCACCGTGGAATTGAATTTCTCAAAAGTCCCATCCTCGTTGTAGGCTTTCATATCGATGGATGACAAGATGTGGTATAAACGGTTTTTCTGCTTTGAAAACTCCTTTGTATAATTGAAATGGTACAAGTAAAGCGGTTTGTTCGTACTCTTCTGAACGACTTCTATACTTTCAAGAAGGTCTTTGTGCAACAATTGGCATCCTCCGATATAATACTGTTCATAATCAGTTCTGTCTATAGAGTAAGAAAACTTGACTTGGAATTGGGCTTCCACTTGATGTGTTTCATTGATTGTATACTCAATGTTATCCAACTTGATTTCTCCTGAGTTGCTGCTGGATACATAATGGTATTCGATAGTGTTGCCATAGCGGTCGGTGACGCTGCTCAGCATCCAGAGGATTTCTTTGCTTCCATTAGGCGAATACAGTTTGTTCCTGTATTCCAGGATATTGCCTGTCCTGTCCCAAACCTTGAAATATGTCCCAGCGTTTTTTGTCTCGTTTTTGCTTCCGCTAAAGTCATGCATCAACCTGATTCTCGACATGCAGTCGTTTTCGGTCTTGTATTCCGAACCACACATGCCGTAGTTGCCGTCCACTATGATCAGCCTTTGTCCGTCAAGAACGAAACGGTCGTCTTCGGTCAGGTTGGCAGCGGTCATCTTGCCGTCATGATATATGGTTTGGCCTGTTCTGGTGATGCACGAACCTGCTCCCAAGTCCCAACCCCAACCAAGAAGACCGTTGCCACCTTGATTGTTATAACCGATGGTGACATTGGGCTGCATGCCATTGATTCCGGTCGGCAACTCGATAGGAATGGTGTAGTTCAGTCCTCCCATCGCACCTATGTTCACCGTGCCACCCAAAGAGCCCACGACATTTCCCGAATTGTTGACATGACCATTCTCTGGCGGGTAGATGCCATAATCATCGAGGCCTAAATTGAGTAGGGTTGATGCTTTCTCTTCGGGATTCGACCAAAAACCTGTGAGTAGTCTGATATGGTTGTTTGCTGTGTAAACGTTGTTCTCATTGTTTGGCAGGGGACTACCCAATTCAAAGGTTTCCCCTTGGTGAAAACCTCGTGTTTGCTCTTGGGCGATAGTATGGCAAGCCATGGCAAGCATAAGCATTGCCGCCAATATAGTTCTTTTCATTTTTGCTTTCCTTTAGTGTTTCACGATTTTCCAAGTGCGTGTTTCGTTGTCAAGAACGAGTTTAAGAATATATATGCCAGCGGGTTGTGTCGACAAGTCGAATTCATACTGCGAATCCGAAAAACGATGGCGTCCGATAACAACGCCAGTTTCTGTTGTCAGTAGGGCTTCCAAAGTCGAACAGGTGTTGCCAGACAGCGTGACGGTGAATCTGCCATTCGTTGGATTGGGATATAGGCCGACTTCCGTTTCTTGCATATAGTCAGTTGCTGCGTCGAGAAAGGCGTTCCTGTCCTCAATGAATTTCCCGTTTTCCTCTGTCTTTTTCAATTGAAGGCTTTTTAAGATGCGGTTGCCGCATGCGTCATAGGTAAAATGGACTTCTGCGCTTTGAGTCCAACCTATGAGCGGAGCAAGCATAATGCCTGCCATCAAAAGCAGCTGAAGTGTCCTTTTTTTCATAGTTTCCTCACTTTCTTCTCTGTTCATCAAGCAATTGCTTAAGCAACTCTATCTCTTCCTGTTGCTTTAAGGTGTAGAGTGTCAGCTCCTCTATTTTCTTTAATAGGAGGCCTTGCATCTCAGCCATGTCATAGCCTTGATCCATCACTTCTTCTTCCGAAGGAATTTCAGGAAGATGACCGTTCTGGATGATGTAATGCCTTAGGTCGTTGAGAGGCAACAAGTTGTAGTCCTTGGCAAGCACTTGGTCGAACCATTCGTTCACGTTCTTGATGAAAACCTCGTTGGTGAGGATGCCGCCATTGACGGCAAGGGCATATCTGTCGTTCTCATTAGAGATGTTGATTCCTACACGGCCTTGTAGGACAAGCGACCCGAGGTCTTGGTTGTCCATGCTCCGAATGGTCATCTCTCCCTCATTATCCACCTCAATCCCATGACCTGCATCCCTCATGCGTATGAAGGCGTTGCTTGTCGCCGGATCCTTGGATTCGAGGATGAGCCCTGCGTTCTCGCCGTAGTCGGAGCGGATGTGGAGCTTGGCTGCGATGTCGGTTACCGGAACGTCGCCGATGGCAACCTTGCCGGTCTTGCCCAAAGTGTCACCCGATGGATAGTTGTTGGGCGACGGGCCGACGGTAAGCGTGGGATGTATGCTCTTGAAACCAATCATCAGGCTGTGGCTGTGCTCGTTTTCGAGAAACCGTTTCGGCTTGAGTCCCGAACTGGGAAAGCCACTTCCGATGACCATGCAGTCGTCTTGTCCTGTCGCTTTCAAATAGCGGCCCAGGCCAAGCCCATAGTCCCACAAAACCTTCACATCCTGTCCAAACCCGAAAGAAGAGGATCCTCCGATTCTGTTCAGTGTGCCTAATGTAAAGGAATTGTTCGCGTACTGCACATCGATAGTGTCGCCGTAACCTACCGCCAAAGCATTGTTTGCCCCAACAATGTTGTACTGGCCAATGGCGCCCGATATGGTACCTGTTACGATATTGTTCTCCCCGATGTTGAGTTTGGTTCCTTCTACTACAGTGTTTTGTGCCATGCCCACAAGACCTAGCAGGCAGGCGACCAGCGTAATTGCAAATCTTGTTTGTTTCATTGTCTTGTTTGTTTAGTTAGTTCTCAATCCTTTACAAACTTGCCTTCGGCCACCGTGCGGCTTCCTGCGACGATGCGGTACAAATACAGACCTGAGGTAAGGTTGCCCGTGTCGAGCCTGATCAGGTTGCCCTCCTGGCCGACGGCACTGTCGAGGCATTTCACGCCTTCCGCGTCGAAAAGCAGGAGCCGAGCGTTGTCGGAGACGGCCTCCGGAAGCGGAATGTTGATGTTGCCTCCAGTGGGGTTGGGATAGGGCAAGAGATGTTCACTGGCACCGTCTTCCCGAACCACATCCCAAGTGATCTCGATGTCCTCCCTTCGAAACTTCATCAGCATCCCCTGAAACTCCGGATCACCAGGCTCATACATTCCTCTCCGCGTGAGCATCGGCACAAGGCACCCACCATCGTTGAAAGCCGCGGGCTGTCCTGGGCGGAACAGGAACTCGTCATCCCTGAAAGCCTTGCGCCCCAAAAGGTTGAGATGCTTGTCCACAAGGATTACATTGGCCTGATAGATGCCTGTATACATCCTTTCGGCACAATAGGTGATGGCAAAGATGGTGGAGTCGTCGATATAGGCCGTGCTGGTTCCCTGTGGTATCCATGCGGTCGAGTCGTAGGGGGGTAGGCGCAGCTCACCGTACACATTCAATGCCGAATCGATGACGTATAGGGAAGGGTAATAGAAAGTCTGGCGGTTGAGCTGGATTTTTAGGGCATGAAGTATCAATCGGTCTCCGTCTATCCATTTGCCGTCGGTGGAGATTTTTTCGATGGGATCCACTTCGTATCCATATCCGCCTTGCACCTTATTCAGGTGTTTCCTTGATATGACCTCAAGACTCATGTCGACCACATATATCCCCGGCACGCCCATGAAGCTCAGGAAATTACCTCCTTCCACAGCCATCAACAAATTGTCGGAATGCGGCTCATAGGTGATCTCCTCAACGGAACTTGCATAATAGGACGGGAGCGACTTCTTGACCAGTGTGTCGCCTTCCTCGTTTAGTTCATACAGCTGTAAGGCACGCCTATAAATCTCCTGCTCGGTATAGTAGGCGGGAGCGGCGGCAAGGATGACCGTGCCTGAAGGGGACAGTATGGAATTCAACAACTTCCCATCCATAACATAAAAGCAGTCGAAGGTTTCATCCTCAACACTGAAAGTTCTCGAGCCTATCGGTTCCAACCCGTTGTCGAAGACATCCACACGGATATATCTTTGGTAATGAGGGTCGCACAGGCTGTCGTCGCAAATGCCGAAGACCATATAGTTGCCATTGTCGAGCTGCACCGCGCTGAAGTAATTGAGTATCATGCCCGGCGGGTGTACAATCCTGTCAATGTGCTCGCCGTCCCTATCGACTTTCACCAACAGTCCGTGTTTGTTGGCTGAACAGCCCAAGCAAAGGACGGACTCGCCATTGTCAACCGATATGACATCGTTGAGGGCCCAGGTGTTTCCCGTCTCAATCTGAACCGTCCATTCCTGGGAGAAGAGATATGGGCACAGGGTCATTAATACCATGAAAAACAGGTTCCTTTTCATAGCGGTAAATATTGTTGTTATTTGATGTCTACTTTATGGATGCTGTCTTGGGACTCTATAAGCGGAATCCCGTAAAAGGCTGTGGTAAAATGTCCTATCGCTGTGTCGTTCTCTCCATCATTTACAACAACTCGGAACAAACAATGATCCGATGGTACAGGATGATCGACACTGTTGGGCAGGATGTTCAACACAAGGTGGCGCTCCCCGAAATAATAGTAGTTCATCTGATCCGAATTCAGCCAGTAATCTTGCATGCTGGATTTTACCTTGAAGAACTCGCAGTAGCGTGGACTGACATCAGGATATCCCGAAGTCGGATTCGGATAGTTATCAACCAATTCAGTATGTTTGTTCATCACACCGATATAGACATACTCATAACCCTCTGGAGCTATAGATACCAGATTCGCATTCAGCATCCCCGACAACGTATCCGCCGCATCAGCTGGAAAGCCCATACTGTTCACGTGGTCTTCCCCGTAGTACCATTGTATACCATCATCCATAAAAGGCCTCCAGGGATGCGGCTGGTCGGGGCTGGGCTGCTCTCCTTTCAGACTACCTTGCACAGTATGGAGTTCAATGGCCTGTAGGCTACCGTTGCGCTCACCTGCCTCCACGTCAAGAATGACAAACTGCTTGTCGTTCAGCAAAGCAGCTTGGTATAGCTCAAGTACGGCTTCGTACATCTGTCCATTGAAAACGTACAGGTCGGCAAGCGACACAGAGTCGTTGGAGCACACGGGCAGGTAAAGGGTGGTGTCGCAGCATATCGTATTTCCATAGTAATAGTCGGGATAGGCATAGGTATAGTTGAACAAGGCCTCGAGGTTCCACACGGCATCGGGGATGCTCATATAGGAGAGGGTCTTCTCGTTAGGGTTCAGCCCAACCTGCTCCAATTGTCGCTTGAAGTCCTTAATGCGAGCAATTGCGACTTGGCTTTGATTGCGCGTGTCGGGAGCTTGCTCCTTCTTGCACGAAACGACAGCCACCGCCGTAGCTATAATTGCCAAACCAAGGATGGCAATGATTGAATTTAATCTTTTCATGATGATTTGAATTTAAACTGTTAGTAATAAGGTGAATTGAAGATTAATCTTTGTCGAATTCGCCTTCGGCGTAGCCGTTGGCACTGCTGAGTTCAACGGTGTAGCTGCCACTGGCAACACCTGAGAATGGAATGATGAATACCTGTTGCACATCGGTGTTTACCACGGTATTGTAGACAAGGCCACCCATACCATTGTAGATGGAGATGTTCACGTTGCCGAAGCTTTGGTTGAAGCCGATGTAGACGGCATCTTCGCTGGATCCGGCTACGATGGCGTTGGGATTAACGCCGAACATTAGACTACCTTGTAGCGCAATTTCTTCGTAACCTTGTGGCGGGTCAACAATCTCATTCATATAAATATTAATAGGAATTGAAATTGTGTTAAAGGCTTGCATTTCACAAACGAACAAGCCGAAAGCCCAAAAGCCAACGAGAAGTAATGTTTTTGTTTTCATTGTCGTTTGATTTTTGTGGTTAACAATAGGAATAATGACACGTGTCGTGAAACGATTTACAGCACAAAATTACTGAGTCAAACATATCTGTCAATTGAGATATAGTTTTAATTTCGTCTCATATAACCTTTTTTCAATGGAGAAAATACAAACCATTGAAAAACAACAAGAAACAAAAACGAATATATAGGTATTTTTGCTTTGGATATAAGCATTGGAAGGTAAAAAAAGACAAAACAGACAAGCATTTAGGCTTGTGAAGGCAAAACCAAAATTACTTGGACAATGCCGAACGCAACTGTTCCTTCATTCTATCGGGTTTTAGGTTGAGTTTTTTGCGCAGGTTGCTGCGGTTTTGGTTGACGGTGTTCAGACTCAATCCCAAGAGGTCGGCCATCTCTGTATTGGAAAGGTCTGAACAAGAGAGTAAACAGACCTTGGCTTCTGTTTCAGTCAGATTGGGATAGTTTTCCTTAATAGTTGAGTACAAACGGGGATATGCCGTTTCCAAAATACTTTGTGCAGCTTCAAACGGACTATCTTTCCCATTCATAACTTTCATTACCAAAGGTTGCCATTCTTTTTTTGGGTCATTTTCTCGCTGTGAAGTACGATAGGCAAATATTATCATTCTTAACCGTGAAGAAATTTCTTGATCCAAAACAGAGGTTTTCACCGTTTGTAGTAAATCCTGCTTCATTGCGTCCATTTGCTGTTTCATTTCTTCTTCTGATTCCAGCAACTGTTTGCGCCTGTATTGCAAAACCAAAACTATAATAGTTGTAACAAGTAATAATATGCTGATAATCAATATTATTAGATGTCTTTGGATTATTTTTCGGTTCATCACATTTTGCAGACTCTCATAGTTGTACTGCTGCTGAATCCTATAAATGGTCTGCTCCTGCCGTTGGATCATCACATCATACAACGATCTTTCATGTTTTTCGCGGTATTGCAAAGCCATAGCAGTATTACTTTGACTTTCGGCAAAATGTAACAAGGCTTCGTATATGGAAAATACTGTTTCTTTTTTTACATCAGCGGTAGGCAAAATCGCTTCCATATGTTGGTAATACATAGCGGCTGAATCCAATTCTTTCGCCATAAAATACGTATTACCTAAATTTAGGAATAATACAAGTTGTTCAAGATTGTTAAGACTTGATTCTTGCATCATTTGCTGCAGTGAAATAACAGCTTGTCCGTATTTGCCTTGAAGGCGGTATAGCACCGAGTAATTGTTATAGATTTTACGTTTTATTCTGTCCACTCCCACTTTTTCAGCATACTGAAAACTTTGTCGGAGGCATAGTTCCGCACTATCATATTGACTCATCAAAATGTAAGTCACAGCCTTACTGTTTTCTATAATAGCCTGTTCTGCACAACGATTTTTGGCGAAACTCTCGGCAATAATAAGTGAAGATAAAGCTTCTTGTTTTCTTCCTTCATAGTACAGCATCTTTCCCATCCAATACTCCGCCTGCGCCACAGTGAGGCTGTCAACAGCCAGTTTGCCGTATTGCTCCGCCTCCTTGAACGAGCGCATGGCGGATTCCTTCTCGTTGTAGTGCTGCTGTACGAAGCCGCTGTAGAGCGCCGCATGGGCAGCATTGGCGTATTGTTTTTTCCCGGCATAATAGGCGGCGGTGCGCTCCAGCTCGGGGCTGGTGGAGAGGGGGGCATGGTCGTCGAAGAAATCATCGTCCATGAGGGGCGAGATTTCCTGTCCATGGTCACCAAACAAGGCCTCGGCCTGCAACAGGGCCATGTCCATGCGCTCCCGCTCGCTGAAGCTCGCGGGCATGCGCAGCACGCTGTCAATCAAGCGCACGGTGCTGTCGGGCAGAGTGTCAGCCAACTGCTCGGCACGCTTCACCATGCGCCGCGCCTCGCGCGTGGTGGCGTCGCAAGCTGACAAGATTAGCAAGACCAACAATCCTATCCAAGCTATATGTTTCATGCCCACAAAAATAAACAAAAAACCCCGCCACATAAAATACGCAGCGGGGAAAAAATGCAATACTTATGAAAAAATACTCTTTTATTCTTCTTCCTTCTGGCTCTCTTCGTACTCCTTGAGGAGGCGGTTCTGCACATCGGTGGGCACTTGCTGGTATTCAGCATACTTCATGGTGAAGGTGCCACGGCCCGAAGTCAGCGAGCTCAGTGAGGTGGAATAACGGTCCATCTCGGCCAACGGAACCTTGGCGTGGATGGTCTGGTAGTTGTGGTCGCTGTCCATACCCATGACGATGGCACGGCGGCCTTGCAGGTCGGTCATGACGGCACCCATGAGGTCGGCGGGCATACGCACATCGAGGTCGTAGATGGGTTCCATGATCTTCGGGCCAGCGTTCTTAAAGGCGGCACTGAAAGCCATACGACCGGCGATCTTAAAGGCCATTTCGTTGGAGTCGACTGGGTGCATCTTACCATCGTAGATGTAGACGATGATGTCGCGGGCGTAAGAACCGGTCAGCGGGCCTTGCTCCAAGCGCTCGTTGACACCCTTCAGGATGGCGGGCATGAAGCGGGCATCGATGGCACCACCGACGACGCAGTTGGCGAAGATGAGCTTACCGCCCCAAGGCAGTTCGTACTCTTGCTTGTCGCGCACCTGCAGTTCGCTCGGGTCGGTGTAACCCTCGAAGTAAGGAGCCAGTTGCATGTGCACTTCACCGAACTGACCGCTACCACCGGATTGTTTCTTGTGACGGTAGCTGGCGCTTGCGCTCTTGGTGATGGTCTCACGATACGGGATCTTCGGCGAAGCTGTCTCGATGGCGATCTTATAGACATTGTCGAAGTACCACTTCAGGGTGTTGAAGTGATATTCGCCCTGGCATTGCAGGATGTTCTGGCGCAGTTCGCGCGACATACCGGCGATGACGGTCGGGTCGGTCTTGTGGATGTCGTTGAGGATGCTGCCGAGTTTTTCATCTTCTTGTGAGTTGACGGCTTTGACGGCGATCGAGAAGATCGGGTTCGGGAACGGAATCTCTGGGAAGATAGCTTCAGCAGCCTTGGCATCGACTAAAGAATCACCGATGCGGCCATCCTTCAACTTGATGGTGCAGATGATGTCGCCAGCGTTGACTTTCTCAACCTCTTCACGGTTCTTGCCGCGGAACACCAGCAGCTGTGAGAGACGCTCCTTGTTGCCCGTACGCGGGTTGATGAGGTCTTGGCTCTTCACCACGGTGCCGCCATAAACGCGCATCCAGGCCACATCGCCGAGGTTCTGCTCGGTGGTCACCTTGAAGATGAACAAAGCAGTCGGGTCATCAACGCTGTTGTGGAACTCTTGGCCGTTCTTGGCTTTGATAGCAGGCATGTCGGCAGGCGACGGGCAAGCGTTGATGATGAAATCCATCAGACGGGTGACACCCACGCCACGCTTGGCAGCGCCGCAGATGACAGGGAACATCTCACGGTTGACAATACCCAGGTGGATACCGCGTTCCATGTCTTCCTCGCTCAGGGTCATCTCTTCGAAGAACTTCTCCATCAGAGCCTCTTCGCCTTCGGCAGCGTGCTCGATGAGGTTGTTGTGCAGCTCTTCAGCCTTGGCCATCTCGGCGGCAGGGATGTCCTGCACTTCAGGAGCGCCATTGCCGTTCTTGAAGACCAACATCTTCATCATGATCAAGTCGATGACGGCGTTG
>JAFRRE010000129.1 GCA_017428285.1 Bacteroidales bacterium | reverse complement strand
AGATTCCAAAGGAATGACATGCCTTCTTCATCTTTTGTTGCACCGTTACCATAACAAAAAAGTCCGAGAGCCAGGCTCCCGGACTTTTCGTTTCCCCGAAGGGAAAATTACTTACCTAACTATTATTACTTAACTATTACTTTTACAGAAACTGCGTTCTGGTTGTTTTGCAAACGGATGATGTAGATGCCCGTGGCGAGGCTGTGGCTGACGCGCTCAGTGCTGCCCGCGTTGATCTGCTTCATCATCATAGGTTGACCGAGGATATTATACACGGTTATGTTATAATGGGCGTTGTCGTCGTTTTCGATGACAAACTCATGGTCGGTGCTCCAAACCTTCACGTTGGTGGCCAAGCCTTCTTCAACACCATCATCGGTGAGGTCGATGAAGATGGGTGCATCGAGTCCTGCGTTCGGGTTGACGGTGTTAGCTTCAGGACTCCACTCGCCGTTTACTGATATGTATTCGTTGAGCGTGTAGCTGTAAAGGTCCCAAATCACAATGCGGTTGACACCGTTGGGATTCACATTGGGCAGGATGCCACCGAACCAACCGTCCTTACCAGCCACCTTTTCCTTATAGAAGTCGGCGTATTGGTTGATGCTTCCAAAGTCAACACCTGTTGTCTCAACGCTGGTGGAATAAAGCGGACGGAAGGGGGTTGCATCCGACAACAGCATGGCGAAGCTCATAGGATCTTCTTCGCTCTTCACATAGAAGGCTGATCCGCTATACTCGTCGTTTTCAGTGCCAAAGTTAAGCACAGTGGCATATTCATCGGTGGTGAATGTGTTAGCCACTTCTGTACCGTTGTGACCGTCATTGAGGCGGATACGGAGATAGACATGGTTGCCAGGCGTGAAGCGGGCATTGGCTGTGGGCTCGTTCATGAACCAAACAATCTGACTGCCATTGGCGCTTGTCGTGAACTCACCATAGTTGCCTTCCGTTTCAAGGCTCGGGCTAGTCGTACGGTAGAAACCATCACCGTTGACATAGATTACATTACCAGCGCCGGCTGTTTCAGGTCCATCGTTGTCGTCGACCAACTGGTTGGTGTAACGGTAGGTGGTGTTCGGTTCGAGGTTAAGCAGCGTGACTTGGATGGCCACGGGCACGCGGTTGTTGTTTGATCCGTTGTTGCCTTGGATGTAAAGCGGCATGGCAGCAGAGATGTTGGGCTCAAAATCACCGCGTACGGTGCCTGACAGGCTGACCGTAGCGGTAGCTCCGCCACCATTATGGGTGATGTTTCCTGGATAAGGACCAATAGGAAGATCACCTTTCAAACGGACGGTGATAGTCACAGGCTGATTGTCGATTACTCCATTGGAATAGTGGAGCTCAAACGGACTACTGCTATAGTTGCCATCGTCATTTAAGATTTCGAATTCACCTGACACCGTTACAGTGATGTAGCCTTCACCTTCGAGGTTGGCGCCAGTAAGGGTGTAGCTTTGTGAGGCTGAAGGTCCGTTTTCAAAGATGTAGTCGAGGCCATTAATAGTATTAGGTGTGGCTGTCAGAGTCGGGATGGGCGTTGCGCCTCCGCCTGCGGTAAGCATGATGTCGTCGACTTCCCAACCTGCTGCTTCCTCATCGGTGCAAGTGTACTTGAAACCGATGTAGCAGTTCGAGCCACTGAATTCATCGAGGCTGATTTCACCCGACTCAACCCAGTTCCAACTGCCTTGTGAGAGTTCGCATTCGAGTTCTTGCCATGTAGCAGTGGTCGGGTCTTGACCGTCGTAGTCGTTGGAGAAATACACGCGGAGGCTATCTCCAGTGTAGTTCTTGGCGGTGAGGAAGGTCAGTACCACGTTGTTGTAGCTATCGAGGTCGAAAGCGGGTGAGATGAGCCAATCCTCTGTGGCAGGATGGTTGTAGCCATTGGCATATGCGTAGTGATTGCCTTGGTAGGAAGCAATGCGCCATAGCGAGTCGCCATATACACAGCGTTCAGTCCAACCGTGCCAGTCTTCCTCCCAGTCTTGGTTGAAGATGATGGTGAGGTCATCTTGGATAATATATTCCGCGCTGACGATGGGGCTGGGGTCGCAGTCACCATTCTCGGCGTATGCCCAAATGGTCATGCTTTCGTTAACGGTGATGGGGCCTTGGTAATCCATCCAGTTATAGGGTTCAGGAATGAGGCTGTAGTGGACAGTGGCATCAGGTGTGGTGCAGCTTATGGCAACTACTTGACCCTCATAGTATGTGCCGCCTGCGGGATTGAAGGTCGGGGCAGCCACAGTGCAGGGGCCGCCTTCGCCTTGCATGAAGATGTCGAGGAAGAAGTTGTAGGTTTCACCAGCCATGTTCTGGATATGGTAGGGACCGAAGTTGTGGCTGCCGTTCAAAGCGAATGCCCTGTTCGGATTGTTCACGTTGCCAATAACGAAGCCCGTGTAGTTGGGCACCATGGCTGTCTCTTCTGAAGTGCCGATTTCTATGCTCCACGCCGTGTTGTCGCCATTGGGGGAGAAGTTTGTGCTTGAGGAGTAGCCAATCAGTTCGCCGTTAGCGTTGGTGAAGGTGTAGCCGTCAGCGGTGACATTCACTGTCCAATAGAAATTGTCCTCTTCGTTAAGGATGGAGGAGGGAAGGATTTCGTCGCTGCCGTTAAAGGCGGAGGTGAACAGCACGCCTTCGGGCTTGCCCGAAGCGGCATTGCTCATGGCGTAGTAGTCAGAGGCATTTTCGTCGAAGCGGGCGGCAAAGACGATGCGGTTACCGTCAACAAGTTGGCTCATGTCGGTGATTCGTACATAATCATCGCCAGGCACGGGTTGAGGAGTGACTGTGCCGCTTAAAGAAACGGTGGCTTCGTCGGATGAAGAAGCATAGATCTCAATAGTTCCTGTGTATTGTCCGACCGCAGGACCATTCATTCTCACATAAACTGGGGTCGGTTCCAGCGTGCCGTTAATACCATCAATGTCAACCTGCCATGAGAATGTCTCGTTGTCGAGAGATACCTCGAATTCATTTTCACTGGACTGAATGATGATGCTACCCGTTGAGCCGCCGCCCGGTGCCGGACCGATGTTGACACCCGACAAAGTGAAGTATTGCGATTCTGAAGGGCCTTCACCTACCACATGTGTGAAGCCTGACAATGAGTTTGGCGTTACAGTGAGATTTGGAACGCTGGTGGCTCCCACAAGCATGATGTCGTCAACCTCCCAAGCGGCAGCCTCGTTTTCTGTTGAGGTGTATTTGAATGCAATATAGCAGTTTGTGCTATATGCTGGATAAATACTGATCGGGATGTCGCCTGACTCAACCCAAGTGTATGAGCCTGGCGATATGTTGAAGTCGAAAGTCCACCAGCTGGCTGTCGTTGGGTCAACGCCATCGTAGTTGGTTGAATATTTCAGTTCCAAATCAGGACCAGTGTAGTTCTTCGCATTTCTAAACGTCAGGATTACATTCTGGTAATCGTTGATGTTGAAAGCAGGGGAAATGCACCACTGTTCGTTAACGCCACCGTTGTAACCGTTAGCGTAAGCGTAGTGGTTGCCTTGGTACTGACCTACGGTCCAGGGCTTATTGCCCTCAACAGTAACAAAGGTCCAGCCATTCATTTCGCCTTCCCAGTCTTGGTTGAAGATGGTGACCATGCCGAGTTGGAAGGTATAGGTGGCCTCGGATACTGGGCTGTCGTTGTAGCCTTCCTTTTCGGCATAGGCCCAGATGGTCATGCTCTCTTCGACTTGGATAGCTCCTGAATATGGAGCCCAAGGGCCGTTTTCTGATACTGTGCTGTAATAGATGGTAGCACCTTCAGTCGTGCAAGTGATGCTCACGCTCTGTGCTTCAGTATAGGTGCCTGCGGCAGGCGAGAAGGTAGGTGTGGCTACCGTGGGTGTAGGTGGGACGGGAGGCTCACCACCAGCCTTTACAAACAGGTCAAGGTAGAAGTTGTATCCATTGTTGGAAAAGTTATTTGAGTGGTAGGGGCCGAAGTTATGGTTGCCGTTCAAAGCGAAATGCCTCTGATCGTTATTCACATTAGTAACAAGGAAACCTGAATAGTTGGGTACCATTGCCCCAGCATCAGCACTACCCAACTCGATAGCCCATTCGGTGTTGTCGCCGTTTGTGGTGAAATTGGTGCTACTGGTATAACCAATCATTTCGCCGGCAGCGTTGGTGAAGGTGTAGCCGTTGTCTGTCACGCCGACAATCCAATAGAAGCTGTTTTCTTCATCAGTGATAGTAGCAGGCAGAATCTCATTGCCTTCATTAGTGGTGGAGGAGAACAAAACGCCAGTGGGCTTGCCCGAAGAGGCGTTTGTCATGGCGTAATAGTCGGTGGCATTCTCGTCGAAACGGGCGGCAAAGACCACATAGCTGCCAGCAATGAGTTGGCTGAGGTCGCTGATGCGCACATATTCGCCTTCTATAGGAGTGGGAGGTGGGGTAGGCGCGCCACCAGTAACACTGCCTGAAACGTTGACATATACAGTACCTGCCTCTTCTGAAGTGATAGCGATCTGCTCGTTGTATGTGCCTGCTTCAAGGCCGGCTTTCAGTCTCACACAAATTTGGATGTCGTAGAATGAACCCGATTCAGGGATGTAGATCATTGCAGGATTTTCTGGTTCAAACTGCTCGATGACCTGAGTGGAAACCTCGAAATGCTCAGAAGGAATCACACTGACATTGTTAGTCAATTGATCGCCGCTTACAGTGAAATACTGTATTTCCGATGGGCCGCCAGCCTCAAATTCATATTCGAAACCGGAAAGCGCCGTAGGCGTAACAGTTATGGTTGAAGTTGAAGGCGTTTCAATCAAGGTCACATCGTTGGCCAATGCAACTCTCAGTTGAGGCACGTTGAAATAGCCGATGACGCTGATGACATCAACCATATCACCTTCTTCGATACCTGTCAAGGCAGGAACCTTATAAATGTTGATGGTGGCTCCGTCTTGCGTCAAAGGCGTGTTGCCGTTCGTGTTGATGGCACCAATGGTGGCACCTTCTACCTTGACGCGGGTGCATTGCAGGGCATCGGCACCGCCTTCAAGGATTTCAGCGATGGTTTTCACGGCCAAGGGCAGTGTGTTGCCTGACGAAAGGATGCTGAATTGTTCGGCATCGTTGCCGTTGATACCACTCAGTTCGGCGAGGCCGTTGTATGCAGCCCTTTTGCCGTAGGCTTGGACCATATCGCCCAAGGCGATGGCCGAAGGCACGGTGTTGTTGTTCAAGTAGAGGTCGATGCCAGCCGTCTCATCTTGGATGTAGACATTGCGGCCGTCGATGAAAGTCACCACACCTTGTACCAAGGCGTATTCGTTGAGGGCAAGGGCGCGTGCCTCGGCGATGGTGATGAGGGTCGGAGCTGGGGCTTCGGAAATGGTATAAGTGGCCGAAGCGACACCGCTGTTGAGATAGCCTTCTTTCATGGCGAAGGCTTTCACCGTAGTGGTTTCGGTGATGTTAATGGCACTGGTGTAGACCGTGCCGTCCTCCATCGGGTTGCTACCGTCAAGGGTATAGTAAATTGTTGCCCCTTCGGTGGCGCAACTGATGGTGACCGAAACAGCTTCGGAATAGGTGCCAGCTTCAGGGTTGAAGGTTGGGGTGGCTACGGTCTCTTGAGGAGTGCCGCCTTCGGTGTTCCATGTGATGTCAATTTCCGTCAAATACATGGCACCACTGGCAGAACGGAGGCCGAGGTACTCGTAAGAACCTGAAATTGCCAATTCCTCGCTTTCGCCTTTCACAATAGTGCCGAGAAGGTCTCCATCGGTTTCATCATTATACAACTCAGTCGGTGAAGTGTAAGCGGAGTGACTGCCATACACGTTCAAAGTTCTGCCATCGTTAGTGTTGCTATTCCAAATAACAGTAACATTGGTCAGTGTTCCGCCCGATGCAGTGGTGATAATGCCTGAGTTGCTGTTGTTGCTTCTCAGCTGGATGGATTCGTTGCCGCCAGCACTATTACCTGCATAGACAGCATCGGAGTTACTGGTCTTTCCTTCCCAACCGGTATAGGATGTGATAGTGACACCGGTAAGTTCTCGGTTGAGAACATCGGTGATCTCCGTTCGAGATTGCGCCCAAACGTTCATTCCCGTCAACAGCAACAAAGCTGTCAACAAAAAAGTAAGATTTCGTTTCATTGGATGATGATTATTTGTTTGATACTTAATGATTTAATTCGCAATAATTCCAAATATGGATAAGCACTCAAAATTAGGAATTGTAGGTGATTCATCGGAAAGAGGCACCAATTAGTTTTCAACATTTTATCAACAGGTTTATCAACAGGGGAGGTTGAAAACTTTTTTCAGAGAAGAAGATAAAAAAAGAGACACCACCATGGATGTCTCATTGTTCTTGTTTTGATGGTTTTTTAGAATAGCAATTAAGAAGCCTTACCTGCTTTTTTATAAGTAATTCCTGAATTTATTCTAAGGATTTTGTTCCATTCGATACAACCATTTTCATCGCAGTATTTGGAAGCAAACTCAACTATGAATTTGGTAATCATAGCATCATATTCTTTTTGATATAGTTCATTTTTTATCTTTGCGTCGGTTCCCATAGGCTCAATGATATCAGTGTAAAGCGTGTCAGAGCCAGAAATGAATCTCCAGAATTCTTGTCCACAAATTTTTGTCCTGGTGTCATTCTCACTATGCTCGGTGCCATAACAGCAACCTTCAATGGCTAAACAGACGTTTTTGTTTCCACTTGTATGGTAGATTTTTATAGCTTTTCTGAAATTCTCCATTTGTTTTTTCAAAGAAGTAGAATTAGACCATTTTGGCCCTGATTTGATGCTTACGACATAGTGGCAACCATCTTTGTCCATTTCTAGATCGATACCATCTGCCGAGCTTTTTCTTCCGTCATAGACTTCTTTTGCTACAAAAATGGCTAGTCCTTCAAGCCAGTCGCCAAACATGGTTTCTTCTGCTGATGACATAAAAGCAGAGGCCAAGCCTCTAACAAGTTGGTCTGCAGCATTGATGTTTTTGGCTTTGTACATATATGGGTTCTTTTTCTTTAGCAATTCTTCAAGTTTAAGCTTTTTTAGTTTGTTGATTCTTGCTTCGTGAAATTGGGAGATGTTGTCTCGGACATAACCTTCCACTTTGTTGATTAAGTTGTCCATAACTGTATTTTTTCCTTTTTTGTCTTCTTTTCTTGATTCAAAGAGTAGTGAGAACTCCTCATCTTTGGTGTGCTTGTATCTCGAATAAGGTATTCGGTTTTGTGCTTCCTCATTCATGTTTATCCGCCCGTGGATGTGTTCCATAACTTGATGACCAACTGCATAACCCAACCCAACGGGAACAGCGTTTCCTATTTGTTTGTAAATTGTTTCAATACGTCCTTTAAATTGCCAATTGTCAGGAAATTGTTGGATTCGAGCATATTCCTCAATAGCTAATGGTCGAAGTAGAGTAGGATGACAAAGCAATGTAGCAGGCATGGTTGGACTCGTCACCAATGTTGGTGATGGTTCATCATACTTTAGGCGACGTAAGAAGCCAGTTTTACCGCCCGAAAGATCGTATGCTTTTCCCATGGCTTCTCGAGCTAGGTGAGCAGGAAGATTTCTCCAGTTTTCGCCTTCATGTAGCATTTTCATATAGGGCAGACTTTGAGGCCGTAAAGGAATGAAATTCAGATCTTCTCGTTTTTCCAAATCGCCGATGGCGTCTCGTAGCGTCAGCCAAGGTTTGGTGTTGAAGCCTCCTTCTTTGGAATGTGTAGGACTTGGAATGGGAACTCGATCGCCCAAATGACCGATAACGACCATCCTTTCTCTACGTTCAGGTACCCCATAGTTGGCTGAATCAAGCAATGCATAACTGATGCTGTAGCCGATCTTTTTAAACTCGGTAGTTATGAATTGTAATACGCTGCCTTTGATTGATTTAATGGAATTGTATTCTTCATATTCGAGAGGAAGTTGGTTCAATTTTGCGGAAATTAAACCTCGAACGTTTTCAAGTATAAAGTATGGTGGTCGGATTTCTGAAACCACTCTTAAGTATTGGAGGATTACGTTGCCACGAAAATCAGCTAGCCCTCTTTGCTTTCCCGCAGTTGAGAAAGCTTGGCATGGAGGCCCTCCTACTACCAATGTTACATCTTTTCTATCTAGGCCTGCGGTAGATAGAATTTCATCGGTTGGGACTAAATTAATATCACGGTCAATAACAGGAATGTTTGTGTTCGCCTTAATTGTTTCCACTGCCCATTTGTCCATTTCTACACATACTTTAATCTCAAATCCTGCTTTTTCAATGCCAAGGTCCAATCCCATTGCGCCGGAAAACAATGATACCGTGTTCATTTTTACTCTTTTTATTCTGCCTTTAAAACCAATAATTTACTACTGTTAGAGAATAGGTTTATCGTTAGTTTGTAGTTTTGTGCAAAAGTAATGATAATTTGGATATCGATGGCTGTTTTTTTTGAGATTCTCTAGCAAATTTCAAATTTTTCTTTTACTTTTGCAGCGTTATAACACTAAAATGAAATGAAAAAAGTAGTTCGAACTGTATGGATTGGCGCACTGTCGGGCGTGGCCTTCTTGGCTGCCTGCTGCTCGCAAAATGGCTTGACACGCAAAGAGCGCAAGCAACTTGTCAAAGAACGCGACTCCATCCAAGCGATTTTGACCAGTCGAGAGGGCTCTGTGGTTTACGGAACGCCAGAGATTATGGCCAGACGAGCTGCCGACACCTATCGCTTACGAAGTCAGCTTGATTCCATCAATGCCAAATTAGGTGAGGAGGTCGACTTGGAGAAGAGCGCACGCCGTGTGGCTTTACAGGAACGTATCGTTGACCTTCAAGCTGCCTTACAACGACGCGAAGGCGCCTGCGTTTACGGCTCGCCCGAAATTATTGAAGAATACGGCAAGGAAACCCAACGCCTGAGGAGTGAACTTGAAGCGGTTCGACAGGAACTGAAAGAGTTGAACCAGGAATAACCGCCATGAAAAAGGTAGTTCGTTCGGTATGGATTTGTGCCCTGTCGGGGCTGGCTTTCTTGGGAGCCTGCTGCACGCAGAATGGCTTGACGCGCAAGGAACGCAAGCAGCTCCGCAAAGAGCGTGAGCGGGTTGAAATGCAGTTGGCCAAGGTGAAAAGCGATAAGTTTGAAAATCCCGAAGAGGACGACCCGAACTACTACCGATATTACTGGGAAGATTTCATGGAACATTTTGATGAAAAGTATTCCCTTGAAAATAGGCTTGACTCCATCAACTATCGTTTAGGCGAAGATATCGACCTCGACCGTAACGTTCGCCGCCGTCAAATCCTGAAACGTATTGATTCATTGGATTTCCTTATTAAAGCCTATATTCCGCCTTGTGTCTACGGCCCACCTCCAGGGATGTATCCAGATTACGATGAAGAACAAGCCAATATGGAAAGTGATATTTCCATTTGGGAGAGACAGCTGAAAGAAGCGAAAAAAGAGCTGGATGAGTTTGATATTTCTCGTTTACCGGATGCCGAAGTTTTGTATGGTAGTCCATATGAGATTGAGATACGGCAAATGAAAAAGTAGAGAAGAAATGAGCGAACGTCTCGGCTTTTATAAAAAGGTGATGCTTGAGCTTAATCATCAGGTGCTGCAAAAGCGCATCGATGAGCATGAGCTGCACCAGCTGTTTTGGGAATGCACGCTGCGATGCAACCTCAACTGCCGCCACTGCGGTTCCGATTGTCGTATGCTCTCCGAAAAGGATGACATGCCTTTTGAAGATTTCGCCAAGGTGCTTGATGAGGTGCGCGCCCATCAAGATCCGGGCAAGGTGATGGTCATCACGACTGGTGGTGAGCCCACCGTGCGTCCTGATTTGTCCCATTGCGGCGAGGAAATCTCGAAGCGCGGCTTCGTATGGGGCATGGTGTGTAACGGCATGTTGCTCTCGGCCGAGAAACTCAATGAGTTTATGGATGCTGGGCTGAAGTCGCTGGCAGTGAGTTTCGATGGCTTCGAGGAGGACCACAACTGGATGCGCGGCAATCCCAACAGTTACAAAAACGTACTTCGTGCAGTGGAAGCCATGAAACAGCATCCAAGCCTTACATGGGATGTCATTACGTGCGTCAACCAGCGTACCATCAAATACTTGCCGAAGTTTCGCGATTTCCTGATCTCGTTAGGCATACGCCGTTGGCGCTTGTTCACCGTGTTTCCTTTCGGTCGCGCCGCCAACGAACCGGACTTCAAGCTCAGCAATGAACAATTTGTGCAGATGATGGAATTCATCAAGCAAACACGTCTTGAAGGCAAGATTCGTGCCGACTATGGCTGCGACGGTTTCCTTGGCAAATATGAGGGCGAGGTGCGCAACCACTATTATTCATGCAGTGCGGGCATTAATGTGGCTTCCATATTGGCCGACGGTTCTATCTCGGGTTGCCTCAGTATCCGCAGCGACTACCATCAAGGCAATATCTACAAGGACAGTTTTTGGGACGTTTGGCAAAACAAATTCCAGGTTTACCGCGACCGGAAATGGATGAAGACCGACCAGTGTGAGCATTGCAAGATGTGGCGCTATTGCCAAGGCAACGGCATGCACCTCCGCGACGGCGATGGCAAATTGCAAATCTGTCAATATCACATGATTACTAATAACTAAAGCCTAAGATTATGAAAAGGAAACTATTGATTTCACTGATAATCATTTTGTTGTCGATGCCCATGCTGACCTTGGCACAGACGGGAAGCAATTATTATGATGATAATACAACTGTATTTGTCAACACCGAAGCTTTTGGCGTGCATAAGGAATATGACAATAAACGCGGCTGCTATGTGTGGAAAAACAGTATGGGTGGCTTTATCTGCCTCGACAAGAACATGAAGCCTATAGAAGAGATGGACAAGCATGTGCATTTCACGGGTTCAAACAACGACCCCGACAATCCCGAGGTGTCGCCTTTTTCAGGCGTTAGGAAAGTGTGGGACCAGAAACGTGGTTGCTATGTGTGGAAAAACATTTATACTGGTGACTTCCTAGGAACCGATAAGTCATCGGTCCACCAACAGGAAAAGGCGAAGCAGAAGGGAACGGGAAAAGAAACGACCCAGCATAAGCAGAACACGGGTAAGAAGGATCAGCCTAAGCAAAATACTGGAAAGAAGGATCAGCATGATAGCCAGCAACAGGTCGGGAAGCAAGAACAACCTAAGGAAAAGAGTAATGTTGAGACTAACAATACGACAGAAGAGTTGATCATCACCACAGATGAACAGCTTAGACAGGCTGAGGCAGCCCTAAAGGAAGCTAAGGCAGCAGTGGCTTATGCGAAAGCCCATGGCGTCGATGTGAATGAATACGGTCCTGTAGAACAGTCTATCAAACAAGCGGAAGATGCCATTAACGAATATAAACGCAAAAGAAATCTAAAATGAAAAAGACTATAGTATTGATGTTACTGGCCATGATTATGGCAGGCTGCATACCAGGGGGCAAACGCAAAGCAGAGCCTAAACAATCTGTTGCCAAGGAAGCGGTATGGGATTTCTATCTTATTGGCACATGGAAATATACAGAGGAGAATTCCGAACAAAAGTCGTTCTTCCCTAAAGGCTCAGAGTCCTTTTATGGTGATGGCAAGTATTTGTGTCATGCCGTTGACAAAAAGGGGAACAATGTGACCATTGAAGGCTCTTGGCGACTTGACGACAAGGAGAACTTCGTCGTTTGGGTCACATATAATGTCGTGAAGAGCGGTAGTAAGACCCTTACAAAGGAAAAGAAAGTGGTGAAGTATGTTGTCAATGCCTTGGCGCCGAACAAATCTATGGTCTATCAGGTAGGCGATGCATTTCGTTCTGCCGATTGGGTGAAATGATGAACGTGAATCGGATTTATCTCGTCGGTTACATGGGCGCGGGTAAGACAACCACGGCGCGTCGCTTGGCCAATCGTTTAGGTTGGGAGGTGGCAGATACCGATGATTTGTTCGAGGAGAAATATAAGATTTCAGTTTGCGATTTCTTTCACAAATACGATGAGCCCTTATACCGTAAACTTGAGTCGGAGGTGCTGAAGGAGACCGAAAACCTTGAAAATGTGGTGATTTCGACAGGTGGCGGCACGGCATGCTATTTCGACAACATGGAGTGGATGAACCAACACGGTTTGACGGTGTTTTTGCGCATCAGCGAAAAGGCCGTCGTTGACCGATTGCTCCACGCCAAGCGGAAACGTCCTTTGGCTGTTGGCAAAAGCGAAGAGGAGTTGGCAGAGTTTGTCGCCCAGCATTACACTTCACGTCTGCCGTTTTATGAGCAAGCCAAAATCACGGTGAAGTCAGAAGACCTTGACTTGGTAAACCTGATGGAGAAGATCAAAGGGCTTTCTTAGTCTCTCAAGGTCAACAAGCACACATTTTCCACATGCTGTGTGTGTGGGAACATGTCTACAGGTTGCACAGCCATCACTTTATAAGCTGAATCAAGCAGTTGTAAATCACGGGCCTGCGTGGCTGGGTTGCAGCTGACATAGACAATTTTCTTCGCTTGAATCTTCAACAATTGTTCCACCACTTTTTCGGCCATACCAGCACGAGGCGGGTCGGTGACGATGAAGTCGGGGCGACCGTTGGTGGTGATGAAGTCATCGGTGAAAACCTTGGCCATGTCGCCAGCATAGAATGTGCAATTCTTGATGCCATTGATTTCAGCATTCACCTTGGCGTCTTCGATGGCAGCCTCCACATACTCGATACCCACTACTTTGTTCACAAACCTTGAGAAATATTGGGCGATAGTGCCCGTGCCCGTGTAAAGGTCGTACATCAATTCATCGCCCTTCACCTCCGCGAGGTCGAAAGCGGTCTTATAAAGCCTTTCCGCTTGATAGACGTTGGTTTGGAAAAACGATACCGGCCCGATGCGGAATTTCAGGTCATTGAATCCCGGGCGCGGCGATTTCATGGTCTCGATGAGGTAAGGCTCGCCCTTGAGGCATTCAAACGGCAGGTCGTTGATGATGTCGTTCAACTTCGGGTTGATGACTAGAAGCAGCGATACGATTTGTGGGAAGGCCATTTCCAAGGCTGGGATGAGCTCATGGCGCACGATGGCGTTTTCCTCGCCGATCACGATGATGACCATGAACTCGCCTTTTGAGTTGCAGCGGATGACAAGGTTGCGCATTAGTCCCTCGTGAGTGCGGAAGTTGTAGTAGGGGAGGTGCCGCTCCAGCGTGAAGCGCCTAACGAACAGACGGATATCGTTCGACGGGTCGGCTTGCAGGTGACATTGCTCGATGTCGACCACGCGGTCGAAGAGTTGGGGTAGGTGGAAACCGAGTCCCTTGCAGGCGTCTTCATCATGAGTTCCTGAGGGTGCACCATCAGTAAGCCACTTACGGTTCGAGAAGGTGTATTCCAGCTTGTTGCGGTAGGCAAACTGCTTTTCGCAACCCAAAATCGGGCGAATCTCAGGATAATCGATTTTTCCGATGCGGTCGAAGTTGTCCTTCACCTGTTTCTGCTTGTAGTAGGTCTGCCATTGGTAGTCCATTTGCTGCCATTTGCAGCCGCCACAAAGGCCGAAATGCTGGCATACGGGTTCCACGCGTTTGTCCGACATCTTCTTGAAGTTCAATATCTTGCCTTCAAAGAAGTTCTTCTTGCGCTTATAAACCTCGATGTCGACCACATCGCCAGGCACGCCAAAGGGGATGAAGACTACGCGCCCTTCGGGCTTGGCCACCGACATGCCTTCAGCACCTGCGTCGATGATTTCGACGTCTTCGATGTATTCGGGTTCTCGTTTTATTTTTTGTCTCGCCATTTTGTTCTTCTTTTTGACTATGGCTTATGGCCAATGACCATGGCTTGCTCATACGTAATAGCAAGCCATTGGCCATAGTCATAGGCCATAGTTGTCATTAAAAATCTCCCAAGTTTTCTTCGCTTGTTCCTCAAACATCTGCATTCCGTTATACACTTTTGCGCTCCAGGTTTTGCCTAACTCCATGAAAGCCGTTTCCTTCGGGTTGTAAATCAGGTCGATGAGAATGTGCTTGCCGCTTAAGGCTTGGTAATGAAGGTCGGGGAAAGTGTCCACTTGTGGCACCATGCCCAAAGGCGTTGTATTAATGATAAGGTGGTTTTGGCGCAGGATTTCATCGCTCAGCGTGTCGTAGGTGTAGTCGCCTTTTTCGGCACTGCGGCTGACGGTGGAAAAGGGAATGCCTTTTTGCTTTAGTACATACTGCACAGCTTTTGAAGCACCTCCTGTACCCAACACCAAGGCATGATTAATGGTTTTGCCGTTGAGGGCGCGGTTGAGCAGTTGATCGAATCCATAAACATCAGTGTTGTAGCCTTTCAGCTTGCCTTCCGTGATTTTCACCACATTGACAGCACCGACTTCTTTCGCGGTCTCATCGATTTCATCCAACAGGGGAATGATGGCTTCCTTATAAGGTATTGTCACATTGAACCCACAGAGGTCGGGGTAGCGTTCCATCACCTCTTGAAGTTCATCCAACGACTTGAGGTCGAAATGCTGATAAAGGCAGTCGAGACCTTCATATTCGAATTTGTCGTTGAAGTAGAACCTTGACTGCGAGTGTTTCAGTGGATGTCCGATGAGTCCGTAGCGTTTCATAGTGCCTTGTTTTTATTGTCCTGTAATGCCAAACCATGCTCCGAATCCAAGGGTGCACAACACACCGACAATGACGCTGGCGAGCACCACACCTCCAATGACGGCCAACACGCTTTTCTTGAAGTCCATGTCAAGGAAACTGGCTGCTAAGGTGCCAGTCCATGCGCCCGTGCCAGGCAACGGGATGCCGACAAAGAGCAATAAAGCGAAATATAGGCCACGACCGGCTTTCGCTTGCAGTTTTTGACCACCTTTTTCGCCTTTTTTCAGACACCAAGTGAAAAACCTTCCGATGACTTTCTTGTCCTTGCCCCATTCCAAAATGCGGCGGGCAAAGAAGAAGATGAAGGGAACGGGAATCATGTTGCCGATGGCGATGACAATGTAACTCAATAAGATGTTGAGGTCAGGGGAAGTCGTCGCTTTTAAGGTGTAGGCCACTGGGATGGCGCCACGCAGTTCGACGATGGGCACCATGGCAATCAGGAAAATATATAGGTAGTCTTTGATACGCATGAATTATTCGGGTTGGTTTGCTGTATTTGAATTCTGGTTTTTCTTGTGTTGTTCGATGAGTTCGAGGATTTGGGTGTCGTTGGCCAGCAGTTCCTTGTCGTATTCCAAGAAGTCGGGCCACACTTCGAAGTCGGCATCCAAGGCTTGGTCTAAGGCTTCCAAACCTTCGTGGTGTGAGCCTTTCACGAAATAGGCGTAGGCCAAAAGATAAAGCAGCGAGGAGTCGTTGTCGGTTTGCATTAGCCCGAATTTGATGGTGTTGATGGCCTCGTCGATTTTGTCCTGTTGCCCATAAAGGTCTGCGATGTAATAATAGGCATCGGCATCGTTGGGTGTCTGCTCTTGGATTTTGCGCAGGCATTCCATGGCCTTGTCGTATTCCTTCAGCTTCATGTAATCGGTGGCGATGGAGTAGAGGTGGTCGGTCTCCCAAGGCTCGTATTCCAAGGCTTTCTCGAAGAATTTGATGGCCTTTCGGCTTTGGCCACGGTCGCTGAAGACGTAGCCGAGACCGGCATAACCGGAACCTATCATTGGGTTGATTTCCAAGGCTTTGTTGAAATGATCCTCAGCGGTTTGCAGGTCGTTGAGGCGGTAGTAACAGTCGCCGATGGTGGTGTGTATCATCGAGGTCTCTACGCCATTACGCAGGGCTTCCTCAAGGGTGTCGATGGCTTCCTTGTAACGCCCGAGGTCGTAATAGATGTCGGCCAGATGCATGTTGGTCCAGAGGTCTTCCGGGTCAATGCTGAGGGCGTACTCGTAAGGGTCGATGCTCTCTTCGTATTGGCCCATCATGCGGTAGACATCTCCGATGTTGGTCCAGGCCTTGCTGTTGTATGGGTCTTTGTCGACCAGCTTTTGGAAGTAATCGATGGCATCTTCTTTGCGGCCTGCGCTGAGGTAGCAGCAGCGGATCTCGTGGTAGATGGTGTCTTTGTCGTCGGCGAGGGCAAGGGCTTTGTCGTAGAACTCGAGGGCGAGGTCGTATTTGCGCATGTGTTGGTACTCGTAGGCAATGGCGTTGTAGAGTTCAAATTTCTCATCCTCGTCGAAGTAGGGCAAGGCACTGAAATAGTTCTCCAAAGCCTCTTCCGACTTGCCCAAGACGGCCAGACATGAGCCGAGGGTGAGGAAATAGTCGGGATCCTCATCATCGTCGACGCGTTCCACATGCTGCATGATGTCGAAAGCACTTTGGGCGTCGTTTTCCAAAAGGTATTGGCGAGCATACTTGATTTTCAGCATGTTGCTTTCGGGATGCTGCGCCATAGCCAACTCCACAGCCTGCCTTGAGCGGTTCAGGTCGTTGTTTTTGGTGTAATGGTCGATGATGAACTCAAACTCCTCGCTGTCGAAATACACCGATTCGTGCGTTTTCAGCATGTCCTCATACCGCTCGATGGCCGCCTTTCGGTCCTTTTCTTCTTCCCAATAATCTTCAAAGTCTTCGTTGTCAAACATGGGTTGCCTGATGAAATTTGGTGCAAAAATAATAAAAAAGGAGGATATATGGCTTTTTTTGTATCTTTGTAAGGTTGTTACACGAACGATGATGAAACGAATTGCCTTATTTTTGATATTGTTTTCATTGGTTTTCAATGCGATGGCGGATGGAGCGTGGACGGTGCGTACAGTACCCAACACGCGTTTGCAGGGCAACGACATCCATGTTTCGGATCCTGATGGATACTTGTCGGACAGTGTTGAGATGACCATCAACACGGCCTTGTGTGCCATTCGCGACAAGGCGGATGTCTTCGTGGTGACCTTGTCGAGTATCGGTGAGGCGGAGCCCAAGCATTTTGCCACGGAGCTTTTCAACGATTGGGGCATTGGCGATGCTGAAACCGACAATGGCGTGCTTTTGCTCTTTGTGGAAGACCAGCATGCCTTGGAGTTTGAGACAGGCTACGGTGCCGAGGAAACACTCACTGACTCCAAATGTGAGCGTATCTTTACCAAAACCATCAAGCCTTTTTTCAAGGCGGGCGACTATGAGGGCGGACTCTGTGCTGGCGTGGCCGATATTGTGACCGTTTATGGAGGAGAAATCCCTATGGGGCTGAAAACTACTTTGCCTTCGCAAACCGATTATGACGCTGATGATGATTTTGACGAGGTTGGCAGTAGTCTATGGTTGGGATTGTTTGGTTTGCTCTTGTTTGCCATGCCCATTGTCGGCATTGTCTTTTGGCTGCGCAAGCGAAAGGAACGAAAGGAAACAGTGTCAAGTGCTTATCAATCGTATAATGAAAGCGGTGTTACCTTTGTCGATGGTTTCAGTACGAATTGGTCGGGCTCGCCATGGGAGGGCAAGGGCTGTCTTGGTGGTATGATGTTGGGTCTTTCCATATTCGTCATCTTATTTATGGTAGTTGCGTTTATGACCCTACGATACCCTAATGCCGAGCAGAGCAAACTATACACTTGGATAGCGTTAGTTACACTGCTTTTGTATCTCTCATGGATATGCTTCCGCCATAACCAGCGTCTCTTGAAAACAGCCAAGAAATTGGCAAAAAAAACGGTCAACCCTAATTCGGTCTACCGAGCCGCTTTCGATCGTTCCAACAACAAGATTGCGATTTGGATAGCACCTTGGTTGGGCTGGATTTATTATCTGATTCTTAAAAAACGGATGAATGCGGCAAAAGAATTCCGTTGTCCACAGTGTGGCCAAATGTTGAGCAATGATAATTCTTTCCGCTTGTCGGAAATTCACGAGGCGGAGGCAAGATTAGAGGCTTTGAAGTTCACGCCCTACCGTTGCCCTAATGGACACGAGTATGTGGTGAGGGAACATGGAAAGCGTTACAACAAGTTCTCGACTTGCTCGAAGTGCGGAGCCTTTACCTCATTGTTGACGAATACGGTGACGACACGTCAAGCCAGTTATACCCAAAACGGTGAGAAGCAGGAAACCTATGTCTGTCAACACTGCGGCGAAACTTTCGTGAAAACCTTGACAATACCTATGCTGGTACACTACAGTAGCACTTCGTCTTCTGGCTCCAAAAGTGGCAGAAGCTATTCGAGCCATTCCTCCAGCCATCATTCATCAAGTGGTTCCTTCGGCGGTGGCCATAGTGGTGGTGGCGGATATTCGGGGAAATGGTAGGGTAGTTTAGAGATTAGACTTTAGGGGATGGAATTGTGTTAACTTAGGAAAAGATGGTTTTATGATGACTTTTCTTCGTTGTTCCTTCGCTCTTCTCTCGCTCTTCCTTCGCTCTAGGCATACTCAAAGGGTATGGTTGAGCGTGCCTGCACTATGCGATGAGTATGCCTACAGTATGCCTAGAGTATAATTGATTCCGATAAATGCTCATGAGATTTGGCTTGTGAGGAAATTTTTGCTTTTCTTTTTGTAAATCCTCAACCATTTTTTTATCCTATATTTAGACTTTTGTTTACTTTTGCACAATAGTTTTGAAAGAAAGGATTGCATTAAAAAAGATTGAAAAACAACATATTATAAACCAAGGCATTAGCTGATATTCATATTCAAATCAAAAGCGTCGCAAACTGATGATTTGTAATTGTCGGATAAAGTAGGTTTCACGAGGAGTAACGTCTCGTATCCTATTCCATTGAGGCCAATGCTCACATCATATAGGTGTGGGCTACTTTCATGGAATAGGGCGGGGTTCATGCGACGCTCCCCGTGAATATGGTGGAAGGACCCGCACCTTATCTTTTTTCTGGCGATTGATGGATAGCGATGCCGCAAACCATCAAGGGAATCATGAAAAACAAGAAAGAAGAAGAAAATCATCATTGCATTTTCGTTCATGTAGGCGAAAAGGTGGCCATTGAGATGCGGAATAAAAAAATTCGTAAATCAGAGTTTGCCAAAAAAGTCGGTACCGACCGAAGGAACCTGTACCGCATCCTGAGAAAACATAGCCTCGAAACAGATTTGCTATATCGCTATAGTAAGGAATTGAAGCATAATTTCTTCCGCAATTTGGCTGATGAGTTTGACAAAAAACACCCGAACCTGAATGCCGTGTAATCTTTTTTGCGAAATATGCAACTTTTTTTGAAGGATTATTTGTGAAAAATGAGACGGATGTTGCCACATTCGGAGGCGAGTTTTGTAAAATTTTGTTTATAGTTTTGTAACATCAAAACTAAAGCAATATAAGATTATTATTAATCTTGATTATCAATAAATTAAATTATCAGTATTATGAAAGAATGTACATTTAAAACAAACAGTGAGATGAAGATTGTGCAAATTTGTAAAATGGTTTTGATGATGACTGTAGTCTTGATTATGCTGGCTTCATGTTGTAAACAAAAGGGTACTGACAATAATGGTACTAATTGTAATTGTCCAACAGGCAATTTTTATTGGCAGAAAAATGATGCGGACTTCGCGGTGACGAATCTAAGGACAAATGAAACTGTGGAAAATAAAGGATTTAGTGTTTGGGGTACTCCAATGGAAGTGCATCGAAACGATAGCCTTTTGTTAGTCTACAAAAAAACACAAGAACATGCTTGTTGCAAATTCACAATCACATTCAATGAATTTGGTGATGAGTATACAGAGACTAATGTTTCAGTGAGCCAATATACGCGCACTATCGTTGTCAACTCAAGTTTGGCTGACTCCATTTATTCGATTACATGTGAAGCTGTCTCGGAAAATTGGCAAGAGGATAGTTATGATAAGGGTTATGTAACGATTCGAGTATCTGAGTGAAATGATAAACAAACGCATACATACATCAAAATACAACATTGTGAGAATACGTAGACTCTTTATTATTGTCCTTCTGCATTGTACAATGGGATTATCGAAAGCGTTTGCATTCGATTTTTGGGCAGTTTGCCCGTCTGGAGACACCTTGTACTATGGAATCACAAATCTGCAAGAACTTGAGGTGGCAGTGGTGCGACCAGGTAGTTATTCATGGTATGAATATACAGAGCCATCAGGAGATATAATTATGCAAGAAAGTGTTACAAATCCAAACGATGGACTCACATATTCTGTAGTTTCTATTGCGTCTTCAGCTTTTCAATCGTGCGGCGAAATTACTTCTCTAATTGTTCCCAATTCAGTGACTACTATTGAAAGTTCTGCTTTTTCGGGTTGTATCAGTTTGGCTTCTCTTATTATCCCAAAATCTGTGGTTTTTATTGGGAACTATGCTTTTTCTGAATGTAGAAATCTTGTTTCGATTATTATTCCCGAATCTGTTTCATCTATTGGAAGTGGTGTGTTTTCTACATGCGATAACTTGGCAAATATCAGTGTGGCATCTGGCAATACAATGTATGATTCAAGAAATGATTGCAATGCCATTATTGAGACTAACACAAATGTCTTAATAGCAGGTTGTAAAAACTCTATTATTCCCAATTCCGTGACTGCCATTGGAGATTATGCCTTTAATCGTTGTTATGATCTTTCTACTATCGTAATTCCATCTTCCATTAATTCCATAGGAAATTATGCATTTTATTTTTGTAAGAATTTGACATCTATTAGCATTGGTGATTCGGTAAAGTCCATTGGAAATAATGCTTTTTCTTGTTGTAAGGGGCTTATGGATATCACCATTCCTAATTCTGTGATTTTTATCGGAGCACATGCTTTTACGGAATGTAGTAATTTGAAGTCCATTACTATTGGTGCTTCTGTGACTACAATTGGTGCGGAATTGTTCACTTATTGTGACAATTTGGAAAAGATTATTGTGGAGCCTGGAAACCCTTATTTTGATTCAAGAGAGAATTGTAATGCTATTATTAGGACTAATACTAATTGTTTGTTAATTGGTTGCAAGAGTAGTTTCATCCCGAATTCTGTTACATCGATTGGAAGTGAAGCTTTTTATAAATGTAGAGGATTGTCGTCTATTGTCATACCCAATTCTGTTGCATCTATAGAGAGTTGGGCTTTTAAGGAAACTACCATGACAAATGTGATTGTTTTAGGTGTTGTGCCTCCGTTTCTTGGTGGCAATGCTTTTGAAGGAAATGGTAAACTAATAGTGTCTTGTGGTAATAAGGAAGCATACGAGAATTCCGATTGGAATAGTTATTTTGAAGTCATAGAAGAGGGGTGTGGAACCTACGATATTTATAAAGCTATCTGTGGCAACAATGGCGCAGGTGGCTCTTTTGTCAGTTTGCCAAGTTGCTCACAGATGGAAGATTTGGTATGTTTTTCGCTTATCCCTAACCCAGGTTGTCATGTGGCATCAGTAATAGTTCAAAAATCGGATAACCCTTTTCAGACCATTCCAATAACGCAAGGAAGCAATGGGGAAAATGACTATTGTTTTGTAATGCCACCATTTGCAGTTTCAGTTAGAGCTACTTTTGCCATTGGTAATGCAATAAATGAAAACTCGGACATTCCTGTATCCATTTATCCTAACCCTACATCTGGCAAGATTAGATTGGAATCGGAAAATCTTAAGCAAATCAGCATCTGCAACATGTTGGGGCAACTTGTTTTTGAAAGCGAAGCCGAATCTGACTGCTTTGAATATGATTTTAGCTATTACGGATTTGGCGTTTATCTCATCCGAATCACGACTTCTGATGGAATTGCGACAAAGCGCATTGTTGTCACTCAATAATAGTAAATTTGATAAATTATTATAATTCAATAAATTATATTATTATGAAAAAATCATTGTTATTACTTGCAATTGCAACATTGCTCTCGTTGTCTTCCTTTGCCCAATGGAGCATCGGTGGTAGTGTGGGTGTGGCTTATAATCATCCGTTTTTACATCACATCAAGTACGATTATTATCATTATACGGGGTGTTTTGGACCAACGATTGATTTTGCGACGGATTATCAATGTAACGATAGGTGGAGTATTACTGGCGGATTGTCCTTCCAGCAGAAGGGATACAGATTATATACTAAATCCTATTACTCAACAACCCGATGCAATGATTTGTATCTGTCATCCAGAATAATGGTGGATTATTCCTTTGCGAAAAGAAACAACGGTGAGTTTTTTGTTGATGCAGGTGCTTTTGGAGCCTATTGGTGTGACTCCTATCGTAGTTATCGTGTTTTTTCTGGTTTTCATAGGTATAAGGTCGTTGAATTTTTCGATAACTATGATTTCAAGAATAGCATAGGTAATCGTTGGGAGTTTGGACTCATTGGTGGCTTGGGATACAAATGGCATCTTGGTACGAAATGGACTTGCTTTGCAGTAGCTCGCTACGAATTTGCATTAACCAAACAGTATAAGGAATTTGAAGCTTTAGATTTCCTAAGTCGCAACAATGCAATCGTAATGCAATTTGGATTATTGGGTAAATTAAAAAACTGAAAACCATGTCAAAACTAACTAAAACCATCACATTGTCTTTAGCTTTCATGCTAATTGGTCTGACAGCCTGCCATAAAGAAAGCGAAAACGCATCCATTACGACGGATGTCCAGCAATTTGAAGCCGTTTGGAACGAATTGAACGACACCTATGTGTTTTGGTCGGTTGACACAACCGATTGGGATGCTGTCTATACCAAATATCATCCTTTGTTTGAAGAGATGGAAAATGAACTGGATTCTGTTTGGGAAGCGACTTGGAGAGAACTTTCATCTACTTTGATAGACCATCATTTGACAATCACTTTGGCAAGACCTTCAACCAATGATACCATAGAATTGACTCCTGGGCAAGACGAGGCTGAAAAAAGAGATTATTATCATTACAGAAAATTTTGGCACGAAAGTCAGCTGAATAAGCTGGTGGAATGTGGCCGATTGGTGGATACAATATCGTCTCCTTTCAAAGAAACAATAAAGGTCAAAGAAACAATAAAGGAAATAACTATTACAAGGTTTTTTTATTCTGGAATATTGGATCAAAAAATCGCATATTTGTATATTCCTACATTTAGTGAATTATCGCTTGATACAATTGGAGCATTTGGCCATTTTAGGCAATTAGTTGCTATGGAGAATATCAAAGCGGCCATTATTGATGTTCGAGACAATCTTGGGGGAGATGCTAAGAATCTCGTGCCAATGCTATCTTGTTTTACGACAGAGCCTATATTAATCGGGTACACTCAGACGAAATTAGGGTTAGGCAAATTTGACTTGTCAGCAAAAATGCCATGGATTATTCATCCGTCATCGGTTAGTCGACAAAGAGAGATTCCAATAATTGTTTTGGCAGATGTTAATTCTGTTAGCATGGGAGAAGTTGGACCAATTGCGTTAAAGCATTTGCCAAATTGCTATGTAGTTGGAGAAAGAACTTTTGGTGCTACTGGGCCAATTGTTGAAAGAAAAGGCAATGGATACACCATAACGGCAGCACAAAAACTCTTTGAAGATGTTGATGGCACCATCTATGAAGGTCATGGAACTGAACCCGATATAGAGTGCCTATTCGACCAGACTTTATGGAATAGTGGTACCGACAACCAATTAGAAATGGCCATCAGTGTCGCATTGGACAAAATTTTAGAAAACGGAAACTAATAACAATCAATCAATTAATTAACAAATCAAATTATTAAACTTATGAACAGAATATTCAGAACAATTGCAGCGGCTGTGCTGCTGGTTTTTGCAGGTATCGGAACAACATCATGTTGCAAAACGGAATCGGGACCTAACGGTACGCCCTATATTTCCAATCCAAAGCCGGTGATAAACATGGATGAAATCGAATTGAAAGTAGGCGATTCCTTATCTTTGTGGTGTGGTCGTACAGACGGTGTTTCTTATGTTTTTAATAACCAAGATGTTTTAGAAGTGGATTCTTGGGATTCGGATCACCCTGAAATAGCAACCGTGGAGAAAGTTGGTAAATATGGCCGTGTTAAAGCTATTTCTCCCGGAAAATGCAGAATCACAGCAACATATCAAGGAGAATCGGATTATTGTAAAGTTACAGTGACGGAATGACTTCATGAGTTTCCAAATTCAAATCATGAATCAGCTTAATCAAATTGCAATCGTTTGAGGACGGCCAACAACCTAGTTGGCCATCCTCTTTTTGAAAGAATTAAACAATGTAAAATAACGTATTATGAAAAAACTATTCCTAACATTAGTAGCGTTTTTGATGGCGGTGATGCCCGCGTTTTCGGAGAATGTAACCGTCCAAACCGCACAACGAGCCGCCCAATCCTTCCTTAACTCCAAGATGGAAGGCAACCCACAGATTCATCTAATTGATTTTGCTGAAAAGGCTTCATTTCCCAATTTTTATGTCTTTGGCAACGAGCATTGCTTTGTCATCATTGCTGGTGATGATTGTGTGCAGCCTGTGTTGGGGTATTCGATGGAAGGAGGATTCGGAGAAGACGCGATGCCAGAAGTCATTATGGATTGGCTGAAAGCCTACGATGATGGGATTGCCTTCGTCAAGGAAAGTAGGTTGGAGGCTACAATGGTAATTCGAAAAGAATGGGATAACCTATTAAACGGCAGAGGTTTGGAACCAAAGTCGAGGAGTTTTGTGAAGCCTTTGATACGCACGAAATGGAGTCAAAAACTTCCATTTAACAACTTGTGTCCGATATATGGTAATGGCAATCATTGTGCTGCGGGTTGCGGTGCCATCGCCATGGCTCAAATTATGAACTATTGGGAACATCCTGTCAGAGGTGTTGGCTCTCATTCCTATCTCCCTCACAGCCATCCAGAATATGATACTTTATCTGTCAATTTCAGCGAAACTACTTACGATTGGGATAATATCAAAAACCTTTATACTCGAGGCTATTCAAGTGACGAAGCTTTAGCCGTCGCCACTTTGGTATATCATTGCGGTGTGTCTGTCAATATGGACTATGGCCCGGATACAAGCAATGTTGCTGCTCCAATACTTGACAGCGCTATGAGATACTATTTTGATTATGCCTCCACTACTAGTTACGTGTTTAAATTAAGCTATTCAAACACCCAATGGATTTCGATGCTAAAGAATGATTTGGACAATCTTCAACCTTTGTTATATCGTGCGTGTAGTGATAATCAAGGGACCAATGCACATATTTTTGTTTGCGACGGCTATGACGAAAATGACTTCTTCCATTTTGAATGGGGCGTTATTGGTGGTCGATTTGACGGCTACTACACCATTGCAGACTTGCATCAAGGCTCTACGAATTACACATACGGTAATGCTGCCATGTTTGGATGCCATCCCAATGAGACCTCGATCAATCCACCTTCCAATGTGGTTACTACTGTCAATGGCAGAACCGTCAATATTAGTTGGTCACCTGTACCCAGTTCCGCGTATTACAAGGTATATCTTGATGGTGATTTGATTGCCAACAACTTGACCAGCACCAGCTATACAGACAGCAATGCCAGCTATGGTTCGCACACTTATTACGTAAAAAGCGTGAAATCAGACGGTACCATGTCTTTAAGGTCGAACATCGCTACTGTTGATTTGCATTTTACGGGTCCCGTTCCGAGTAATCTACAGGCTACAGCCAACAGTCAAAATGTCAATCTTTCATGGCAAACACCGAATGCTGAAACCGCTATACTTCAATATGGAACAGGTGCTTGTACAGATAAAAGAGGCTATCCAGATGGTACGTATTGGGGGCAACGTTATCCAGCGTCAACAATAAGTGAATATGCAGGCATGGCTATTGAAAAGGTGTCGTCTTTTTTTTATTACGCAGGTAATTATACCTTGTTTATTTATATGGGAGAGGAAAACAATCCGAATGAATTGTTGTTTCAACAGAGTTTCAACGCTGCGGCTGAAAGTTGGCATGACATTGTCTTTCCCGAACCTGTGTCAATCGATTATACACAGGATTTGTGGGTTGTTTTTTATTCCAATATTGGTTATCCAGCACCGCTTTGCGATTATAATTTGCCAGATAAAGAAAATGCAGCTTTGTATTCCAATCTGTATGGTATTATTTGGAGAGCTTTTGGACCCTCTTATTCTTGTATGATTAAAACCTACCTTACCGACGGCACATATACATACAACCTTTACCGCAATGGTAATGTCGTTGCCAGCAACTTGACTGGGAGCACCTGCACCGACAGCAACCTGCCTGACGGCTTTTACGACTACCATGTCACCACCAACTACTTCGGCGGCGAATCCGACCCGTCGAATACGGTCCATGTGCAGGTCGGCAATCCCACATACTCGGTTTCGGTGTCGGCAAATCCAAGCAACGGCGGCACGGTCACTGGCGGCGGCACCTACAACTATAACCAAAGCTGCACCGTAATCGCCACACTCAACACAGGCTACACCTTTCTAAATTGGACGGAGAACGGCAACGTGGTTTCAACGGATGCCAACTATACCTTCACTGTGACGGGCGACCGCGACCTTGTGGCGCACTTCCAACTACAGAGCTATGCCATCTCTGTTTCAGCAAATCCTTCTACTGGAGGCATGGTGACGGGCGGCGGAGCCTTCCATCATGGAGACAACTGCAGTGTAATGGCAACATCTAACCCAGGCTACACCTTCATTAACTGGACGGAGAATGGCAATGAGGTTTCGACCAATGCTAATTATACCTTTATTGTAACAGGCAATCGCAACCTTGTGGCGCATTTCCATCTGGACAGCTATGTCATCTCTGTTTCAGCCAATCCTTCCAACGGAGGTACGTTGACGGGCGGCGGAGCCTTCCATTATGAAGACAACTGCACCGTAATGGCAACAGCCAACGCGGGCTACAGTTTTGTCAATTGGACGGAGAATGGGAACTCGGTCTCGATCGATAACCCTTATGCATTCACGGTGACGAGCAACCGCACGCTTGTGGCCAACTTCACCATGCAAGCCTATGTTATCACCGCGATAGCCGACCCAATTGGGGGAGGAATGGTAACGGGTGCAGGTGGCTATAACTATGGTGAGACCTGTACACTGATTGCTACGGCCAATGCAGGCTACAACTTCCAAAGATGGATGAAGAACGGGGTGCAAGTTTCTGAAAATTCCAGCTTTTCTTTTACAGTCACCGAGTCGGCGACCTACGTTGCGCATTTTACGGCACAAACCTATACTGTAACCGTAGCGGCCTGCCCGATTGAGGGCGGTACCGTCAGCGGTGGCGGGATATTCACCTATGGGCAGACCTGCACCGTACACGCCACGGCCGATGCCTGCTATGCCTTTGACAGATGGATGGAGAACGGGAATGTAGCTTCTTCACAAGCAAACTACAGCTTTACTGTGACCAGCGACCGCAATCTTGTCGCCAACTTCACAAGAGAATCATACGAAATCACTGCCGAAACCAATCCCGAAGGCGTAGGCATAGTAACAGGAGCGGGCGTTTACCAATGTGGAGAAACCTGCATCTTGAATGCCATTCCAAACGAGAACTATAATTTCCTCAATTGGATGGAGAACGGCAATGCTATCTCAAATAATCCGACAATTCAATTCACTGTTACAGAGCCGCGCCATTTGGTGGCCAATTTCATTTACTATGACGGAGTTGAAGAAAGTACTACGCCATTAGAGATTTTTCCTAATCCCGTCAATGAAGTACTTACCATCAAAGGCGAGGGCATCAGAAGAGTGACTATGTACAATGTGATTGGGCAGATGGTGGAAGACAGGGAAGTAGAAGGACAGGAGGAGATACGAATTGATGTAAATGGTTACGAATCGGCTTTATATATATTACGTATCTACACTGAAAACGACTTGTTTATGGAGTGTTTCGTTAAGGAATAGATAACCAATAGGTTGAATTTCAATATAATGAAAAATTTGAGAAGACACAACATCATTGTCGCACTTACAGCCTTGTTCATAAGTATGGCTACCTTGGTGTTTGCCGAAAACGTGACTGTGCAAACAGCCCAGCGTGTAGCACAGTCCTTCCTCAATTCCAAGGTGGAAGGCGTTCCGCAAATTCATCTGATCGACTTCGCCGAAAAAGCATCTTTCCCGAATTTCTATGTCTTTGGTAATGAGCGATGCTTTGTCATCATCGCTGGTGACGATGCAGTGCATCCTGTGTTGGGGTATTCAACCAATGGAGGGTTTGGCAATGAAGAAATGTGTAACGAAGTTAGAGATTGGTTGAAATCATACGACGATCAAATTGCCTTGGTTAAGACAGACCGTTTGGCTGCCACTGAGGAAATCCTTTCGAAGTGGAACGACTTGATTAATGGAAGAGGTTTGGAACCCAAGTCAAGGACGGTGGTGAGTCCTTTAATTCGAACCAAATGGAGTCACAAACGGGTTCCTTTCAATAATTTATGTCCAGAAGCTCCCAAAGGCCCAGGGGGGCATTGCGTCGGGGGATGTGGATCAGTGGCGATGGCTCAGTTTCTAAAATACTGGGAGCATCCTATCAGAGGTATTGGGGAACATTCCTACACTCCCCATGCTCATCCAGAATTCGGAGTCCAATACGCCAACTTCGGTGAAACGGTCTATGACTGGGACAATATGCTTAACGACTATTTCCATGGATATTCAGATGCCGAAGCCTCGGCTGTTGCTACACTTCTTTATCATTGTGGGGTCTCTGTGGACATCAATTATGGCGACACGGCCAGCGGCACCAATCCTCCGGATGTCGACACTGCATTATGGACATATTTCAACTATACTCATAATTCCCACTATCTTCGCAAGATTAATTATACTGATGCCCAATGGATAGCTATGCTCAAAAGCGATTTAGATCTTGAACATCCAGTGATCTATCGTGGTAAAAATCAGCAAACTGACGTAGGACATATTTTCATTTGTGACGGGTACGATGAGTACGACTATTTCCATTTTGTCTTGGGGTGGGGAGGCAATTACGATGGCTATTATGCTATTGGAGCCATTCACCCGAGTTATGATATGAATTACCTGAATGGTGCCGTATTTGGAAGCTACCCTAACACTCCTTCCATCGCCCCTCCGAACAATATTTCTACATCGGTCAGTGGACAAAACGTAATCATCAATTGGTCGCCAGTCTCGGGAGCGTCTCATTATAGGCTTTATCGAGATGGAGATTTGGTGGCCGCACATTTGAACAATTCCAGTTATACAGACCACAATGTCAATTACGGTACCCATTTTTATTATGTAAAAAGTGTGAAAAACGATGGCACAATGTCATTGAAGTCAAGCAAAGCATTTGCTGAAATCCATTTTTCGGGGCCAATTCCAACCAACATGGTGGCAAATACTAATGGCCACGATGTCAGTCTTTCGTGGCAAACCCCAAACACTGAATCCTCTATATTGCACTATGGGTTAGATGAGCCAAGCACATCGGGCGCTGGGGCAAACACACAAGGCGATAGGACTTATTGGGCGCAGCGTTATTCTGTTTCCGTATTGATGGCAAATGCTGGAATGACTATTGAAAAAGTCTCTTTTTATTCACGTCGTGCAGGAGAATATACGGTGGGAATCTACAAGGGTAACGTTGCCTCCATAACTGAATTCGTTTATCAGCAGAATTATACAGCTACTGCTGGCAGTTGGCAAGATATAGTTTTCACACAGCCTGTTCCTATCGATTACACTCAGGACTTATGGGTTGTTTTTTATTCAGATGTTTACAAGCCTGCATCATATTGTTCCTATTCAGGAGTCAATGTTTCAGATGCTTCTTTATATTCTCAATCTGGTGTAAGCAGCTGGAGCCGTTTGAATAACCGCTCTTGGCTCATCAAGACCTACCTCACAGACGGCACGTACACCTACAACCTTTACCGCAACGGCAACGCCGTGGCCACTAACCTGACTGACAATACATACACTGATAGCAACCTTCCTGATGGCATATACGACTACCAAGTCACGACCAACTACTTTGGAGGAGAGTCGGATCCGTCGAATGTTGTGAGTGTGCAGATAGGAACGCCTGTTACCCAGACCATCAGCTTTACTAGCGGTTGGAACTGGTGGAGTACCTACATCGAGCAGGAAGGTATTGAAGGCCTAGGGATGCTTCAGGACGGCCTAGATGGCAATGGTATCAGCATCCGATCGCAGGCCGACGGCTACATCGTCTATTATGCAGGCTACGGCTGGTACGGCTCTCTGTCCGGCATCAACAACGAATCTTCGTATAAGATCAAGACTGACGCACCATGTTCGGTTGCTATGACGGGAATGGGAGCGGTGCCTTCGCAGCACCCCATTACCTTAAGCCATGGATGGACATGGATGGGATATGTGCCGTCGACAGCCATGGATGTAAATGAAGCATTGTCAGGGATGAATGCCATTCAAGGCGACATGCTGAAGTCGCAGCAAGGCTATGCGGATTACTATCCAAACTACGGTTGGTATGGCTCTCTCAATACCATTGAGCCTGGCATGGGACTGATGTACTATTCGAGTAGCAACCAACCCAAGACATTGGTTTATCCCGAAGGGGGGAGAGGTGTGGAACAGAAAGCCAACCATACAGCGGATAATAACCACTGGGTTCCGGACATGCATGCCTATCCCCACAACATGACGGTGACGGCCATCATCGAACTGGATGGCGAAGAGTTGAGAGCGGAGAATTATGAGTTGGCCGCATTCGCCGCTGACGAGTGTCGAGGCAGCGTTCGTCTGATGTACGTCGAGCCAATTGACCGTTGGATGGCATTTCTCACTATTACAGGTGAAGATGCTGCTAACCTAAATTTTAGTCTTTATGATATGGAGACAGGTATGGAATACAGCGGTTCAGAAGAGACTCTCAACTATGAGACGGATGCCATGGTCGGCACAATGGGTGAGCCATACATAGTCCGTTTCCGAAGCGCTGCGAGTGAAGACGAAAACTTCAGCTATGTGAGCATCTTCCCCAACCCCGCTAATGATATCCTTAATATTAGGGGTGAGGGCATCCATAGTGTGACGGTATTTAATATGACTGGACAGAGCGTAGATAAGGTTGAAGCTGATGCTGTTGAGACCTTGATATTGGATGTGAATGATTATGTGGCAGGGGTATATCTCTTGTTGGTACAATCAAAATATGGTAGCTTGAGAAAGTTGTTTGTGAAGAAATAGATTTTTTTTGGGTGATAAAGAAAAAAAATCAATAATTATAGTGGCGAATAAAGAAACTATTATATAATTTTGCAGCGACAAATAATCATGATAGAATATCAGAAATAATAAATGAGTTTTTTTTGTAATATATAACACATAAATTGTTGAAATATGGTGACTTAATGTAAAGGTCATTCGACCGTATATAGGATTTGTAATAATAAAGTACTAGGTTTCGCATCGAAAATCGGATGTGGAAAGTGGTGTCTAATGGTATAACTATATACGGTTATGTACAAAAAAAACCGAAATAGTCTTATTCATAAACGCCTCACAATCGAGGCGAAATCTAAGGTTGTCATCCGGTGGGTGAGTACAGGGTGCTGGCATTGTCGGCTGCTCGTCTCTCTGTTCAAACCCAGTAAGTGCAGCACTGCTTTGCTGCGCTTTAGTACTTTTTATTATCAATCCTATTGGCCAAAGGAGGCCAAAACGGTGTCCCGTATTCGGGCACCGGGCATTGCTATGCATGCCCTGCCCTCCTGTTTGAAAAGTTACTTGATTTGATAATAAACCAAATACAATTGAGAAAATGATGCTTAACTTGAATGAATCGTTTGCCGGTTTGCGGATTCTGAGCTTGGTCAGCAAGCAGAGTTTCTACCGGGAAGTGTACGAAGCGCTGACACCTAAAAGCCAAAAAGTGTATCTGATCGTTTATGACAACCACAACAGCAGGATGTTGATGGATAAAGGCAAGATGAGGGAGTTTGCCATGCTTTCGAAATTGACGAATGCAGCCTTTCCCCAACCTATCAAAACCGGCTCGCTTAGCTATCGAGGCAGGACGATGTCGTACATGACCGCAAAGCACTTTGAGGGAACGACGCTTCGGGCTTTGATGTGCGGCAGGCCATTGATTGTAAGTGTTGCTGTCAACATCGCTCTACAAGTGATGACCGCCGTGATGGACTTGACTGTCTACACCAACGGCGGTGGACACTACAACCTGAACCCCGATACGGTCATTGTGTCGAGAGTGAAAGGGGGCGTGATTGTGCATCTCGGAGGATTGGATCATGTATCTGGCCCATGCTCTGGAAATCCTCCTTTCGTCACTAAAGACTTGAACCCCTGCTGTCGTGCTCCAGAGACTTATCAGGGACGTTACTCGTCAGCTTCCGATGTGTTCTCAATAGGGATGCTATTGGGATACATGCTACAGGGCTACTATCCCTACGACATCGACGAGTCAACAACAGAATGTCAAATTCGTGCCATCACCAATTCTGGAATTGCACCAGTTTTTGACGACATGCCGGATGGGCTGAAGGATATCCTTTGTAAAGCCCTCAGCAAGAATAAATTGCGTTACATTAATTTGTATGACATGTTTTACGCACTCAGCAGATTTGCGAGCGAAAATGGTATTGATGCCAAAGCTCCCGTCATTACCAAGACTCAGGAGTTAGAGGGTAGTGATGCCGCTAAGAACGAAAATAAAGGGGATGAAACAAAAGATGAACAGCAAGAATCCGACTCGGAAACACCTCGGCTGAAGATTGAAGCCAAGGTAAAGGAAGGGGAAGGTCTGCTGGCCGTTGCAGGCATGGAAGAGCTCAAGAATGCCCTTCGTCGTGACTTTGTTGACATCATGAACAACCGTGAACTGGCCGCTAAGTTTGGCATCAAGCCGAACAACTTTATCCTTTACGGGCCACAGGGTTGTGGTAAGACCTACATTTCTAATCGCTTGGCCGAAGAAACAGGTATGGATACGTTCTTCGTGAACCCGTCCGACCTTGGCTCGGTTTATATCCATGGTACACAAGGACTTATTCGTGACTTATTTCAAAAAGCAGAGGAAAAAGCGAAACAAAACAACAGAGGATGTCTGTTGTTGGTGGACGAGATTGACGCCCACCTCGCAAAACGCGACATGAGAGGAAGTGAGTATACGGCTGGCGAGGTAGCTGAGTGGCTTGTTCAGCTTAACGATTGCATCCAGAAGAACGTCTTTGTTATAGGTATGACCAACCGTCTCGATTGTTTGGACAGAGCCGCTATCAGGCATGGCCGTTTCGACAAGGTGTTCTTTGTCGACCTGCCTGATGCCACGGGTCGGGAGGAACTCTTGAAGATGGAAGTTGACAAGGTGCCACATGTATCACACATTGACTATAAAGGCCTAGCCAAGATGTGTGAAGGCTTCACCGCAGGCGATCTCTCGTATGTGGTAAAAGAGGCGGCTAGACTCACCTTCAGCGCTTGTCTTAGCACCCATGAGGATAACCTTGTCATCGATGAAGCCTTGCTGAAGAAAGTACTTTTAGCCACTCGCCCTTCTGTCACAACCGAGGAGTTGCGGCAATACAGGAGGATCTGGGACGAGTTCATGAACAAAAACACGACCCAACGCCAGACCATTGGATATCGTGCGTACAATTGATACCACAATGAAACAAATTGAAATCAAAAAGTAATATTTCACTAACCATCTAAATGTTTAAAACTATGAGTAAAAATGAACAAAAAGTCAAGTCCTCCACCACCTTTGGTAGAGGCATCAAGCAAGCCGCTCGCTGGGTGGCCAAAATGTTCGGCTACAAGGCCGAGAACAAGTTCGCAAGAGCAGTGTGGTATGTGTTTGCCACAAGTGCTGCCGCTTTGACGCTGTATTTTGCTGTGGCGCTCACTATCGTAATCATCGATGGTGTTGGCGATATCATTATTGACTACAGGTATCATCGCATGGATCACAGTCTAACCTATCTGCATGATTTCAGCAACGAGTATGTCAGCCCCTATGTCGTCTATCACAGCAGCTGCCCTACCTACCTCTACAACACAACCACGGGCCGACGCACGGCGACAGACATTCGCTGGATTTGCAAGTCGTCGGATGGCGACAGTCTAGCCTGTTTCTCTACCGTTGAGGAGCGAAAGCGCGGCTACTTCAACCGCTTCACGGGAGAGGTGGTCATACCAGCGCAATATCAGAAAGCTTGGATTTTCTCTGAAGGCGCGGCTTGTGTCTATGAAAAGGGAATACTCCACTTCATCGACCATAAGGGCCAACCAGTAATCAACAAGGAATTTCCTTACACGCCATGCATTGACGACTATTGCTTCCATAATGGGTTGTGCTTAATGTCGGGTGACAACGGAAAAATGGGCCTCATCGGGCGGGACGGCGAATGGAGAGTGAAACCTGATTATAGCCACATCCATTACGAGTCGAAAGGCTTTTGGCTGATTCATGACACTGAAGGTCGTCAAGGGCTACTTCGTGCCAACGGGGAACCTTTCCTGCCCTGTGAGTACGAAAAGGTCACCGTCCGCAACACGGACTATATCTCGGTGTGTTTGCAGAACCACACAGGTATGCTGCTCGACATGGAGGGCAATGTAGTGAACTCTTGTGATTACACGAACATCGAAAAGATGGAGTACATCACCGATGACTATGATGAGTTTGGGGAGCTGAAAAAGGCCACAGCGCATTGCCTGAAGTATCGTTCTGCGGACAGGTACTATGGCTTGATGGATCGCAATGGCAACATAATTACGCCGCCGTTGTACGACGATATTACCGCTATTGCTGTCAATCTCTACCATTGCGAGGGTGAAGAGGGCTCAGTTCTTCTCGACGACAAAGGGAGAGAATGCGGGGAGAAACTATAAAGATTATGATGTTTTGAAGAGAGGGTGCGTCCTTCCATGACACACCCTCTTCTTTCAGCCTTTAACGCACTAAAACAATATGAATATGACAACAATCGACAATCATTTCAACGAACTGCTAAACGCAGACACACTCCCAAGGAGTATTTACGAATGTTTGAATACAGAACGTTACAGGACTTATCCAGCTAAGACCGAAGATTGGGGTGATGGAATGTCCATCGTCAGCGAAGTCATTGGCAGTTATTGGAAACCTCGTTTCCTGATGGACAACAACACAAAACGTGCCTACGAGTTCATGGATAGTGATGAAATGCTGGTCACCGTCAGTCAAAACGACATCGATTGGGATTCCTTGCAATCCCTCCCGCAAAAAGCCATTCAACGTGCTCGTCGCTTGAGTTTCCATTATCCCTCGTTTATCAGGTTGTTTAAGAATGGAGTTGCTGAAGTGGCTTGGCAACTCAATCCCGATGGTCGCTATTACATGGACGATGATGGCTTCGGCATGACCGATGATAAAGAAATCAACATATACGGTTTTATCGACAAAACCGGAACTGTTGTGGTGAAATTCCAAGCTATTGATAGCGGCAAACAGCTCTATGCCATGCGGCGCGTGGCTGAAAAACGCGTGCGACGAAGAGCAAAAAACAAGAGAAGAATTTTTAACCTAAAACTGCGAATGAATTTAAAAAAGTATATTTTTGCCAAGTAAATCCAAGACTTTAACATATTTAATAATGACTGATATGAACAAGTTACATATAATGACAATCCTCTGCATGTTTCTATTGCAGGGTAGTATTCTCGAATCATGCACCAATAGTACCGTCAAGAAAGTAGAGGCGGTCAAGGTGCAAGAGACTGAAACCGATAATGAGAACGTCTTTTCCATGGCGGATGAAGAAGAAGTGGTGACAGAAGAAGAGGGAATTTCACCTATTGCTGACACCATTTGTATTGTCGACGGAAGGGCCTTTTATTTTGGGGTGGGTGAAACGATTTGCTCGAATAGGATATTTGAAAAGAATAAAGTGTGGCTTGAAACTCCCGCGTTGCAAGTCTTACCTTATTCGGATACTTCATCGTATAGTTTTTACGTATGCACTCCTTTCAAATGTCTGCTTGTAGACTTTTCGGATGAGAACAGCTTGGCTCAGCTTTCAACGCTAACGGCAGTGCTTTCGTCTTTCGAACGAAAGACCCAAAGTTTCGTTAAGGAGGATAGTGTTGCCCAATACTATTTTGAAGTAGATTTTCCGACCATCTCTGTTGCTAATGCCAAAGTGATAAGGAAATGGTTGGCTGAAAAAATAGTTGCGGCAAATAATGACGAAGTGGATGGAACAATTGCGGCCAAGATTCATAATTGTAAGATAAGTCCGAGAGGAGTCTTGGAATATACGGGTGACCCTATGGATAATCGTCAAATTGCCCAATTTGCTGCCGATGTCTATTTTGCCATCATAGAAGCAGACTATGGAGATATGGAAGAGGATTTTATTCCAACGGGCCTTTATCAAGAACTAAATATGCGGACAATGATATGTAATGATAGGTTTGTGACCTATCAACAATGTGAATCTATCTATAGTGGAGGTACTCATGGTGGTTTCACTGAAAGATTGGTCTCTTTCGACCATGTTAATAACCAAGAGATTGATAATTCCTATTTGTTTAAGCCTGGTTATGAAGAAGAACTGGCGAATATTCTTGTCGAAGAAGCGTTGAAGTCGCCAGACAATCAGGTATCTGAATCCAGTATTCGTGCAGGTGTAACCAATTTGGATGAAGAAGGCAATCCTATCGGTGGCTATACGTTTCCAAGACCGGGTTTGTCAGAGGAAGGAGTTGTGTTTTCTTTCCAACCCTACGGAATCAGCTGTTTCGCTGATGGTGCATTCCATTTTGCGATACCCTACGAGAGAGTGAAGCATCTTCTGACGAATAGAGCAAAATGGTGTTTGGGTTTGAAATAAATGGACACTTGATTGTTTGTTCCTTTTGAGGATTTAATTTATTAATACAATGATTAGCAATAGCCATGAAATCCAACAAGAAAAAGAAAAATAAGCAAAAATTCAGCACCCTGAAAGCCCTCCTCAAAGCCGACCGCGAGAAGGAAATCGAGCAGTACGGCAAGCAGGTCAGTATGCGGCCGTCGAAAGTGCATAAGTCGAAGAAGGACTATGACCGAAAGAAAAACAAGGTCGACAAAAGTGATTTGGAATAGTTTTTTCCGTAGCTTTGCAGTCAAATTCTCATAAAATCAAAACACTTCCAATATGACCATCAACGAATTAGAAAGAATCGCTTCTCAGGTGCGCCGCGACATCATCCGTATGGTGCATGGCTGCCAGTCGGGGCATCCGGGCGGCTCTTTGGGCGCAACCGACATTGTCACAGCCCTTTATTTCGACCAAATGCAAATCGACCCCGCCAACTTCCGCATGGACGGCAACGGCGAGGACATGTTCTTCCTCTCCAACGGCCACATCAGCCCGATGTTTTACAGCATCTTGGCAAGACGCGGCTATTTCCCTGTCAAAGAGTTGGCTACCTTCCGCCGCCTTGGTACTCGCTTGCAAGGCCATCCCACCACGGCTGAAGGTCTTCCAGGTGTCCGTATTGCTTCAGGCTCGCTCGGACAAGGCCTTTCGGTGGCTGTCGGCGCAGCACAAGCTAAGCGACTGAACGGTGATAAACACCTTGTCTTCGTCCTAATGGGCGACGGCGAGCAAGAGGAAGGCCAGATATGGGAAGCTGCCATGTATGCGCCCGCCAAAGGTGTGGATAACCTTGTGGCCATCATCGACTACAACAAGAAACAAATCGACGGTCCCACCGATGAGGTGCTCAACCTCGGCGACTTGCGTGCCAAATACGAGGCCTTCGGCTGGAATGTCCTCGAGATGAGCGGCAATAATATGCAGGCTGTGGTGAACACCCTGAAATTCGCCCGCGGGAACGCTTTCCAAGGTGCTCCGCAACTCATCTTGGCCCACACCGAGATGGGCTTTGGCGTCGACTTTATGATGGGCACGCACAAATGGCATGGCTCCGCCCCCAACGACGAACAAGCCGCTAATGCATTGTCGCAATTGGAGGAGACTTTAGGGGATTACTAATTATGCCGGCCCTTCGATAGGCTCAGGGACCTTGTTTGTATGTGACTTAGGGTGCCTGAGCTTGTCGAAGGCCCCGACCAACAATTCAACATTTCAACAATCAACGATTCAACATAACATATAAACATGGACTTTACAATTCAAAACAACAAAGATACAAGATCGGGGTTCGGTGAAGGCTTGCTCGAAGCAGGGCGCCGCAATCCCAAGGTGGTGGCCTTTTGTGCCGACCTCACTGGCTCGCTGAAGATGGGCGACTTCGCCAAGGAGTTCCCCGAGCGTTTCTTCCAGACGGGCATCGCCGAGGCCAATATGATTAACATGGCGGCTGGCATGGCCTTGAGCGGCTTCGTGCCGTTCACGGGCACCTTTGCGGCATTCTCCACGGGACGCGTCTATGACCAGATCCGTCAGAGTGTGGCCTATTCCAACAAGAACGTGAAGATTGCTGCCTCCCATGCTGGTGTTACCCTTGGTGAAGACGGTGCCACACACCAGATCCTCGAGGATATTGGCCTGATGAAGATGCTGCCCAACATGACTGTTATCGTGCCTTGCGACTTCAACCAGACCAAGAATGCCACCCTTGCCGCTGCCGAGTACGATGGCCCAGTGTACCTGCGTTTCGGTCGCCCCAAAGTGCCGAATTTCACCCCAGTGGATGAGAAATTTGTCATCGGCAAGGCCCAAATGCTGCAAGAAGGCACCGATGTGACTATTTTTGCTTGCGGCCACCTCGTTTGGAAAGCCGTGCAAGCGTTGCCAATCCTGAAAGAAATGGGCATCAATGCTGAGCTGATTAACATACACACCATCAAACCCTTGGATGTGGAGGCTGTGCTGAAGTCGGTAGGGAAGACCCGCTGTGTGGTCACTGCAGAAGAGCACCAACGTAATGGCGGTTTGGGCGACAGCATCGCACAGGTGTTGGCTTTGAATTTGCCTTGCCCGATGGAGATGGTGGCCGTCAATGATGTTTTCGGCCAAAGCGGTACGCCTGATGAGTTGCTGAAAGCCTATCATCTTGACACGCCCGACATCGTGGAGGCAGTGAAAAAAGTTGTTGGGAGGAAGCAATAAAATGGTAGAATAAACGATTAAATAGCAGTCAGCTATCAGCTATCAGCCTGGTTTGACTGTGGCTGAAAGCTGACGGCTGACTGCTGATAGCTAAACAAATCAATCCAATATGAAAAAACTAATTGCACTATCCTTAATCGCCCTCGTTATGTTGGGCATCTTTTCCTCATGTTGTACCGAGAAAGAAACCTCAGAGACACCAAAGGCCTTAAACGTCATCTATTTCATTGGCGACGGCACAGCGTTGCCGCAGGTCTATGCAGGCATGTTGGCCACCCGTCAGGAGTTGGTGTTTTCCAAGTTCCCTTACATTGGTGTGGTCGACACCCACTCGGCCAGTAATGACATCACTGACTCAGCTGCGGGCGGAACAGCTCTCGCCAGCGACCATAAGACTAACAACGCCATGATTGGCGTGAATCCGGACACTATTCCGGTCAAGACCTTGCTCGAAGTCTTTGCTGAACAGGGTAAGGAAACAGGCATCGTTGTGACGAGTTATGTCACCCATGCCACGCCTGCCTCTTTTTATGCAAAGGTGCCGCATCGCAAGCAATATGAAGATATTGCCGTGCAGATGGCCGAAAATCCTTATTTGAACCTGATCATCGGCGGTGGCATGAAACACTTTAACCAACGCAAGGACAGCATCAACCTTATTGAGAAGATGGAGAATGAGTTGGACTGGAAGGTTTACGACACCCTTGCCGATATTGATGTGACCTGCAAGAAATATGCGGTTTTGGCCGATGACGGTCACATGCCTCCCGCGGCGAAACGGGGCGACTTCTTGCCTCGTGCCGTGAAGACTGCCTTGAACACCCTTGATGATGCTGAGAATGGCTTCTTCCTCATGGTGGAAGGTTCGCAAATTGACTTCGCATGCCATGCTAACGACTCGGCATGGATGGTGGATGAGGTGGTCGACTTCAGCCAAACCATTCAAATCGCGTTGGACTATGCTGAGGAACATGGAAACACCTTGGTTGTTGTCACTGCCGACCATGAGACGGGTGGTTTGACCCTTCCCGACAAGAAAGGTAAATATACCAATGTGTCCTTCTGCTATTCCACTGGAAGCCACACCTGCTTGCCGGTGATGGTATACGCCTACGGCCCGGGTGCAGAACAATTCACAGGATGGATGCAGAACACTGCTATCAAGGGTAAGATTCTGAATGCCTGTGGTTTGGAGAATATTGGCGATGGTCTACCCGAGGTTGATAGCACGAAAGTCAAGGCGGTAAAAGTCAATTTGGATAGCAAGCCTGAAAACTAGAGGAAAACCTATTTATAAACAAAGCGAAAAATGAATGGTCATCAGCTCTCAGCCGTCAGCTTTCAGCAATAGTGCTGTCAAGCTGATGGCTTACGGCTGATAGCATAAAGCTGAAAAAATGAAACTCTCTGTCGTCATCGTCAACTACAACGTCGAGTATTTCCTCGAACAATGCCTTTACTCGGTGCGCCGCGCCATGCAGGGCATCGAGGGGGAGGTGTTTGTCGTTGACAACAACTCCGTTGACGGCTCGTTGAAGATGCTGGCGCAGAAGTTTCCCGAGGTGAAGGTCATCGCCAACAAGGACAATGTCGGTTTTGCAAAGGCAAACAATCAGGCAATTAGGATTTCGACAGGCGAGTATGTGCTGCTCCTCAATCCCGACACGGTGGTGGAGGATGATACCTTCTCGAAATGTATCGCCTTCATGGACAGCCATCCTGATGCAGGCGGTCTTGGCGTGAAGATGGTGGATGGTAAGGGACAGTTCCTGCCAGAATCGAAGCGCGGTTTGCCTACGGCGAAGACGGCGTTCTACAAGATGTTCGGTCTGACCAAACTCTTCCCGCACAGCAAACGCTTTGCCCGTTATTACATGGGTCATCTTTCCAACGATGAAACCAATGAGGTCGAGATTTTAGCAGGTGCCTTCATGCTGATGCGAAAGGAAACTTTGGACAAGGTTGGCCTGCTCGATGAGACATTTTTCATGTACGGCGAGGACATCGACCTGTCGTACCGCATTACTCAAGGCGGTTACAAGAATTACTATTTCCCCGAGACGCGCATTATCCATTATAAGGGCGAGAGCACCAAGAAGACCAGTGTGAATTATGTGTTTGTCTTCTACCGCGCCATGGAGATCTTTGCCAAGAAGCATTTTGGCAACTCCTGGGCCAAGTCGTTCTCTTTCCTTATTAATGTGGCCATCTACATCAAAGCCTTTTTCGCTCTAGTGTCGCAATTTTTCCACAAGGCGGCCATACCGTTCCTCGATGCGGTGTTGGGTTATGGTGGCTTAGCGACCATCAGTTATTTCTGGGGTCACAGCACCATTTATGGCGGTGCAGGAACCTATCCAACAGTACTGTTTGCGGTTGTTTTGCCCATCTATATCTTGATTTGGCTACTATCCACCTATTTTGCTGGAGGTTACGACAAGCCCTATAACATTGGGAAGGCCGTTCTAGGCGTGGCCTTCGGTAGTGCGGTCATTTTGGTGCTGTATGCCTTGTTGCCTTTGAGTCTGCGTTTCTCCAGAGCATTGATACTCTTCGGAATGTTGTGGCTGGCCTTGGAGATGAGCCTCACGCGATTCATAGGCATCTTGTTGGGTAACGAGAACTTCCAGTCGAAGAGGACGGAGAAGAAGCGCTTCCTTGTCATCGGCAGTCCAGAGGAGACGCAACGTGTCAACTCCATTTTGGAGAGCACATCGATTAAACCGGATTTCATCGGTTTGGTGAGTTCGGAAACACAGGGTGAGGCTCCTGAAGGCTTCATCGGCAACCTCTCGCAGGTGCCCGACATCATTGAGATTTACAAGATTACAGAGGTTATCTTCTGTTCGAAGGATGTGCCGCATCAGGTCATCATCGACAAGATGGTGGATTGGCATGCCACCAATGTGGATTACAAGATTGCACCAAAGGACAGTTTATCTATCATTGGCAGCAATAGCATCAATACACGCGGAGACCTTTATACTGTTGACATCAAAGCAATTGACACGGTGGCCAACCGTCGCAACAAACGCCTGTTCGATGTGGTGATGAGTGTATTTAGTATGCTTTTCTGGCTTCCTTTGGCTTTGGTCGTCAAAAAGCCTGTGAGGTTCTTGAAGGATGCCATTTTGGTTTTGTTAGGTCGTCGCACTTGGGTGGGCTACTGTTCGCCTGCCGACGAGACACAGAAGCTGCCTAAGATTCGAAAGGGCGTCTACAATCCCGCTTCATTTATGGAAAAGGACGTCGAAACCGATGTCCTCAATCAGATGAATCTGCTTTATGCCCGCGACTATACCGTTTGGAAAGATGCCGAGATTTTCTTCAGGTCGGTTACGGTAAAATAGTATAGCCTAGTAAATAGTTTTAGCTGGGAAGATTTTGTCTACAATGACAAAATCACCATCAATGTGGAAAACGACAGTCCATTTGCGGTTTATAATGGTTAGTGTTTTTGCTTTTGGATGGATGGTCTTTGCCATTTTGAAACGACTATATTGATAAGCATCTGCTGAATAGGATAAAGCAGCCAATTGGCCTAATATCCTATTGACATATTTATGCCCGCTATCAGGCCGATAAATGGAGGCAATGTATTGTGCCATTGCCTCCAATTCTGTCAAAACTGCGTAACTAATTATTACTTGGTAAGTGCGCATAGCAGTCATCAAGTTTTTGATGAAAGAGTTCTCCGAAATGCTCCAATGTCATATATCCTTCAGGAACTCCTTGAGTGGAGCATTTTGGTATGGGTGTCGTTTGTGTCACGCTTCCATAGGCTAACTGTGGCTCTGAAGCAATTGAAGAAGATTTTTCTTCGTCATTGTATGGTTTCATCTCAAATAGTATTTGACTGCAAAGATAATCTAATTATTTTGCGTGGCGATACCCTTGAACTTTATTCCAATCTCCGCGAGTAAAGTCTGGCATCTGAACGGGCATACCACCATTGGCGATGGAGGCTGCTGTCAGTTCGCCGAGGCATGACCATTCTGCGGCATCGTAAACGTCTTGGTCAAGCGGCAAACCGTTATGCAGGCAATAGATGAGGCGGTAGTCCATGACGAAGTCCATGCCGCCATGACCACCCACTTCCTTGGCTTTTTCCTCGATTTCGACCGCGATGGGGTGGAGGTATTCCTTCATGATTTTGTCACGCACTTCGGCGGGAACAAATGCATGTGGGTTAAGGTGTTGGCCTTCGGCAAGGAAACCGGTGGGAAGCTTTTCCTCAAGCAAAGTGAAGCCTTCCGTGGGGTATTTGTTGGCAAAACCTTCTGTGCCCGTAAGTTGATACAAACGGTTGTATGGGCGGTAGGTGTAAACGTCATGCTCAATGAGGAGAGTCTTGCCTTTCTCGGTCTGAATCATCGTGGTGGTCATGTCGCCGTTGGCGAAGTCATCCACATTCATCATCTCCTTGGCGATTTTCTTGCCGTTGTAGGAAGGCGTGCCCATCGAGACCAAAGTCTTCATGCGGTCGCCACGGTGAATGTTGAAGGCTTGGCAGAGAGGTCCTAAGCCGTGGGTGGGATAGACATCGCCTGAGTGGTTTTGGTTGAACTCCAAGCGCCAGTTTTCATAATACTCGTGCCAGAAAGGCTCAAGGTTGTGAATGTAAGCGCCTTCGCCGTGGATAAGCTCGCCGAACATGCCTTGTTGGGCCATGTTGAGGGCGGTCAGTTCGAAGAAGTCGTAGCAGCAGTTCTCGAGCATCATGCAGTGGCGTTGGGTCTGTTCGGCCACGTCGACCAGCTGCCAGCACTCTTCGAGTGAGGTGGCAGCAGGCACTTCCACAGCCACATGTTTGCCGTGTTGCATGGCGTAGACGGCCATCGGGACATGGGTCTTCCAGTCGGTGCAGATGTAAACGAGGTCGATGTCGTCGCGGGCGACAAGTTCTTTCCATCCCTCGCGACCCGTGTAAGCGGCGGCGCGGGGCAGGCCTTTCTTTTCGAGGATGTTGGTTTGCACGGCTTCCACACGGTCGGGCTCGATGTCGCACAAGGCAACGACAGTCACGCCATCAATGTAGGTCATGCGGTCGACGGCATCCGGACCACGCATACCGAGGCCGATAAAGCCGATACGGACGTTTTCAATGGGGTCGACGGTGAATTGCAGGACACTCTTCTGTCCCTCGATGCGTTGTGGCTCGTCGAAAACGATGGTGTTGTCGACAATGCGGTAGTTGCCCTTGCGGACTTCAGTTTCGGTGGCTTGCTTTTCTGTGCATGCCGTGGCCATGCCGAGGAGCAGCAGGGCGAGGAGGAGTTTTTGTAGTTTGTTTTTCATTTGTCTGTTTGTTTGTTGTCATGTCAGGCCCTACACTGCGCTGCGCTTGTGTAGGGTAAATAAGGTATCGTCCCTTCAGGACGGGCTTCACGCCAAAAAATCAGGGCAAAATTAGGAATTATCCAAATAAAACCCCTATCTTCGCCAAAAAATTATCGCTATGAATGAACTTTTTGCCATCGCTGGCCGTTTCATCGACCCGAAAACTATCGACAACATTGAGCCTTTGGGCAATGGACTTATCAACGATACTTATAAGATTATGGTTGCAGGACAGCCGAGATATGTGCTGCAACGCATCAATAACGCAGTCTTTACCGATGTCGACATGCTGCAAAACAACATCGAGGCCGTGACCAATCATATTCGGAAAAAGTATGAAAGTCAAGGCGTTGCCGATATCAATCGCAGGGTCTTGCACTTTTTGAAAGCAGATACTGGCAAGACCTATATCGTTGAAAATGAGAAATATTGGCGTGTGATGGACTTCGTCGCCGATAGCTATACCTATGAGGTAGTCACGCCAGAGTATGCCTATTATGCAGGTCGTTCCTTTGGTGATTTCGAGTCGTTGTTGACGGATTTGGATGCACCGATAGGGGAGATCATCCCTGATTTCCACAACATTGAATTTCGCTTGAAACAATTGGAAGATGCTGTCGCCGAAGACCGTGTGGGGCAGATGCGTGAGGTGGAAGTGCAGAAGTTCGTGGCTAAAATCAGAGAGGCAGCTGATAGGATGAGTCTTGGCGAGCGACTTAATCGCGAGGGCAAGTTGCCGAAACGTATTTGCCATTGTGACACCAAGGTAAACAACATGCTTTTTGACAAAGAAGGTAACGTGCTCTGCATCATTGATTTGGATACCATTATGCCGAGTTTTGTCTTCTCCGACTTTGGCGATTTTTTGCGCTCGGCTGCCAACACAGGTGCTGAGGACGACCCCGATTTAGATAACATTCATTTCAATATGGAGATTTTCAAGGCTTTTGCAAAAGGTTATTTGGAAGGCACGAAATCTTTCCTCTTGCCGATTGAAAAGGAGAATCTGCCCTATGCTGCCACATTGTTCCCCTACATGCAGGCCGTTCGTTTTCTGACAGATTACATCAACGGCAATACCTATTATAAGATAAAATATCCTACCCACAATCTGGTGCGTACACGAGCACAGTGGAAATTGTTTGAGGAAGCTGAGGCGCACCTAGATGAAATGAAACAGATATTGGCGTTGTAGAGACGTGATTTATCGCGTCTCCAATGACAAAATGAATGCAATATTCGAGACGCGATGAATCGGCGTCTCTACAAGATTATTGGTATCTGTCTTGCCCGTATCTTCTTGGCAATGATGCGTTTGTCCTTGTCTAATACATAAATCAGCGGAGTGGTTTCGATGTCGTATAATCCTATGAGTTCCGAAGGATTTGTAATCCGGCGGTATTGAATAGGGGATTTCAAATCCCCATCTCCTTTCGGGCGAATTGCAAATTCGCCCGAACTTTCACCCGAACTTTCACCCGAACCTTCACCCGAATTGTCGGGATTCATGTCGATTGCAAGTACTGTAACTTCAGGATGTACCAAAACAACAGAATCCAGTTCTTGCTTTTCCTTGTGGCAAACATCGCAGTCATGGTCGTAGAAAAACAACACCGTGTATTCGCTTTCAACGGAATGTAAATCAATGGAATCGCTTATTGCGAAATCGGGAGCAAGGTTGAATAAGGCCAGTCTTCGAAAAGTCTCAGCTTTGTCGCGAATCAATGCCAAATTAGTTTTGTTTAAGTCCTTGATTTCCAATTGGGAAAAGTATTGGTCATAAAGGTAAACGAATACTTGGTCCTGGCTTATGTACTCGGGGTGGCGGTATTTCTCCAATAGATGCCAAAGGATGAAATCTCGGAGGTCAGGGTTGAAACTGGTCCTTTCTATCAATCGGTCGATTTCTGGAGTGATGGAATCGGGTAGGGGAGCCACCATCTTGTCGAAATAGAAATCCAATTGGGCGGCTAAAACTGGATTCTTGTCCGTAGGGCCGTCGAAGGCTTCTATGCCGTCCCAATAGTGGATGTTTTGCGCTTTAGTTTGGGAATAAAGCAAAACAAAAAACAAAAATGCTATGAGTATTTTTTGTTTCACTTTTCGTTGTAGTGACCATATGTTGATAGAACGTCAATATGTACTTCGGTCTCAAAAATGCAATAGACTAGTCGGTGTTTTTTTGAGATCTGTCGGCTCCATCGATTCTCGGGTTTGCCTTTAAGCGGTTCGGGATGCCCCGTCCCTGTTGTAGGATGAAATGCTATCTCTTGAAGCAGTTTCACGGCTTTTTTAAAACTAGAAGGCTCACTTCTTTTTAGTTTTTCAAGACCCTCTTTGGCTTTTTGTGCATAGGTTATTGTATACATTATCAAAGCGAATTAAGCCATGCGTTCATTTCTTCTAAATTGCTGAAAGTAGAGCAGTTGCCTTCTGCAATTTGTTGTTCTGCTTCATCAAGTTGGGCATAGAATTCCTCTTTGCTCATTAAAGTTGGATCTTCTTTTTCTCTTACTAGTTTGCGAAGGTATTTTGCCACGCGCTTAAGCATGTCTTCGTCTTCTGCCAATGTGCCTAGGTTGCGAAGTATCTCAGCATTCATATTAGCCATTTGTACAGCAGTCATGTTTTTTATTGATTTTTAATATGCTGCAAATATACGAACTTTTCTCTAAAAACACTATTTTTGTCCCAAAACTATGTCACAATATGAAAAGGCTGTTTTTTCTGCTTTGCATTATGTTGGCGGTGATGTTCGTTCAAGCGCAAACGAATGAGCCCGTCCGCGTCGCCTTCTGGAACATGGAGAACTTCTTCGACCCCTTTGTGGACAGCACCAAGACCTACAATGCCTTCACCGAGGATGGCATGCAACATTGGACCAAAACTCGTTTCTACCGCAAACGCAACAACATGTACAAGGCTATCCTAGCCATGTCGGAGAACCGTCCCTTGGGCATCTTGGGCATGTGCGAGGTGGAGAACGAGTATGTGCTGAGTGCCCTTTTTGAGCAGACCCCGCTGAAAAAACACAACTACCGCTGGGTGCATTATGAAGGCCCCGACAAGCGCGGCATTGATCCCGCCATTGTGTATTCCCTAGACCATTTCCAATTGGTGGAGAGCGCCGTGTTTCCCTATTACAACCCTGAGGATACGGCTTATCATTCGAGGGATATTTTGTATGCTAAATTCATTGCAGTGGAAGGCGGCGTTTCGACCCTTCGACAGGCTCAGGGCTCAACGACCGCCAAAGCTAAGGCCCCTGAGCCCGTCGAAGGGCCGATTCAAACAATTGACACCATCCACGTCTTCGTCAATCACTGGCCGAGCCGGTACAGCGGCGAGTTGGAAACGGTAGGCTCGCGTTCGTGTTCGGCAGCAATCCTGCGTGCCAAAGTCGACTCCATAATGGCGGCAGCACCAGAAGGATATCATCCTAAAGTCATAATGATGGGCGACTTGAATGACTGTCCCACCGACCCGAGTGTCTACGATGTGCTGCGGGCGCGGCATCCCAGCGAGCTGGAAGAAGGCTGCCTCATCAACTTGTTCGGGAAGAACGATGGTTTAGGCTTTGAAGGCACCTTGAAACACCAAACCGATTGGCAGATCTTTGACCAAATCATTGTTACGCCTGCATTGATGGAGAATGGTAGAGGGCTTCATTACCAAGAGGGTAGCGCCCGCATCTTCCATGCTGACTTTATGCTGGAGGAAGATGAAACCTATCACGGCAAAAAGCTCTTCCGCACTTACATCGGGCCTCGTTATTTTGGCGGATTTAGTGACCACTTGCCGGTGTATATCGATTTGGTGAGGTAGGTGATACGTTGTTTACTTTAACGTAGTTAATCTTCGATTTCGTGGAATGAGGTTTCGCAGTGATACAAAACGCTTATTTGTCCTCGTAATGCCCGTAACTCCTGAGCACAAGGACAAGGATATCTTCTTCAAAAATACGATAGACGAGGCGGTGCTTCTTTGTGATCTCGCGGCTCCATCGTCCTTCAGGCTTGCCTTTTAGCGGTTCAGGATGTCCCAGGCCTGTCTTGGGATGCTCTTTTAGTTCATCAATGAAACGCACGGCTTTGGCAAAGACTTTAGGCTCGCTCTTTTCCAGTTTTGCCAAACCTTCGAGTGCTTCGGTGGTGAAATCAATGCTATACATCAGTATCCGCTCCTCCTTAGCATATCTGATACTGATTCTCCAGGCAACAAGCGGACGCATTGTCCCTGCTTGTACTCTTCCTCCCCACGGTCAAGGCTGGCCATGAATTCTTCTTTCGACACCAAAGTCTCATCTTCTTTGGTGGCGGCCAATTTCTTGGCGTATTTCAAGAGTTTCATCATCAGTCCTTCATCGTCGGCAATTTCGCTCATAGTGCGAAACAATTCCGCATTTATCTGTACCGCTGTCATCATCTTGTTTTTTTTTGTTTCGCCTGCAAAAATAACAATAATTTCCAAAAGGAAACTGATGCAACCACAAAATCATTATATTTGCCCCCACATTAACGAAACAAAAGTTTAACCAAATATAATTGAATGGGATAATAACTCTCTACGAGACATAAAATAAAATAGCGTTAGCTTAAGCGCTTGTGTATCGGAAACTTCGACACTTCCAATGCATCGCAGGCAGTAAAGCCAATGCTCACGTGTTTTCACGTGGGCTTTACTGAATTAATTGTGATGCATAGGCAGTCGAAGGCCTCCGATACCAATTAATATAAAAGTAAAGCCTTCGTTTTTTTTATTGCCCGCTCGGGAAAAGGATAAAAAATAGAAAACACTATTATTAATTCATTAAATACTTAAACAAATGAAAGCAAAATCTTTACAATTCGAAAAGGCTTTGAGTGCCGCCCTATTTGTCCTGCTGCTGAGTGTGGTGGGGATGAAGAATGCACTTGCACAAAACCAAGTGGCCACTTTACAACACAATGACACCATTACTGGTGTGTTTTATGGCCAAAATGCTTTTTCCTCTGCTTACAATGCTGCCGCTGATGGTGATGTTATTACGCTTTCGAGCGGTACTTTCGATGGTATAAACATTAGTAAATCCATCTCCATTCGTGGGGCTGGGTGTGTGTTGGATACCGTTATAAATGTATTGCCTACAATTATTTCAAGTGATATTGGCTTAAGAACCAATAATATTACTTTTGAAGGTATATGTTTTAATGGAACTATTGGTATTTCAAATAACTGGTGTTCATTTAGTTATTTTAAATTTGTAAAATGTAACATTAATGGAATAATAAATGGTGGAGGTTATACTCAAATGTCTTGTCAATTCAATAATTGTATCATCAGTAATTATAATTTATATCGTCATCATTGCACATCCATTACTAACAGTGTCGTAAGATTTACTTCATATTTTCACAATGACATATACAATCCCACCAACATCTACAATTCAGTGATAGTGTTTGATGATGGATTGCCCATCAACAATATAGTTGCCTATAACAGTATTATCTCTACAGTTTCAGGACATAATGTTTCAAATAACACTTTTTTCAACTGCATCAATATAAAAACAGGCGAAACATCATTGTTTGAAGACCAATTGAACACAAGCAATATGGAAGTGAACAACTATTCAGATGTGTTTGAGACTTTTGACGGAACCATCTCATACGATAACATCTATCAATTGAAAAACGATGTGGCCACAAGTTTCTTAGGCCACGATGGTACGGAAGTGGGCATTTATGGGGGCATCACACCGTATAAAACACGACCTTCCTATATGATACTGAAGAATTGCAATGTGGCGGGGCAAACGGATGAGAACAAGAAATTGAATGTGGAGATGGAGCTAATCGGTCCGGAAGATTAATGCCTTAAATTTTGGACCGATGAAACGACGACTTTTTATAATCATCTGCCTGTTGCAGTGCTTGATAGTGAAGTCGCAGTCGCTATATCAATGCCAGTATTGGTTTGATCAAGAACCACCGCAGACTGTGACGGTGAATTTCAACAGCAACACGGCGCAAATGGAGCTTGATGGCGCTTCGCTCTCAGACGGCATTCATGTATTGTTCATACAAGTTAAAGACACAACGGGAATGTGGTGCGCAGCGCGAAACTACTTGTTCTACAAGATACCCGAGCAAATCAATCCGGTGAATCCCGAAAACGTGACCTATCATTGCTGGTTCGACGAGGATTTCGAGCACGAGCAGACAGGACCATTCGGAACTGGACAGTTCCTGTTGGATGCTGAAGGTCTTGAAAGCGGTATTCACCTCTTGTATGTGGCATTGGAGTGCGATGGATTGAGTTCCACGCGAAGTTATATGTTCTACAAAATGCCCGAACAAATCAATTCGGTTGATCCCGAAAATGTAACCTATCATTGTTGGTTCGACGAGGATTTTGAACACAAGCAGACTGGACCGTTCGGAACTGGACAGTTCCTGTTGGATGCTGAAGGTCTTGAAAGCGGTATTCACCTCTTGTATGTGGCATTGGAGGGCGAAGGGTTGACCTCCACACGAAGTTATATGTTCTACAAGATGCCTGAACAAATCAATCCAGCAAATCCCGAAAACGTGACCTATCATTGCTGGTTCGACGAGGACTTTGAGCATGAACAATCTGGACCGTTTGGGACGGGAATGATTCAGTTGAACACTCTTTTGCTTGGAGAAGGTGAACACACTGTTTATATTTTGCTTGAGAGTGAGGCACTTACCACAACACAAAGCTATACTTTTGAAAAACACATGACCGATGGACACATTATCATAACGATAGCCAATCCAACAGGAGCAGGTACGTTGAGCGGGCAGGGGTGGTATGAATTAGGCGATACTTGTATGCTTGCAGCCACGGCCAACCAAGGCTATGTCTTTGAGAATTGGTCAAATGAGGGAAACATTGTTTCTGATAGCACAACTTATAGCTTCACCGTGACAGATGACTCTACTTTTGTGGCCAATTTCGTGGAGATTATCGTCCTTGATACCACTATCTATGCTGAAATCTGTTACGGAGAAGATTATCTTGAAAACGGCTTTGAGATCATACAACCCGAAATGGGGTTAGGTAATTATTCCATGGTGTTTCACCCTGCTTTCAACTACGACAGCATCGTCAATCTCGCTCTCACGGTTCATTCCACCTATTATTTCGAGGAAGACACCACGCTTTGTGAAATGACTCCTTTTTATTGGCACGGATACACTTATACTGAAAGCGGCATCTATTACGACTCGCTGCAAACTGTCCATGGCTGCGATAGCATTTACGCTTTGTCGTTGGAGTTCTTCAATACGCCTTTGGGCGAGTTTGCCGGTATGACCCCCACTAACAACTACCCATTCACATCGCTGCCGATAACCTTCTCTTGGGATGCGGTTTCAGGGGCGGAATACTATAATCTGTACTTGTGGAATGCCAACGACCCTACTCCGAGCGTGCCTTTTGCGGGCAATATATATAATAGGAGTTGTTATGTTTCCTCGTTGCAGAACCACCAAACCTATAATTGGTATGTTGAGGCGGTCAATACTTGTTTTTCATCGACAAGCAGCGTTAGAAGTTTCTCCTTGAACATATCGCCGTCAATGAATGTCAGCACGAACAGCCTCGCTTTTGGTGAAGTGGTGCTGAACGATAGCGTTTCCATGAATATGTTTGTCAGCGGCAATGCTTTGGACGATGCCATCACTTTGCAGATTACCGGCGAAGATGCCTCTATGTTCTCCTTCGAGCAAGGCTCCAACTGGAATGGTCTTACGGGCGGCTCGCTGATGGTGACTTTCAGCCCGACAGCGGTACAATACAACTACACCGCCAACTTGGTCATTACTACGGGAACGCTCACCCAAACGGTGCAACTTACGGGAAGCCTTGCAGACATGTTCGTATTCAATACATACGTTACGCAAGACATTTTTGAGATGAACTCCACCATCCCGATTTATGGAACGGTGACGGACGTTAACAACAACCCTATGGCTGGAGCCGAGGTGGAGGTGAAAGTGATGGTGATGGGTACAACGCGCTCGCTGTTTGCCACGACTGGCAACGATGGCCATTTCTCCGTGGATTTCGTGCCGGCCTATTCCGAGTCGGGGTATTACACCATCAATTCGGGTAGGGTGGGGCATAACAGCACCGCTGTTCACGATGACTTCAACATCCCTGGCATGAACCTCGTCACCAACGGCTGGATTCTTTGGGATGTGGTGCAAAACGAGACCACTACGGGAAGCGTTGTGATTAGGAACCGAAGCCAAATTCCGCTGACCAACATCCAAGTGACTGCCACCAACTTGCCCGAGGGCTGCTCATTCACTTTCCAGCCTTTGAGTTTGCAGGGGATGGAAGAGGGTGTGTTGGAATACAGCGTCACAGGCTCGGCCTTGACTTCCGGCAACAACTATGAGGAGGTGAGACTTGTGGCGTCAAGTGCCGAAGGTGCTTCCATGAACTTTAGTGCTTGGTACTATTGCGCGGAGCCGAGAGGCATCTTGTATGCTGCACCCAACAATATCACCACCACCATGACCAAGGGTAACAGCAAGATTGTGGATGTGATGCTATACAACAATGGCACTGGCCCGACGGGAAGCGTTTATTTGGACCTTCCATTTGTGGATTGGCTGTCGGTGGTGGGGAATGACACTCTGCCATCTATTGCCGTCCACGATTCGGCTTATTTCTCGCTGCGGTTGTCCGCCAATGAAAACACGTCCTTGGTGCAATACTCGGGCAACATCGCCATCAACTGCGAGCGAGGTGACGGCTTGTCGTTACCTTACACCATCACTGCCGTTTCCGACTCTACGGGTATGCTCTTGGTGGACGTGACCGACGACTACACCTACAACGGCAACGGCGAGCATCTTTCGGGTGCCACGGTGACCGTAAAAGGCTACTATTCTTTGCAGACCGTGGCTATAGGCTTGACGGACAGCGACGGCACGTTTACGGTGGAGGACATTCCCGAAGGCTATTACAGGATGAGCATTACCGCGCCGCATCATGCCGAATATCAAGCAACGATACAGATTGAGGGCGGCCAAACCAACACGCAGAACATCTATCTGCAATATCAGGCCATCAGCTATTCTTGGAATGTGGTGCCAACGGAGATTGAGGATGAATACACCTTTGAACTTGTTGTGGACTACGAGACCAATGTTCCCGTTCCCGTGGTGGTGATTGACATGCCACAGACCTTCCCCGAACTGGAAGAAGGCGAGAGTTATGTGTTCGATTACATCATTACCAATTACGGCCTTGTGGATACTTACGATGCCACCCTTTATCCGCCGACAGGTCATCCGCTGTATGATTTCACCCCATTGATAACGGAGATTGACACACTTCATGCACAATCCTCCGTAGTGATTCCTTGCAGTATGACGAGGAGAACACGGCAGCGTTCGCAGGCAGTTTCGGAAGCATTAGGTAGAGGTGGAAGCAGGGAAGAAACGGAATGTCCATATTCAGCATTGACACAGACCAAACAGTGTTATACCTGTGGTGACAAACAGAATTGGTTCTGGGCCAATGTGTGGCGCATTATAGGTGGTTATGCATGTGAGGCGGTTCCATATACCCCTACTCCTGGCGCACCTGCTGCCAGTGGTGGAGGCGGTTCTGGTGGCGGTGGAACGGCATCTTCATCATCTTCTTCGCCGCAGATAATCATTGTTCATAATGATGATTGTAATTTTGACCCCTGTCTTACAGATACAAAGGATGCTATTGATAATTGTGATAGCAATGGTAATGGTAATGGGACCACACCTAATCTTCCTCTGAAAAATCCAACTAACAACAGATAATCCAAAGAATGTGTAACAACTTAAATGCTAAAGTCATGAATAACAGAGTAAAAAATATAGTGAAAATGATGGCCGTTCTCATGGGATTGTTTGTTTGTGGTTCCGTGTTGGCGCAAAATGGTAATGTTAGGGAAGAGACCGCCCGACAAGTAGGTTTGAACTTCTTGAAACTGAAAGATGGTAATCCAAGAAGCGACCTTCAACTTACCCGAGTGGATGCCGTACAATATCCCAACCTGTATGTATATAACACCTCCGAAAACGGTTTCATTGTAGTGGCCAGCGACAACCGCATGGAGCCGATTTTAGCCTATTCTGATGAAGGCACTTTCGACAAGGACAATGTAGCCCCAGGTGCTAATTTCTGGTTTGAGATGTATGAGTATGCCATTGATTCTATTGTGAGGAACAATGTTCGGGATGTGGATGATAAGATTACCCAGAACTGGGAGGATTTGATTAATGGCGTTATGCCTGAAAAAACGAGAGATTTGATATTTCCCCAGTTTTGCGAACCTTTAATTCGAACTCAATGGGGGCAAGGATCAACAGTAAATTGGGCAAATAATTACAACCGTTTTTGTCCTTGGTATGAAAAGAATGGACAAACTTACAGGGCAGTAACTGGATGTGTGGCTACTGCTTTGGGACAACTGATTAATTATTTAGGAAAGCAACCAGATGTGCAAGCCATGAATTATGCTTTTACCCACTTGGTACATGAAGATTATCCAAATGAGTTTACAAGTCTGCATTTGACGAGTTTATTTGGCGAAGAAGTAAATAGTGTTGTATATCCTGGATGTGGTAATTTGAATAGCATTAGAAAATATTATTATTGGGGGGATTGGAATATCAATGACCAAGAAGAGCGTGCTGCCCAAATTATGTTTGATTGTGGTTTGGCTGTTGATATGGAATATGGGGTAGAAAGCAGTGCTTCTACACTACAACCATCATGTCCTAACAGCTCTTCTGCAGAATCTGCATTGAAGAACTACTTTGGATATCACAAAGCCTATGGACTGTACAAAAAAGACTTTACTAATAATCAATGGCAGGATACTTTAAAGAAGTATATAAGTCATAGTTTGCCTTTAATGTACAGGGGAACAAATTCAGAAGGATCCCATTCGTTTATTTGTGACGGATATGATGCTTGGAATTGTTTTCATTTTAATTATGGCTATGAAGGTGAAGATGATGGTTATTATTGGGTGTGTTGGCAAACACTATATTATAATCCGCAAATATTATTTAATGAAGATCAGGCTTGCTTAATTGCTTACCCAATAATGCAATATGATGTAACCAACATTAATGATGTAATAGAGTTTCATGAATCTAAAACAACATATTGGAACAATAGTACAATAGCTGTTGAATACAATGAAAATCCATCAATTGAAGAAGATTCTCAAGCACATACCTATACGATAAAGTATAATCATCCTGGGTATTATAGATTAAATCCAATTGTAGAAGATGATAAACTTTTGAATTACTCTGTTCGAGTAGTAGGCATAGATACAATACGAAAAGCCGAGACTATTTGTCGAAGAGAAGGCTTTAAACAATCCTATGAACATGAAGGTAATAATGTGAATGTATCGTTAAATCGTGATGAGACGGATTTTAGTGGAACACAACAATTCTATAATGATATTAATAATAATGTCACCGGGGAACTTACTGCTATTTTGGAAGTTTCGTTAACAACTTCTGGAGCAATATCCGAACATACTCTTCCTCCAATAACGGTATCAAGATGCGATCTTCCTAATCACGGAAACTATTATTACTGGGATATTGGTGGAGAACTCATCCGTTGCGAGTATTCTGGAATTTATGAAAAAGTCTTTGAAAGAAACGGAGAATGTGATAGCGTAGTCTATCTGAACTTGACGATTGAAGAGCCAGAAAATAGGTTTTTCACGGATACATTACTTTGCTATAATAGTTGTCCGTTTAATTTCCATGGAATTGAGATAGATTTGCAAAGCGATACCATAGGGCGTATTACTACATATAATGTTTGTGAAAACGATGTGCTTTATACTTTGGAGTTGGGTTTAATTGACACCATCAGAAAGCCCGTAGATATAGATATTTGTACAGATGAGGCTCCATATACATGGCATGGTCACACTTTACCATGGGTTGCACCGGGCTTTTATGATACGACTTTTATGGCATCATCGGGCTGTGAGTGCGATACAGTGTACTATATTTACTTAAACATTCGAGATTGCTGCGAACCTCCTTTGGATTGTCTCGAAAATAATATAAATAAAAGTAATAGAAGCACTCCCTCCAACATAGAAAACATTTATTACGGACTGAAGCATTATTTCGATTACCGAAGTGCCATGAACAAGTTTTTGGTCAATGTGCTACGAGGTGTAACATGGCCAAGCATTGAAGACAGAAATACTTTCTGGAATCTTTTCCAGTCCTTGCTCGATGCCAATACGGGTATGATGACGGAACAAGCCATGCAACAACTGATAATCACCAATCCATACTCTTATGTTTCAGAGGATTACATCACCAATTTGGTGGAACGCTACAACCGTTCTGTAATGTATTGGAATGAAGGTCAATATTCTGTTTGGTATTTGCCACAAGGTTACAATCCAGACTCCTTCATCGAGTATGATACCGCAGCCATGAACAAGGCCTACGAAGCCTACGATTATGCCATTGCACACGGTTTCAATGATGTGAAAGCCATGTATGATAATGCATACGAACTGCTGGCAGCAGAGGTGGATAATATTCAATCATCAGTTTGCGCAAAAGTTACCGTCCAATTCAACCAAAAGATGACCATGACCCGTGAGGCTTTCAATGGTACTTTGCAAATCTTCAACGGCCACGAGTCTATTCCTATGCAAGACATCATGGTCGATTTCAGGATTGAAGACCAGCAGGGCAATGACTGCACGAACCTGTTCCAAATCAACACACTTTCATTAGATCAAATCACGAGCATTTCGGGCAACGGTAGCCTTGCAGCCCAGACCAACGGAACGGCATTGGTGCAGTTCATCCCTACCAAGAACGCCGCTCCCACACAGCCTGTGGTATATTCCTTTGGCGGCTCCTTCAGTTTCATCGACCCCTTCACCGGAGAAGGACTGACCTATCCGCTTTATCCTGTGGACATCACTGTCAATCCCAGCCCAGACCTGTATGTGGATTACTTCATGCAACGCGACATTCTCGGCGATGATGCCTTAACAGAGGATGTTGTTGAACCCACTGTTCCCGCTGAACTCGGTGTTATCATCCACAATCAAGGTGCAGGAGAGGCCAAGAATGTAACACTGGAAACGGCAGAACCTCAAATTATTGATAATGATCGCGGCCTTGCCATTGACTTTGCTATGTATGGTGCTTCGTTCAACGGCAGTCCGCGTCAACTTGGACTGATGGAGATTCCCTTTGGCAATATCGGAAGCGGACAAACGGCAGTAGGCGAGTGGCTGTTCACCAGTTCGTTGCTCGGGCATTTCGTTTCCTACGAGGCGCATGTCATCCACAACAGCAGCTACGGCAATTCCGACTTGAGCCTTGTCAGCCATCTCGACATTCACGAACTCATCCACCCGATTTACGCCTACGGCAACCTCGACGACGGCATTAACGACTTCCTCGTGAACGACAACCCCGATGCCTACGACACGCCCGATTCGATTTACTTCTCGCATGGAGGAAGGACCTCGGTCGGTGTGGTGGACGACATCAGTTTCGACCATTTGGTTTCGCCATCGGACACCATCGTAACGCTTACGGTTGAGCCTTCACGAGTCGGCTGGAACTACGGCGTGACGGATGACCCGGGAATGAACCAATACAACATTGTCAGTTGCATCCGCAACAACGATAACCAAGTCATTCCGCTGAACAATGTCTGGCTGACCTTTGTCACCATTCCTGACGGTGGCGACCCTGTTTATGAGAACAAGTTGCACATTGTGGACACCATCCCCGTCCAGCAAACGACCACTTACACCTTGGTCTTTTCCAAGAAGCCGTCCAACCTCCGCATCTTCCATGGCAACGAGGACGAGTATTGGTCGAACGCCGCGAACTGGGAGGGCAGCATCATCCCGCAAGCCGACGACGAAGTCCTCATCAACGGCATCTGCGAACTCGACGAGGATGCCGAAGTGTTCTCGCTGACTGTTGCGGAAAACAAGGCTCTGACCATTCCCGATGGCAGAATCCTCACCGTTTCAGGTACTTTGACCAATTCAGATGTGTCGGGCTTGGTCATCGAAGATGGCGGTCAGTTAATGCACGGCAATTTTGGCGCTCAGGGTACGGTGCAGAAAAACATTTTGCCTTACACCAATGACAATAACGGCTGGTATCTCATTGCTTCACCATTGGCGGGCTTTACATCGCCTGCTTCCGTGGTTAATATGCTGAGCAACGAGTATGACCTCTACTACTTTGACCAAAGCCATGAATTGGAGTGGATTAATTATGAGGGCGATGACGGTAACTATGACCTCGTTCCGGGCAAAGGTTATCTTTATGCCAATAGTGAGGACATCGTGCTGGAATTCCCTGGCGAACTCAGGAGTGGTGTCTCTACGTTAACAGTTCCGCTCTATTATGAGGAAGGAGCAGAATTTCTTGGTTTCAATCTGGTGGGCAACCCGTTTGTGTACAACGTCAGTACGTATGCCACCAACAATGTGGCCGAAGGCTGTTTCAGGATGAACGAAACTAAAGATGACCTCATCGTGAGCGAAATCAGTGAGGACAATCCACTGCATCCTGCGGAAGGATTCTTTGTGAAGGCTACGGACGATGGTGCCTACATCACCTTCAACCCGCAGATGACAAATATGCCTCCTAAAGGATCCATTCGTGTGGAACTTTCGGAAAACAATCTGCTTATCGATCGTCTTATCGTGAAGACCCACGAGGGACACTCTTTGGAGAAATTCAATCTTAATGAGACTAGATCAAAAGTGTATGCACAAGGCAAACATCGTGAGTGTGCCATCGTGCCTTGCAGTGGCAATGAGCAACCTATCAACTTCAAGGCAGCGAAGAACGGGCAATACACCATCAACGTGAACTCCGACGGCCTGGAATTCAATTATCTCCATCTCATTGATAACCTCACAGGTAATGACGTTGACTTATTGGTTGAGCCTAGTTACACCTTTGAGGCAAAGACGAGCGATTATGCTTCACGGTTCAAACTGGTGTTTTCCGTCTGCGGGGACGCGGACAACGATGCACCTTTTGCCTTTATCAGTAATGGGAATATTGTTATCATTGGGGCTGAAGCCGGTTCCGTGTTGCAGATTGTGGATGTAATGGGACGTGTACTTGTTTCGCGTGGCGGACACATTCAAAGTATTCCCACAAGTGGAATGGCGAAGGGCGTGTATATCTTGCGCTTTGTCAATGGCAACAATGTAAAGACACAGAAGATTGTCGTTGAATGAATTCAGTTTATAGGGCTGTCATACCTTGGTAGCCCTATAAACTCATTCTTTCAAACTCTGCCGCGCATACGGCACCAGATCCTGGCTCGCAAACTCGCCTTTCAAGAACTTGAAATAACCCGCTACGGCAACCATGGCGGCGTTGTCGGTGGAATAGGAGAGGCGTGGGATGAACACTTTCCAATGGTACTTTTCGCCCAAAGCGAGCATGGCATCGTGCAAGCCGCTGTTGGCGCTCACGCCGCCGGCGATGGCCACGGTCTTGATACCCGTCTGCTTGCTGGCTTTCACCAACTTGTTCATTAGGATGTCGATGATGGTTTTTTGCACCGAAGCGCAGAGGTCGGCCTTGTTTTCCTCTATGAAATTCGGGTTGAGCTTCAAATTGTCGCGAACGGTGTATAAGATACTGGTCTTCAGTCCGCTGAAGCTGTAGTCCAAATCGGGAATTTGGGGCTTGGCAAAGGTGAAGGCATCAGGATTGCCTATCTTGGCCAGCTTGTCGATGACAGGTCCGCCAGGGTAGGGCAGGCCGAGGATCTTGGCGGTCTTGTCGAAGGCTTCGCCAGCCGCGTCGTCGATGGTCTTGCCGATGACTTCCATGTCGAAATAGTCTTTCACGACCACGATTTGGGTGTGTCCCCCCGAGACGGTGAGACAGAGGAACGGGAAGTCGGGCACCTCGGTGTGCGTTTCATCGGTGGCGAAATGTACCAAAATGTGTGCGTTCATGTGGTCGATTTCAACCATGGGGATGTCCAAGGTCTGTGCGAAAGCCTTGGCAAACGAGGTTCCTACGAGCAATGAGCCTAACAGACCAGGGCCACGCGTAAAAGCGATGGCGGATAATTGATTTTTTTCTATTTTTGCAGTCTTCAAGGCTGTGTCGATGACGGGAATGATATTCTGTTGGTGGGCACGCGAAGCGAGTTCGGGAACCACACCGCCGTATTGCTCGTGAACCTTCTGACTAGCAATGACATTGGAGAGCACACGCGTGCCTTGAAGCACTGCGGCTGAGGTGTCGTCGCACGAAGATTCGATGCCTAAAATGTATTCGTTCATGGGTCTCAATTTGGAGGGTCAAAAGTATTAAAAAAAAGATTATCCATAGCATTTTGGTTGTGATTATGGTGCTGTTGGGCATCATAGCCAGCCTTTTTATTGCCATCCAAGATCCTGTTTTCCAGAAGTTTGCCGCTCGATTTGCGAGTGGATACCTATCGGAAAAAACTGGTGGCGACATCAAGGTAGGCCGCTTGTTGATTACCCCCGATTTTACTGTCTATTTGGATGATGTCATTGTCAAAGACTTGAACGACAATGATTTGGCTAATATTGGCTCGTTGCGGACGAAATTAGACCTTGGCGATATGCTGAATGGAGATATCCATCTTGAAAGTGTGAGTTTGCGTGACACGAAAGCCAATCTAATCAAGTACGAGGATGAGGAGAAGTTCAATTTCGCTTTTCTTGTTGATGCTTTCAAAACCGACACTGTCGACCCCGACAAAGGACCTGCTCGCATCTTTGTCGACAAGATCGTGGTGATGAATTTGGATTTTGTGTATTGGAACCAAAACAGGGACCGTCCGGATAAGACAGAGCGCCATTTGATGGATTATTCTCATATTGCCGTAGATGACATCAATCTTAGGGCTCGTAATCTCTCTATTTTGGGCGATTCCATAAGTGCCCGAATCAATGCTCTCAATGGTAAGGAAATCAGTGGATTGGAGATAAAGAGTTTTGAGGTCGATGCCGTTGTCTGTTCGAAGGGTATTTACCTTGACGGATTGAAATCTGAGCTGAACAATACCCGCATTGATGCGGATGTACACATGCTGTACAACGACTATGCCGATATCAACAGGTTCGTTGATTCGGTCGTTTTCGACGCGACGATACGTCCTACTCAAATCTTATTGTCCGATGTCGGCGTGTTCTCAGAAGTCATGTACAAGATGCCCGATAACCTTCGTTTTCAGGGTCGGTTTACGGGACCAATCAAGCATTTCAGTGTCGATGATTTTAAGGCGGAATTTGGCAAGTCGACAGTCATTGAGGGCAGTCTGAGCATGCATCCATTGGACTTCTTTGATGGGGAACATGAGATGAACATCAAGCGGTTGCAGTTTACGTACGACGATTTAGCGAATTTCTATATTCCGACTTCCACAAAGACAATACCTTTGCCCGAATCGTTGCGCCCGCTGAAGACGGGTAGAGCCTCGTTGCAATACAAGGGATCCTACAACAATTTTAATTCTGAAGTCCATCTCGTGTCGGGCGTTGGCAATGTCGATCTTGAAGTGTCGCGCCAGAAGACGGAAAAAGGCGACAACATGTTCACTGGTTACATAGATGCCGAAGATGTGGATGCCGGCTTGATTGCCAATGCGCAAAAATACGTTGGCAGTCTCGATTTAAATGCTGATTTTGTTGCAAGGGTTCCTGCAAAAGGCTATGTTGACTTGACGATGAAGGGAAAGGCTTATCAAGCTGAACTGTTGGGGCATCGCATCGATGAAATTGTGCTCAACGGCGATTTGAAGGAAAACCGATTCAAGGGAGCTGTCACTGTTGATGACAAGGTGTTAGGCCTCGACTTCAACGGATTGGTTGACTTCAACAACAAGAAATATCCCATTGCCAACTTTAAGGCGGTAATCGATCATGCCGACTTGACCGCTTTGGAGCTGATGAAAGACGATTCCGTTTCGGAAATCAGTACGAACATCGAGGCCAATTTGAGAGGTTTCAATCTTGATGACCTTGAGGGCAAGCTCCACCTTGACAACACCGTATATCGCGATGGACGCGGTAGTTATAGTATGGATAGCTTTGATGCTTCTATCCTCAACGACAACCTCATGCAGCGCAAAATCAACGTTACCTGTGACTTCTTCAATTTCGAGATGGCAGGCCAGATGAATTTTGCCAGTCTCATTCCTGTTTTCAACGAATTTGGAGACTCGTTTGTGCATTTTCCGATATTCCAAAAGGATCGTGACGCATTTAAGAAGTATGCCCTTACCCATGATGTCGACCAAGACTTTGTCGTCAGCCTTCTCTTGAAGGACACACAAACGTTGAGTCGTCTTTTCATGCCTGATTTGAAGATTGCCAAAAACACCTCGGTTAATGGAACGTTCACATCGCGTTCAAGGCAGCTCAACCTTACAGCAAGGTCAAAATGCGTGGAGTTTGGAAAGTTGGCCATCAACAATGTGGAGCTAAAGAACTTCAATGGACTTGAAGCCTTTTATGGTGTGCTCTCGATAGGAGGTGTTTATTGGACCAACATCACTGCAACGGACACGACATCCATTGGTCTTGACAACTTGTCGGTTTTTACTAAGATGGACAACGATACCATAGCCACTCGCGTTAGATGGGATGATAATGACACACTTGACCACAACAAGGCTTTGATTGAGACCACCTTCCATCCTCACCTGAACGGAGGCATTTTCAATATCGGCAACGCCGAAATCATCATCAACGACTCGTTGTGGACTGTGTCGCCCAGCAATTTCATTGATATCACTGGCGGGAAAGTAAACATCTCCAATTTGATGTTCAGCCATAACCGGCAGTCGCTGCGATTGGATGGCTTTGTGCCTATGAATGAAGGTGATACGATTTCGGTTCAGTTACGCGACTTTGACCTCTCCAACTTTGATGTCTTTACTATGGGTATGGGCATCAATTCCGATGGCTTTGTCACAGGCGATGCCTTGGTCAGTAGCTTGAAAGACGCTCCCATGGTCTTGGCTGACCTTAGGATAGACCAACTAGGGCTGAACGGCGACTTGATTGGCGATACGGAAATTGAGAGTTCGTGGGACAACGAGGACAAGTCCGTTGATTTGGAAGCGAACATCTACAACGATGACCGTCGGATGCTGTATGCATTTGGCTCGTATTATACGGCAAGAGATGAAAACAGCCTTGACTTTACAGCTGTTTTGGACTCCTTGCGGTTATCTGCCTTGAATCCTGTTTTGGATAAGTTCGTGTCGCGGGTGCAAGGCTATGGCAACGGCATGATTGACATCAATGGTTCGTTGCAGCAGCCTGACATCAAAGGAAAGATAAGCATTATCGGTGGCGGCTGCAAGATTAACTATCTGAATACGTTTTACACCTTTAGCCCATCGATTTTGATCAATAATGAGAGTGTTTCGTTTGAGAGCATGGTTTTGGTCGACACGTTGGGCAACAAGGCTCGTGTGGAAGGCGAAATCAGGCACGACAGGTTTAAGGACTTTTACCTCGACTTGAAGCTGTATCCGAGAGATTTCTTGTCGATGGCTACCACTAGCAAGGATAACGACACCTTCTATGGCGCTGTGGTTGCCGATGGCTTGATAACTATTAAAGGCCCCTTTGATGATATCTTCCTTGGTATCAAGGCCCGAACACAGGATGGCACTGCACTCACCATTCCTCTCAACACGGCCGCAACGGTGAAAGACAATGACTTCATCATCTTTGTATCTCCGGTTACGGACACCATCGAAGAAATGCCGGAAGAGGAAACAACTCAGAAAAAGCAGAATTTTGCCATCGACCTTGATATTGACGCCACTGATGTCGCTAAGTTGAAGATTATGCTCCCGGGCAATATTGGCACCATTGAGGCCCAAGGTGACGGTAATGTGAAGTTGGGTACCTCCACTACTGAAGCCCTTTCGATGTATGGCAAGTACACCATCACTTCGGGACGTTTTCTGCTTTCCTTGATGGGCATAGTGTCTCGCAACTTCACTTTGAAGAAAGGTGGCTCCATATCGTGGACGGGCAAACCTACCGACGGTCGCATCAATGCCACGGGTGTGTATTCTGTCAAGGCTTCCTTAGCCGATCTGATGCAGGTCGACTCGACTTCTTCGGCCAGCACTAATGTCAACGTCGAATGTCTTATCCACTTGAAGGATGCCTTGCTCAACCCGACGATCTCCTTTGGGTTGAGGTTGCCTAATGCCAGCGAAGATGTCATACAAACCGTCTTTTCTGTTGTGGACACGACCAACCAAACCGTGATGGCCAACCAGGCTCTTTCCTTGTTGGTGTTTGGCAAATTTGCATACGCTGGAGGCTCGGCAGGGGCTTATCAGACGGTGAGTCTGTCCAACTTGTTCATGTCGAATTATCAGTTCGATATCTCCCAAAATATGAATATTGGCGTGAGTTATCATTATGGCGCAGATTCGTATGATGAATACCAAGTTGCCTTGCGCACCGAGCTTTTCGAAAACCGACTGACCATAGAGACTAATGTAGGCGTGATGTCGAGCAACAATCCGAATGCGGGTAGTGCATCCAATATTGTGGGCGAATTTGACTTGTATTACAAACTAAGCAAGGACGGACGACTACAAGCCCATTTCTACAACCATTCCAACTACAATACCAACTTCAACAGCTTCGCCATCGACAAGCGGGCACCCTACACGCAGGGTATAGGTCTTACCTACAGCAGGTCGTTCCCCACTTTCCGCGATTTGTTCAGGAAGAAAACCAAGCAGACGAACCAGCCGCTTATTATCAGGCATAAGAACCAGGAAAACTAGTGATTACCATGAAAAGCGCCAATTTCAAAGTCTTCCAGGCGTCGGCCGGGGCGGGAAAGACCTTTACGCTCATTAAGGAATACCTGAAACTATGTCTTGCCAATAAAGGTGCGGTAAGCAATTTCAGAAACATCCTTGCCATCACCTTCACCAATGCGGCAGCCAACGACATGAAAGCCAAGATCGTGAAGACATTGCGTGAAATCATTGACAGCGAGAAGGTCGATCCCAAGTCTATGGAGGCCACACTGATTGAAGAATTAGGTATCAGCGATGCAGAACTGAAAAGCAACACGCAAAGTTTGATGACGCATATTATGCATGACTATAGTAGCTTTTGCGTGAGCACCATCGATGCCTTTGTGCAAAAACTGTCGCGAAGCTTCGCACACGATTTGGGATTGCCGAGCCAGTACTCGGTCAGCATCGATACGGATGAGGTGGCGGAGACCATTACGGAACAACTGGGTTTGAGAATCAGCGATCAAGATGATTTTTTGACGCGCTTGTTGGTCGACTTCAGTAACAATCAGTTCGACAGCCAGCGTTCAACGGCCATTGAGAATCAGCTTTCCGACTTCGTTGCCAAGCTGATGACTGAGAAGGCTTACCAAAAGGAGGGGAACAACAGCATCAAGAATTATTCCCAATACAAGCAAACCATTGACTTTCTGAATGATAAAACGAGAGACTTTGAACGAGACATACAAGAGCATTTGGATGATTTCGGACAACTTGAGAGACAGTATGGCCTCAGAGATGAGTTTTATGCCTACGGGAAAAATGGCTTCATCTCATACATCAGGAAACTATCGGCAAAGACATACGAGCAGCCCAGCTCTCGTTTCAATGGCGTGCTTGAAAAAGGGAATTGTTTCTCAAAAGAGGGCGAAAAGCAATTGGGAAAGAGCCAGGTGGATGTCATTAATGCCGCTTTGCTGCCTGTACTTCAGGCGATGAAAGACGAAATTGAGAAAGGTTTGGGGGCATTTTTGTTCTACAAAACGCAAAGGGATTTGCTTTATCTCTATGCCCTCCGCACGCAGATTCGGATGGAGTTCGACGCTTTGGCCAACGAGGAAGAAGTGGTACACATTTCTGAGTTCAACAAACTGCTCAACACAGTGATGGGCGATTTTTCGGTTCCCTTTGTTTATGAGCGCATTGGAGAACATTTCCGTCATGTGCTTGTGGATGAGTTCCAAGACACTTCGGTGCTGCAATGGCAGAATCTTTTGCCGCTGATAGACAACGGCTTGTCATCGGGCAATATGAGTATGGTGGTGGGCGACGGCAAACAGTCCATCTACCGTTTCCGCAGTGGTGAGGTGGAGCAGATTGTCAACTTGCCTGAGATCTATGCTTTGCCCAAGGATGAACGCGAGGCGGCATTCCGACAGTTTGAGCAGAATCTGAAAGACAATTTCGCTTTCAAGAATCTAGACACCAACTATCGTTCCTATGCCCAGGTTGTCGAATTCAACAATGCTTTCTTCGAGTCGGTGTTTACCAACTTGTCATCTGATTTGCAAAAGGTGTATGTGTCAGAGAAGCCAGGCACCCATGAGAAAGTTGACATTGTTCAAAAGATTAGTAAGACTGACAATGAAGGTTTGGTGCAGGTGGATCTATATGATGCCGAAAACCAGCCAAATTACTGTTTTGATAAGGTAGAGGCCATCATTCGTGAGCTTACAGGAACCAAGGGTTATCAATATTCCGACATAGCCTTGCTCACCCGTAAGTCTGATTATGGCTCGGAGATGGCCAACTACTTGAACGACAAGGGGATTCCTGTCATCTCGCAAGAATCGATTTTACTCAAGTCATCTGACAAAGTGCAGCTGATGGTGAATACCTTGCGTTATTTGCTTTATAGTGATAATGAACCGAATGTTGCCAATGTGTTGTTTTATTGGAAACTGACGCAAGAGCCCGATTTCGATGGGAATATCAGTCAAGTTTTCGGTGAGGTGAAAGCCATTGCCCAAGGGGAGACGGCAATTGAAACCGTGATGGGTTTGGGTGAGTCAGGCTTGTTGCAAAGCGCCCTCTCCAAGGCGACTTGTCTCTATGACCTTTGTGCCAACCTGTTGCGCATCTATCATTTTGACACCATCCACGATGCCTTTTTGAACTATTTTATGGAAGAGGTCTTCAAATCGCAGTCGGGGATAAGGGAAGGCATTGCTGACTTTCTAACGTATTGGAATAAAAGGCAGGACAAACTTGCGGTGATGTCGGTGAGCGGTAATGCGGTGAAAATCATGACCATCCATAAGTCGAAGGGATTAGAGTTCCCAGTGGTCATCTATCCTGAGGCGATCATCGATTTGGATGAGAAGTTGAATGCCAGCAAGGCGGCTGAGGAATGGTTGCGTCCCGAGGACTTGGGCTTTGAAGCCATCCCTAATTTGGATAAGGTGTTGTTTAAACTGGATTCAAAAGCCGAGAGCGTGGGTGACATAGCCCCAAAATTGGTAAAGAAGGAAAAGGAAAGCAACCAGTTGGACAATCTCAATTTGCTTTATGTCGCCTTCACTCGTGCTGTGCAGCGGCTTTATGTCATCGCCAAGCAAGGTAAAGCTGACAAGCCCAATGTCATTCTCGATTTCCTCAAGGATAAAAATGACCATCAAGTGCCAGATAACAATGCTTTGGTGTATCGTTTTGGCAACCCTGATTTCATGAAACCGAAAGAGAAACAGAAGGAAGAAAAGAAAGAGTTGACGACTGAGTCTGTGGCTGGGGATTGGTTTGGAAAAATCAATGTCGATTCCAATCCGACGATGGTGTGGCAATCGAAGAGCGACAAGCTATTGCCGCGTGAATGGGGAGAGTTGGTACATCAGATTTTGGCGAAGATTCGCACAATTAACGATATAGAGCAGGTATTGTCACCTGTTGTCTCTGATGGCACTATCAATCAAGAGACCGCTGATTGGATTCGTGACAAATTCTTCCAAATGGCACAATATCCACTGATTTCGGCAGCCTTCAATTCCTCAGCCAAAGTGAAGACAGAGTGCGAGATCTTTTATCCCAAAGCAAAAGATAAGGTCATCCGTCTGGACCGTTATGCCGAGCTTCCCGATGCCATCTATCTGATTGACTATAAGACGGGTCAGAAGAAAGAAGAACACCATAATCAGGTTCGTACATATGCCAATGCCTTGAGGGAAATGACCGATAAGGAGATTCGAGGGTGTTTGGTGTATTTGGCTGAGGATGAGATAGAAGTAGAGGGACCAATTGAATAGTCATTGAAAGCATTCAATATTTAACAGCCGAAATCAGATATTCTTTCCTGACGCACCAAAGTGTGGCTTGGATACTTCGGCTTTTCATTGGTCGGGGTGCGTAGTATTTGTCTATAGTCTTCAAGTCGAAAACCCTAACCCAACTGTCTTTAATCAATTGCTGGATTTCTTTTGGTTTTTTAGTAAATTCAGTAAAGAAATGTTCTTCGACTTTTTTCTTTAACCGTTTGTTAGTTAAGGTGTCCCCACCATTGAGAGGCAGCATCCATAAATCGAAGTCAGATAAAAGTACTTCATTATCTGGAACTTCAATTTCCATCATCATTTCCACACTATTGTTGCCTTTGTCTAAGGGAGAAAGTGGAGGCTTTTTCTTTTTTCGTGAATCATATTGGTACCATGCCCAAACAGGCAGTGCGATTTGCGGCAAAGGAGGCTCTCCAATCCTGAGTCTCATTTGTTCGGCCATCCATTTGTAAGCAATATCGTTATGCCTTGCCCAATAACTGATACTGTCGCAATAGGCTATGCCATTGTCGATGACGTCTTTGTAAAAACCTATTCTTTGTGAAGTCCAGAGTCTCATTATAATGATTCCGCTACTTTTTTAATTCGTTCTGAAAGGTCGAGCAAACCGTTCTTGAAGTTTGTTAGCTCTTCGTCAGTCATGGGAGAGGTTGCTTCTCCAAATCGGTCAAAACCATCGATTTTTTCATATAACCATGATCCTTTTTTACCCATGTAGTGATTAGAAAAGTCTCTCCACGAAACGGAAATCAAAATATCTTGGAGTTTCTGACGCAATGTGCTTGGATGCTCAGTTAGGTGAACTAAATACTTGTTTGCTGTAAGCCTTTTCTTTTCCATTGTATTTTTCATTATCAATTAATATGGTATTTTCGGTTAATAGACATCTACAGTGTATTCAATTTCATCATCGTCGGCCATACTCATCTCTTGGTGTGAAGCATGTACTTTTTCCCATCCCCAATACGCTGGAGGATGATGTACTTCCACCATTCCGTCATGCGGATCTCCTAATTTGCTTTCCAAATCTTCTCTAATGGCTTCTATGATTTTGTTATGGATGGAATGCATGTGTTCGGAGATGTAATCTGAATCGAGATACTCTCCATTGTCATCTGCTGCTTTCAGTCTTTGTAAATCGCGATCGGAAAGATTGTCTAAATCGCATTCTTCTTCAGGAGCGTCCATGACCGAATAAGTGATGGTTGCCGACAAGTCGCTGAAAGAAACACCGTCTTCGTCATTATAGTTGTCATCATCGCATGAATCCCAATTACTGTTTGAATTATAATTGATTTTGGGTGGTTGATACGACAATATGCTTTGTTCGATTGAGGATGATTCCATTGCTTTCTGTGGTTCATTTTTTATTAGCCATTGCTGTTCTTCAATGCTCAATTCTCCATCTGATTCTGCCACCATCTTAGCAATCCTATACATCAGTAAGCGGTAAACTTGCTCGTATTCTGTATTATAGTTTTGAATGTATTTGCATATCACATAGTCATCTTGGCTTTTGTCCGATGAATACTTTGTCAAGGTCTCAAAGATACTTCTTAAAGGCTCTCTGGCTTTATAAGAAAGGGATTCTGGGTCACCAACGGCTCCTCTGAAATAACGATATGCATATCCTTCATTGTCATTTATTTCTGAAACGGATTCATAGATAATGTACAGACACTGGCCTTCAGGAGTATCGAAGTTGATGCTGTTTTTACCTAATCTTACGTAGCGATGCCCCAATTGGTCATACACCCACAATATGTCATCTAATAAGATGTATTCAAAATCAAGGAACACATCGTCTCCGTTTTCATGAGTGCTATCTTCAGGATGGATTTTGTGGTAATAATCAATGAATGAGGACTCGTAGCAGAAATGGTTGACCAATTTGGCAAGTTTTCTTGTTTCGAGAGCCAATGCATCGAACTTTTCTTCTGAGACGAGAACTTTGGATTTATCGATACGTTTTTCTGCTTCTTCGAGTTCTTTTCTTTCCTTTTCTTCCCATTGGGCTTTCCATTTTCGCTCGTTGAAGGAGTTTTGCCATTTTTCACGAAAATATCGGATGGACCAAATGATGAGCAGAATGGTTACCACTAACCCTCCAGAAAACCCTATGTCAACGAATGTCCACATGTTTGTTCTTCATTTGCTTAGAATGGATGATTCACGATGCAAAAATACGCATGGGTTGTTTCAAAACGTGGTACAGGCGAGAAAAAATTATCGTTTTTCAGTGAGATTTTTGTACAATTTGAACAATTCCGCCACGATTTGGCTTTCTGTCATATTATGGTCGAAGCCGTAAGCATCCATCACGGCGCGGTCGTTGGCTTGGTGGGCTTTGCGCAGGTCGGCGGGCATGAAGGTCTCGTCATACAAGTCGGCCAAGGTGCTGTCGGGATACTTTGCCCTTGCATCAAGGATGGCTTGGGCAGTCTTCTCGATTAGGAGCCGACGCTTCCAAGCGTCGGAACCATCATTTTCGCGACCAGAACTATCATTTTCACGATGCTTGGAAGCGTCGGAACTATTATTTTCGCGACGCTTGGAAGCGTCGGCTCCTGGCCACGGGAAGTTGTTGTAAACAATATTTATAGAATAACGATAACGACTTTCTAATCTTCCGCATACTACCCGCATCCAAGCGTTATGAACTATGCTGGTGAGAATGCCAAATTCGTATAACGTGGCATTTGGAATAACAAGCACAAGATTGCTTGCAATTGTTTCACTAGGTAAAAAGCCGATAGGAACATACCGCCGTTTTTCTGAAGAGACACTTGGAACCAACAGATAATTCCCGCTTTCTGGTTGGCGGATCTCGCCAAACAAGTGTGGCGTGTAGGCAAGCCGTTTTGTGGCTTCACGCTTACTCTCCATTCTTAGTTTCCTAACGGCTTCAACACGGGCAGCGACCGAAGGCATGTGTCTTAATTCGGCGGGTGAAGCCTCAACGAGCCATAGACAATAGCGTTTCTTTCCGTTGATGAACTCTTCAGCTCCAAGAAATTCATGGACATATTTCTTTGCTTCTGGCTCTTTCTTGATAAAGTCCTCGTATTCTTCTGCCTTGATAATCAAGTTTCCGCCATCGTTTGGCATATTGCCGAAAACCATTTCTGACACATCGCACAAAGGTGTTTTCCTGCTTTCGATGAACACATTGGTAGCGTCCAAAAGGTAGGCATTGATGTTTTCTGCATGTATTACGTTTCCATTATCTTCAAAAATCAACTTTTCTTTTTGGCTGTTGTGGATGCTTGAAAATCCAATGATTACGCAATGTACATGTGCCTTTTGCTCCGACTCACTATCCCAACGGAAGGTGCGGTAGGCGAAATCGATTTGGATGTCGTTGCCAAGCAATGGCTTCCAAAGGTTGGCCACTTGCTCGCCTTGTGTGATACTGTTGGTGGAAACCAATGCGACCTTCGTTTTAGGTGAGTTGTGAAGCAAATCGGCTGCTTTCTTGTACCAACCATTCACATAGTCAAGATTGCCGATGTTTTTCCACTTGTTGCCAAAAACATTCAGTAGGTCGTCTTTTTGCGTCGCTGACATCATTCTGGCACCCACAAATGGCGGGTTGCCCATGATGTAATCGTATTGGAGCCGACGCTTCTGAGCGTCGGAAAGGAACTGACGCTTCCAAGCGTCAGAACCATCGCCTTCAAGATGATTTTCTATGTCAAGGTAATCGTTTTCGCGACGCTCGGAAGCGTCGCCACCTAAGGTGTAGCAGTCGGGTAGGAGGTTGCGAGGATTTTGGTTGATGTAATGGACGTATTTCTCATAATTGTCTGCATCACGAACCATTCTGTCAAACACGTTCCTTTGCCACACTTCGCCTGAACGACCTAACAGTTTGTTGATGGCTTTGGCAGTGAATTGCTTGACACTACCAATGGATTTCATCACTGTGTCATCACCTATAGGAGTAATTAATAGGTGGACATGGTTTGGCATGATGACAAAATGGTGGAGCATATATCGTTTGCCATGATAAAACAAAAGAGCGTCGACAACGATCTTCCTGATGTCTTCGCTTTGCAATATACATTCGCCATAACCTTGGTCAAGCCATTTGTCAACTTTTTTGCGGATGATATGGTCGTATTCTTCTTGTGTTGCTTGGTCCCATGGCTCAGGATGCGACCTCAACCATTCTTCCTTGAAGTCGGATAACTCAGCAAGTTTGACTTGCGGTAAAGAATCGGCGAGGCGGAAAGTGACGAATTGTACTTTGTTGTCCTGATGCCAATGAGGTAGTGTTGAGCCTGTAATGCTAATGAATTTGTCGCGCTCCATAAATTGCAAGGAGCCGACGCTTCCAGCGTCTGAAACATTATTTTCGCGATGCTTGAAAGTGTCTACATCTGATGAAGTGCCGTTTTCGCGACGCTTGGAAGCGTCATCTCCTAACCAGTCCATCCGCAAAGCATTGCCCTCACGAATGTTAGCATAGCTTTTCAGCGGCAAGAAGTCAATGTCATGCTGGATGATGCGCTCGGTTTCGGCAAGCATTTGTGCTTCCGAAATCCATAAGGCAGTGGTGGCCACAGTGACAGCGAAGTCGTTGATTTCGATGCCATAGAACTGGTGGATGCTTACCTTGACGGGATTCTTGAATTCTCCCATCATCATCTGGCCGTGGTAGCGCTCGCGGATGGCTTGGTTTTCCAGTCTGCGCAAACTAAGGTAAGTCTCTGTGAGGAAATTACCGCTTCCACAGGCAGGGTCGAGGAAAGTGAGTGAGGCAAGTTTGTCTTGGTATTCATCAAGCTTGTGTTGGCGTTGCTTTTCCACTTTTTCCGCTAGAACCTCATCGAGTTCTTGACGTAAGTCATTGAGGAACAATGGGTCTATAACCTTGTGGATGTTCTCAATAGAAGTGTAGTGCATTCCACCACTGCGACGCGTTTCGGGATTCAAGGTGCTTTCAAATACGGCACCGAAAATGGTGGGGGAGATGTCGCTCCAATCGAAATCCAAGGAGGCATTTTGTAACAGGGTTTGTTTCACTTCCTCGGTGAACTGAGGTATCTCGATTTCCTCTTCAAATAAGCCACCGTTAGTGTATGGGAATGCCTTTAAGTCATCTTTCAGATAGCGACTACGCTTTTCCAAGGGAGTGTTGAGCACTACGAAAAGGTCTCGCAAGGCTTGGCGCAAATCATTGGCATTGTATCCCGAGAGAAAATCATGGAATTGGTCGTGGCGAAAGATGTGCGCGTCCTCGGCATAAAGGCAAAACACGATGCGAACGCAAAGGATATTGAGCCAGCGCAAGGTTTCATCGGTGCTGTCACCATACTGTTTAAGCAGTGTGTCATAAATACGGCCAACGATTTCACCAGCCTGCATGGAGACGCGCATCTCCTTGGTGATATGCTCACTATTGGCATCTACGAGAAACTGCAAGCGGTAATGCTCTTTCCCCAAGTCTTTCAGCAAGATGCTTTCAGGCTCACCGTTTGGGAACTCCATGTCGTAAACCAAAAACTCGGCGAAGTTGCAAGTGACAACCCAGCGAGGATGTTGGGATAAAGGCATGTTTACTATGTATTTCTTTGCCTGCTGGTAGGGAGTCAGTTT
>JAFRRE010000128.1 GCA_017428285.1 Bacteroidales bacterium | reverse complement strand
GCTCGTCGGGAAGTACTCCTTGTAGTCGCGCTTGTTCACCGTAATGTTACCACTGCCGGCCTTCATATAGATACGGGCAACGGCGGTCTTTCTTCTACCTAAAGCGTTGATAACTTCCATGATTACTTGTTGTATTGCTTATGAGTGTTGATTTTGAGTTCTTGGGGCTGTTGTGCCTCATGGTTGTGGTTAGGACCTTCGTAAACGTAAAGGTTACGGAAGATGGCGTCGCCGAGACGGTTCTTCGGGAGCATGCCGCGGACGGCGTGTTCAAGCACGAAGATGGGCTTGCGTTTCATCTGATCGGCAACGGTTCTAGTACGCTGGCCACCCGGGTAGCCCGTGTAGCGCATGTAGTACTTCTGGGTCATTTTGTTTCCTGTCAGCACAACTTTCTCTGCATTGATGATGATGACATTATCACCACAATCGCTGTGGGGAGTAAAGCATGCCTTCCTTTTGCCACGCAGAATCATGGCAACCTCGCTTGCCAAACGGCCGAGGATTTGTCCTTCAGCATCAACCACATACCACTTCTTGTTGGCATTCTCTTTGTTGACGCTTACTGTCTTGTAACTTAAGTAGTTCATTTTGTGTTTAATATGTTATCCAATTCTATAAGACACTACCCTATTTTAGGGCGTGCAAAAGTACAACTTTCTTCTTTACGCTCCAACTTTTTTCGTGCATTAATTCATGTTCGCCCATAAATCAATGCGTTAGCGCGTTCAGAAGACAGATTTTGGATGATTGAACGAGGCCGCAAAAGTACTACTTTTTTGGTTACAGGCAATACTATGAACGTTTTTTTCTATTTTTGCACTCCAAAATCATCTCAAATGTCCATCGAAATCAACCATATCACCAAGCAATACGGAGAACAACTCGCCCTCAACGACGTGACGCTCACCATTAATAAAGGTATCGTCGGACTGCTCGGCCCCAACGGCGCGGGCAAGTCGACGCTGATGAAGATCATCACCTGCTTCATCCCGCCCACCTCGGGCACGGTGAGCGTGGAAGGACATGATGTCATGGACGACCCAATGGCCGTCAAGCGTATTGTAGGCTACCTGCCAGAACACAACCCATTGTATCTTGACATGTATGTGCGCGAATACCTTGAGTTTGTGGCAGGCGTGCACCAACTGAAAGGCGAAGCTGCCCACAAGCGCATTGAGGCGATGATTGACGAGACAGGACTCGGCCTTGAGGCACACAAGAAGATTGGGGCTTTATCGAAGGGCTACCGCCAGCGCGTGGGCCTCGCACAAGCCATGATGCACGACCCGCAGGTACTCATCCTCGATGAGCCTACCTCTGGCCTCGACCCCAACCAGCTCATCGACATCCGCAACCTCATCAGCAGCCTCGGCAAGGAGAAGACCGTGCTGCTCTCCACCCACATCATGCAGGAGGTTGAAGCCATCTGTGAACGCGCCATTATTATTAATAAAGGTGTGGTGGTGGCCGACGACAAGATAGAGAACCTGAAACAGGACAACACCATGAGCAATGTGGTCATCGTAGAGTTCGAGAGCGAGGTAAGCGAAGACCTGCTCCAAAGCATCCCACAAGTTGGCCGCGTGCAACGCGTAAAAGAGAACCATTGGATCCTCGAACCGCAGGACGACACCGACATCCGCGCCAACTTGATGAAATGGTCAGTAGACCGAGGCCTCATTATCAAGACCTTACAGAAAGAGGACTTGAGCATTGAGGAGGCGTTCCAGAAGCTGACAAAAGGTTGATTAGCATTATCGTATCGTTGATTTGTTGAATTGTTGAAATGTTGAATTGTTTTTTTGCAACAATTCAACAAATAAACAATCAACAATTCAACAAAAAATACTATTTTTGCACCCGCTTACGTGGAAAGATTTGATTTGATTGCAACCACAAGAAAAAATGCTAAAACAATGCTTTTTCCTTGGGTTCCTGAGTCATGAGCTTGCCGAATGATCGAAGGACCCTTTCAGTCAACAACTTCCCACACAAATTTATTATTAACTAACTAATAAACAATTTGTTATGGGTTACTATTTCACATCAGAATCCGTTTCAGAAGGCCATCCCGACAAGGTATGTGACCAGATTTCGGATGCCGTATTGGATGAGATTCTCCGTTATGACCCCACCTCAAAGGTGGCTTGTGAGACTTTAGTTACCACCGGTTTGGTAGTCGTTGCCGGCGAAATACGCACCAACGCTTACGTCGAAATCCAAGACGTTGCCCGCCGCGTCATCGATCGCATCGGCTACAACAAGTCGGAGTACCAGTTTGACGCACAATCGTGCGGTGTGCTCTCTGCTCTTCACGGACAGTCGAACGACATCTTCCAAGGTGTCAAGCGCGAGGCCGATGAGAACCAGGGCGCCGGCGACCAAGGCATGATGTTTGGCTTCGCCTGCAAGGAGACCGAGAACTACATGCCCCTCACCATCGACCTTTCGCACCTCTTGTTGCAAGAGCTGGCCAACATCCGCCGCGAAGGCAAGAAGATGACCTACCTTCGCCCTGATGCTAAGTCGCAAGTGACGGTGGAATACGGCGAAGGCTGGAAGCCTTTGCGTATCGACACCATCGTCATCAGCACGCAACACGACGAGTTTGCCGATGATAAGACTATGCAGAAGAAAATCGAGGCAGATGTGCGCAATATCCTTATCCCAAGGGTGAGGAAACAGATGCCCGCCCGCCTGAAGAAACTCTTCGGCGATGACATGAAGCTCTACGTGAATCCCACGGGCAAGTTCGTCATCGGTGGTCCCCACGGCGACACCGGTGTCACGGGTCGTAAGATCATCGTCGACACCTACGGTGGTCGCGGTGCCCACGGCGGTGGTGCTTTCTCAGGCAAGGACAGCTCGAAGGTAGACCGTTCGGCAGCCTATGCAGCACGCCACATTGCCAAGAACCTCGTGGCCGCAGGCATCTGCGACCAAGCCTTGGTGCAGATTGCCTACGCCATCGGCAAAGCCGAGCCTGTAGGCTTCTACATCAACACTGACGGCACCTCGCACGTCAAGATGAGTGATGCCGAGATCGCCCTCAAGGTTAGAGAACTGGTCGATTTGAGGCCATACTTCATCGTGAAGCGTTTCGGCCTCACCAACCCCATCTTCGAGGAGACGGCTTCCTACGGCCATTTCGGCCGCCAACCCGAGACCCGCAAGGTGGAAGTCTATTATGAAGACAACAACACCTTCCGCGAAGGCGAGCACATCTACAAAAACGTGGAGTTCTTTGGCTGGGAAAAGCTTGATCTGGTGGATCAACTAAAAGCGGCCTTTTGTCGCTAACTTACGAAAAAAGCCTGCGTTACTGCAGGCTTTTTTCATTTTCATTCGAGGCAGCATCTAAATCGATTTCTTCAACATTCATCTGCGACATCATGATCAAACTCATGATTTCATCTGGCGACAAGCCAAGGTATTCGATGGATTTCTGAGCGTCATCAACCAAATCGCTGTCAGGATATTCATCAATCAACCTCTGGAACATGACATGAGCCTGAGCTGTGTCCTTAAGTTGGTCGTTATAGACAAAAGAGCCCAAAGTCAACAACGTTCGAGGAGCCCATTTCGACTGGGGATATTGTTCCAACAGTTGGTTGCCCATCTTGATGCTTTTTTCAGAATCTTTCAGCATCAAATTGATTTCCATGGCATGAAAGAGCCATTTGACAGCAGCTGTGTCGTTGGGGTTTTGTTTGACATAGCGGCAGTATTTTTCCGCCACCTTTGGTGCTTCCTTTTCATTCAATGAGCCATTTTCATTAAACAAGGTGGATTGAGCCTCTCTCAGTTCCTCTAAGGTAATTTCCTTTCGATTTTCGCCACAAGCAAACAACCCAAATGTCAGCAGGGCGACAGCCATTAGTTTTAAAGTTTTCTTCATCTTATTGGAGTTTTTATATCAATTATCTATGTTTCTTCTTACGCGGGAAGATCATGCGATAATCCACGTCGCATTTGCCCTCCGAGATGGCGCGCAGTTTGCCTTGCAACAGGGTCTTGCGAAGTGGAGCGATGCGATCCACATGGACATGGCCTTGCAAATGGTCATATTCGTGTTGGATGATACGGGAGCGGATGCCTTCAAACACCTCTTCATGCTCTTGGAAGTTCTCATCGAGGTATTTGATACGTATCTTTTCAGGGCGCATCACCTCTTCGTAGATATTGGGCAAGCTGAGGCAGCCTTCCTTGAAAGGCACTGTCTCACCAAAAGCTTCGAGGAGTTCGGCATTGATGAAAACCTGCTTGAAGTCCTTGGCATCCGGATAGTCGGGATAGAATGGATTGCCGTCGACAATAAACAGGCGGATAGATTTGTTGACCTGAGGGGCAGCCAAGCCGACGCCTTCGGAATGAGTCAAGGTTTCCCACATATCATTCAGCAGGGTTTCCAATTCAGGATAGTCAGCGGTGATGGGCTGAGCTATGGCTTTCAGGGTGGGGTGACCGTATGCTACAATAGGAAGTATCATTGTTGAATTGTTGATTGTTGATTCGTTGAATTGTTTTTGGATTCCATGAAGGATTGAAGGATGATGGTGGCGGCAATGGTGTCGACAAGTTCCTTGTCCTGACGTTTCGATTTGCTGAGGCCCGCGTCAATCATGGTCTGGTGCGCCATCACCGAAGTGAAACGTTCATCGTAACGCACAATCTTCATGTCGGGCAGGAGCTTCTTCAGGCGGTTGACGATGGGTTCAATATATTTCGAGCAGTCGGAAGGGTTGTTCTTCATGTCCTTGGGCTCTCCAATGACAATTTGCTCCACCTCTTCGCGCCTCACATAATCAAGAACGAAGTCGACAAGCTTGTGCGACTCCACCGTCGTCAGCCCGTTGGCGATGATCTGCAAAGGGTCGGTGACAGCGATGCCGCTGCGTTTGCGTCCAAGGTCGATTGCCATGATTCGTGCCATATCCTTCAAATTGAGGTGCAAAAGTACACAATTTTATGCAGTTGGCGGAATAATGGGACAAAAAAATCCTTCGACCTCCAGGCCGAAGGATTGTTGTTCATTTATCGTTGGTGCTGTAGGGCTGTCGTACCACGATGGAATGTAGTGCTGTCGTACCACGGCAGCAGCATCATCGTTTTTCGTTGCGGCTGCCGCAATGCGACAGCCCTACAGCCAACATGGTTATTCCACCACAAATTTCCGCGTTGCATCACCCACGGTGATGAAATACAAACCCTTAGTCAAATTGCGCACGTCGATTTGTTGTTTTTCCGTCGTGATTTGGCCTTCCATCAGGGTTTGGCCGAGGGGATTCATTATGCGGTAGGTTTCCCCCTGTAGAGACGTGGCGCGCCGCGTCTCTACAAACAAAACATTGTTTGCAGGATTCGGGTAAACGGTTAAGGTCCTTGTGGCTCCCGAGCCTGTCGAAGGACCATTTTCCTCCACGCCGACGATTCCGCTGTCCGAACGGTTAGAGAAGGCCAATTCTTCGTAGTTGCGATTCTTTGCATCGTTGAACACGGCGGCCACGATGCCATAGTCACCTTCGAACAAGTCCATGTTGTACTTGCCAAGGTGAACCTGTGCGCTGAGCTGGTCGATGGCGACGAACTCACCCGTGCTCTCGTTGAATCTTCCGATGCGATAGGCTGCTACCGAATAGGACGAACCTTCTTCGATGAACGGGTCTTCCCACGTGAAATTCATGAGGCTCGGATTGGCGATGTCGGGCGAAATGATGGTGTTGAACGTGCCGAACCGATAACTCGGCAAGGGACATTCAGTGCCGTCGCTCGCAATGCCTGTGATGCGGTAGATACGCGCAGCGTTCTCGCTGCCGATAATGTCTATGAACTGACCATCCAAATAGGGCACCGTCCCTACGACCATGCCATCGCGATCAATCTTCACTGAGCTGATGTACTCGGCTTGCTCGGGAGTGGTCTGCCACAAGACCCTGTTCTTGTTGGTGGCAGGGTCGACGCCGGAGCGGTAAATCTCCACATTGTCGCGGACGATGAAGGTGCGCGTGGCGGTGGCACACTGGTCGGAGATACCGCAGGTATAGATACCTGGTTCGGACACTTCGATAGTGGGTGTAGTCTCGCCAGTGGACCAATGGAAGTCATACATCTCGAGAGAGTCAGCGCCGACTGGTTCAATGGCCATAATTTCGTTGTAGCGTTTCCATATTTGCAAAGTTGCAGGTACAGGTACGTTTGTTGATGTGAAGTGTATGATTCTTGTGTATGAATAATCGCATCCTCCATATTCAATAATGCATTCATCACCTCCATAGTAGCCCATGTCTTGTGTAATGACTATGGGGTTTTCATAGTGATCTTCACCACCGTAATTAATTCGCCACATAAAATCATTACAATTTTCAGCGGCGTAAATCAAGGCTCTGTCGTACTTGTTTGTGCATACATCCACATAACTTTCCATGTTGTTTACATAGAACGTTGTGTCATTTTGTGCTTTTGCAAAAACCATAATTCCAAGCAAAAGCATTGTCATAAAGATTGTTTTTTTCATTGGTTTATTCCTTTCTATTTTGTTTAGTAATTAATTGTTATTGTTTGAATTAGGTTCTTGCTTTTTCATTACTCCAGAGGCCTCCACTCTCATTCAGAAAAAGCAATAAGAAAGGCGTGAAAACTTTTTGCATTACCTTTCGTAGTGGTTTATTTCTGGACTACCAAGCAAATAGATAAATACAAAAAATCCACGCCAAAGCGTGAACTTCATTGCACTTATTCTCATTTGCTTTGAAAGTGTCCAGTTTTCTACGAAGAGAACAAGAGCGTAAAGCTCAGGGGGTTAATATGTCAGGTTATTCCTTTGTCTTTTCTTTAATCAATCTGTTTTATCTTGTTGGTTTATAATAATTTCAACTCTTCTTCATTCAATCCAGTCATGGCCAAGATGACGGCATCGTCAACGCCTGCGGCTTTCAGCTTACGGGCTATATCTAAGGCTTTTTTCCTTTCACCTTCTCTCAAGCCTTCTTCCTTGCCTTCTCTCAAGCCTTCTTCCTTGCCTTCGCGGAAGTGCTTCACATTACTATTATTAATGTCGTTGTAATCAAACAAGGACTTTTCGTATTGCCTCCGCTCGTTGGGCTGCATCTTGTCAATCTCGGCATGGCGGAACAGCGAGGTGAACACCCTTTCCTGCAATGCGGCAGGGCGTTCCATCAACCTTGAAAGGTTGCGCAACACAAACAGCCACTTGTCGTACAAGGTCACTAACTCGTCCTCTTTCTTGTTGAACTTCGGCAACTCAATGGTGATGAACGACAGCTTGTCGTAGAACACCTCCTTGGTCGCCACGTTCATCAACTTGGCCTCGTGATGCACGTCGTCGCTACTCTTGTCGAAGATGAAGTTCAGAATACCAATCGTATAGACGGGGTTCAGCTTATAGTCCCAGTCGCCGCGCTTGGCCTGTTCTCGGATGGGGAAAGTTGAATAATAGACCATTCGATCGGTGAAGTAGTCCTGGTCCACGTTCTGCATCTCCACAATGATATGATCGCCCTTGTCGGTGGTGCAATACACATCAAAGATGGCTCGGCGTGAATATACCACCTCGTCAAGATGTTCCGAATTCTGGTAGGTGACATCCGTGATATGGTGCCTGCCTTCGAAAAGGGCGTTCAAGAACGAAATCAAGTATTCCTTGTTCAGTTCGCTGCCAAAGATGTACTTGAAGCCGAAATCCGTGTATGGGCTGATGTATCGCTGTCCGGTCATGGCTTAATGGTGTTTATTGTGCAAAACTACACATTTTTTTTGATAATAAGGCACAAATAAACAAAAAAAAGAGGCTCTCGCGAACCTCTTCTTCTCAGGGTGGAATGTGGGATTCGAACCCACGACCCACGGAACCACAATCCGGTACTCTAACCAGCTGAGCTAAATCCACCATCTGATTTGCGGGTGCAAAAATACAACATTTTTCCGAAACGGCGATGCTTTTTGAACAATTTTTTCGATTTTTCTTTTTTTCGACCCAAAATCAAGGGCGAAATCCGTATTTTTGACGGCGCAAACAAAGGTGCATCATGAACGGCGAACCAAAACAAATCCAATCTCCCAAAGCTCTGGCCTGGAAGCGGTTCCGCAGCAACAAGCTCGGAATGGTTTCTTGTGGCTTCGTGTTGCTTTGGGCTCTGATGGCTTTGTTTGCCTACCTCATCATTCCCGACAAAACCCCAAACGCCAACCGGCAAATCCTCGAAATCAGCACCAAGAAACCCGGCTTTGAGGTCGACATGCTAATGATTCCGAAGGAAACACCGCCACAAAAAACACCTTTTTTCGAATTTCTGTTCAACGGGCGACCCGACGACTGCATTTATTTACCTTTTGATAGCCTGCATATTAATAAAGAAACAACGACGGTTTTTCTGTATCAGGCAGAAGGATCCTCAAGTGTAAGAGCTGAGACTGTCGATAATAAAGAACTTCTGGCAAGCGGCGTTTCGACCCTTCGACAAGCTCAGGGCTCAACGACCGCGGGGTTCAACTCTGCGGAAGAAGCGGACACCTATATAAGAAGTCATTGCGTGAAACACCGCAAATTCCTCTTGGGCACCGACCAGTTTGGCCGCGATTTCCTCAGCCGTCTGGTTTTGGGTAGCCGTATCAGCTTGACGGTGGGTTTCATCGCCGTTCTGCTCAGCTTAATGATTGGCATCGTGATGGGTAGCTTGGGTGGCTTCTTCCGAGGTAAAGTCGATGACGCAGTAGTGTGGTTCATCAATGTAGTGTGGTCCATCCCTACCCTACTCCTGGTCATTGCCATCACATTCGCCTTGGGCAAGGGCATCGCGCAGGTTTTCATCGCTGTCGGTTTGACCATGTGGGTGGAGGTAGCACGCATCGTGCGCGGACAAATTCTCTCTATCCGCGAAACGACCTTTGTGGAGGCTGGCAAGGCTTTGGGCTTCAAAAACCTGCGCATCATCTTCAAACACATTCTGCCCAATATCCTCAACCCCATCATCGTGGTATCGGCTGCCAATTTTGCTTCTGCTATCTTGCTTGAGGCGGGCTTGAGTTTCTTGGGTATTGGAGTGCAACCGCCTATGCCTTCATGGGGTAGTATGATCAAAGAAAACTACGCCTTCATCATCTTGGACGCTGCTTATTTGGCCATTTTGCCAGGTATTGCCATAATGCTGCTCGTGCTTGCCTTTATGCTTATCGGCAACGCATTGCGCGAGGCACTGGATGTAAAGAATTAATTCGGAATGCTGAATAAGGAATGTGGAATAGTGCAAAGCGCCAATGGGTTTCGCACTATTTCATAATTCAGCATTGACTTCGTCGAATACTTCGTATTTCAACATTCATAATTCAAATAAAAGTTGTATCTTTGCGCCCTCAAAAACGCGGGTGTGGCGGAATTGGTAGACGCGCTAGACTTAGGATCTAGTTTCTCACGAAGTAAGGGTTCGAGTCCCTTCATCCGCACAAATTAAAGACAATCAATAACTTAGAAATGAATATCACACAAAGCACAAAAGGAGACAACCTTATCTCCATCAAAATCAATGTTGAGAAGGCTGATTACGAAGAAATGGTCGAAAAGACCCTGAAGCAGATGCGCCAAAGAGCCAATGTGCCTGGTTTCCGTCCCGGTATGGTACCTATGGGCATGATCAAGAAGATGTACGGCGCCAGCGCGAAAATGGAAGCCTTGAACAACATCGTTTCGGACAACCTCAACAAGCATATCATCGACAACAAACTCGACCTCCTTGGCTATCCCCTCAACGACACTGAGATGCAGCAGCCTACCGATCTCGAGAAGGAAGAGAATATTGACTTTTACTTTGAAGCCGCCCTGCGTCCTGAAATCAACGTTGACTTCACCAACACCATGGTCGACTTCTACCATATCGTCCCTACCGATGAGGAAGTGGACAAGGTCGTTGAAGACCTTTTGGAACGCAACCCTAACACCAGCCATCCCGAGACCGTCGGCGAGGACGACCGCCTCGAAATCAAGATCCGTGAAGCCAAGAACGGTAAGGAAGTGGAAGGCGGCTTCGAAAAAGACGGCCTTTACTTCAATATGAGCCAAATCAAGAACAAAACCCAGCGTAAGAAATTCATTGACAAGGAAGTGGGTTCCGAGTTCATCATCAACTTCGCCAAGGTGTTCGGCTCGGAAGAAGAAGCTGCCAAGATTTTGGGCGAAGGTGCTCCCGCCGCCAGCGACTTCAACATCATCATCGACGATGCCATCCGCAACGAGAAACCCGAGCTGGATGAGGACTTCTTCAAGAAGATCTTCCCCGACAAGGAAATCAAGGAACTCGATGCCTTCAAACAAGCCGTCAAGGCCGAGATGGAGAAACAGCATGAAGCCGAGGTCGACCCCATCCTCTTCAACAAGATGGTTGACGAGCTGGTGGCCGCCGTTCATTTCGACCTGCCCGACGCTTTCATGAAGCGTTGGTTGGTGGAGAACAGCCAAGGCAATATCACTGCGGAGGACGTGGAGAAGAACTACGAAAAAGACTATGTGAAAGGGATTCGTTGGCAGCTCATTGAAGACAGCATCGTGAAAGCCAATCCCGATCTCATCATCAAGGATGAAGAGGTCAAGAACTTTGTGTTGAAGCAGATCTTCCCCGGCATTGACTATGCAACCCTTGAAGATGATATGAAGGCCAATCTCGACAAGATTGCTGCCAACTACCTCAAGGATGAAAAACAAGTCGAGCACCTCAAAAACCAACTTGCCGACATCAAGATGACTGCTTTCCTGAAGGGCAAGATGAATATCAACTACACTGAAACCACTTCTTCCGATTTTATGAAGAAGCTGGAAGAGGATCGGAAAACAAAATAAACTATGGCTTATGACTATGGCCTATGGCTTGCCATCTACAATGGGGCAGCCATAGGCCATTAACTTTAGACCACAGGCAACTCAATAACTCTTTAACTCAAAAACTCTCCTAACAAATGAACAACGAATTTTTCAAATACGCCACCAAGCACGTCGGACTGAGCACCCTCGGTCTTGAGCAATACATCTCCAAAATCAATAACAGTGGCTACATCAGCCCCACCGTCATCGAGGAACGTCAACTCAACGTGGCCCAGATGGATGTGTTCAGCCGCTTGATGATGGATCGCATCATCTTCCTCGGCACCGCCATCGACGACTATGTGGCCAACATCATCCAAGCCCAGTTGCTCTTCCTTGAGTCGACCGACTCGAAGCGCGACATCCAGATTTACCTCAACTCACCTGGCGGAAGCGTGTATGCTGGTTTGGGCATCTACGACACCATGCAGTTCATCAGTCCCGACGTGGCTACCATCTGCACTGGCATGGCCGCTTCGATGGCCGCCGTGCTGATGTGCGCCGGCACCAAAGGCAAACGCTCAGCCCTGCCCCACTCCCGCATCATGATTCACCAGCCTATGGGCGGTGTGGAAGGTCAAGCCACCGAGATCGAAATCACGGCCCGCGAGATTCAGAAACTGAAGAAAGAATTGTACGAAATCATCGCCAAGCACTCAGGGCAAACCTACGACAAGGTGTGGGCCGACAGCGACCGCGACTATTGGATGACCGCCGCCGAAGCCAAGGAATACGGCATGATCGACGAGGTACTCATCAAGAAACAAGCCTAACACGATGGCAAAGAAATCAGGTGTTTGTGCATTTTGCGGCAGGAAAGCCAGCGAGGTCAGGTTGCTTATCCAAGGCATCGAGGCTGAGATTTGCGACAGCTGTGCCGAGCAGGCCCATGCCATTGTCAAGGAACAGTTCGGTGAGCGCAAACAAGGCCAAGGTTTCGACTCCAAAGGAATCACCCTGAAGAAGCCCGCCGAAATCAAGCGTTTCCTCGACCAGTATGTGATCGGGCAAGATGATGCCAAACGCACCTTGGCCGTGGCTGTCTACAATCACTACAAGCGCATCAGCCAGAAAGTGGAAGCCGATGAGGTGGAGATCGAGAAATCGAACATCATCCTCGTGGGTGAGACTGGCACAGGCAAGACCCTACTGGCCCGCACCATCGCCAAGATGCTCAACGTGCCCTTCGCCATCGCTGACGCTACTGTGCTCACAGAGGCAGGTTACGTGGGAGAAGACGTGGAAAACATCCTCGTTAAACTGTTGCAAGCCGCCGATTACGACGTTGCAGCCACCGAGCGTGGTATTGTCTTCATCGATGAAATCGACAAGATTGCCCGCAAGAGCGACAACCCCAGCATCACCCGCGACGTGTCTGGGGAAGGTGTGCAGCAGGCCATGCTGAAGCTGCTGGAAGGCTCGGTTGTCAACGTGCCGCCTCAAGGCGGACGCAAACACCCCGAGCAGAAGATGATTGCCGTCAACACGAAAGACATCCTCTTCATCGCTGGTGGTGCCTTCGACGGCATCGAGCGTCTCATCGCCGCTCGCAAACGCACCAACGTCATCGGCTACGGCACAGGCGGCAATGAAGCCATCGACAAGGACAACATGTTGCAATACCTCTCACCCGCTGACCTGAAGAAATACGGCCTTATCCCTGAGATTGTCGGCCGTCTTCCGGTCATCACCCACCTTAACCCTTTGGACAAAGATGCACTGAAACGTATCCTCACTGAGCCGAAGAATGCCTTGGTGAAGCAGTTCCAAAAGCTTTTTGCCATGGATCACATCAACTTGGTCATTCAAGATGAGGTGCTCGACTTTGTGGTGGAGAAGGCCATCGAGTTCAAGGTTGGCGCACGCGGACTGCGTTCCATCATGGAAGCCATCCTAAACGATGCCATGTTTGAGATGCCTTCCGACATCAAAGCTACCGAGTTGGTTGTCGACCGCGCCTACGCTGAGGCAAAACTTGAAAAATCAGGTTTGCAAAAGCTTCATGTGGGAGATTGATAGCCAAACAGTTTCATCAAAAAAAGCATCAAGCTGAGCTTGATGCTTTTTTTGGCACAATACTTGCATAGTTATGAGCGTTGAATTAAGAAAAGAAGAACGCCATGAAAAGAATAGTCTTGATTTTAGTGATTGCCTTGATGTGCCTCACGGGGTATTCCCAAATGATTGCCAAAAGCGATTCAGCCAAAAAGAAAGCTCTCGTTGTCAAAAAGCACCCAACTCACAAGCCCCAATCGGCAGTGGTGGATTTCTCCAACCCCGCTGAACCCACCACAGGAAGCGTAGTTTACGGCCGCATCGATGAGAACGGCGACACCACACTTGTTGTCTACCTGCCCGAAGTCAACATCGACCTGATGCAACGCTACCTACAAATCACCGACACACGCCAAGGCCGCCGTCTGGCCAGCAATGTGAGAAAGGTGTTCCCCTATGCCAAACTGGCTGGAGCGAAGATGCAGGAGTACGACTCGATTTTGGCGAACGTCACCGACAAGAACGAGCGCAAGCGCCTGATGAAACAAGCAGAGGATGAAATCACCGAACAATACACCGAGGAGCTGAAGAACCTTACCATCGCCCAAGGACTCATTCTTGTCCGACTCATCGACCGTGAGACAGGCAACACCAGCTATAAGGTTGTCCAAGAGCTGCGAGGTAAGGTGCGCGCTTTCTTCTACCAAGGCTTCGCCCGACTGTGGGGCTACAACCTCAAGGCGGAATACGACCCGCACAACAACCCCGAGGATGATGACATCGAGACCATCATGACCCTCCTGGAACGTGGAGTGATTTAATTCCACTACAACAACATAAGAAAAGGTGTCGCCTCAGCTGAGATGACACCTTTTTTCATTATCAAATGCTCTGCACCATTGCAAGGAATGATAGTGATTCGATAGTTACCAACTTGAAGAAGAAACATTGTTATCCACAGCATTCTCTTCAGTCTCCTCATCAGGCAGTACCTCCTTGGCGTAGTCCTTCACCAAATCGAAGCCACGATAGACGTAAGGCACCGTCTGCTCAATGTAAGGATATAACTTCGATTTTTCTTTGACTTCTGGCTTCACCACACCCAACAATTGGAAATTGTTGAGCACCATCAACAGGACACTGCACAGCAAAACGCCTTTGATGATTCCAAACAAGAATCCACCCAACTTGTCGAAAAAGCCCAAATTCATGGATTTCACCCACTTCGAGACAAGCTTCCCGATGAGGTTGACCAAAACCACCAGTATGATGAACGTCAGCACAAAAGCAACGGTGTTGAGGTATTTGGGGTCGATTTCCATAAAATCCTGCATGTGGGCTGCAGTGAAATCGGAAAAATGCATGGCCCCGTAAATACCGGCACAGAAAGCCAACAAGGTGACAATCTCAATGATGAGACCCTTGCGCAGGCCTTTCCATCCGAAGACAAAGAGGATGATGGCTATGATGATATCTAGGTAATTCATCTTTGCATTGAATCGGCCCTTCGACAGGCTCAGGGATCTTAGTGATTGAAGGTCATTGAGCTTGTCGAAATGCCACAATTATCATTTTGAATAATACAGTATCATTCGCTCAATGGCACGTTGGCAGACAGGGCAAAACTCGTGGCCATTGAATGTCTTCATTAAACAGTCCATGTGGGGGCTATAGACACCCTCAGGCTCATAGCCACCACCCTCAAATACGCCTATCGTATTCTCATATTTTTTCTCACGCGGTGTGGGGACAGGCGTTTTCTTGTCCATCATATCCTTCCATTTCGCATCAAAGTTAACAAGAGTGGTGAGGTTGGGTTCCCAAGGCTCCAAATCATTGTTGTACATGTCGCCATAGGTGTCATCATTGTAGTACTCATCGGCCAAGCCCGCGAAACCATGACCGAACTCATGTATGATAACATCGCTCGAAAAGCCGTTGCTGCTGGCACTCGAGCAATAAAAGTTGTAGATTCCGCCTCCACCGTATTTCTCCGTGTTGACAAGGATATAAATCTGGTCGTAAGGCACCTGTCCCGCCAAATCACGTATGTCGCGGTTGTCGGTGCTCATGCAGTAGCGTTCCGAGTCAAAGGTCCAGAAGCTGAAGCGCATTACGGTGTTCTTGTAGATATGATCACCTGGCATGGTGCAACCACTTTCGGCAGAAGGAGCCATAACACCACGGATGTTAAAGCTCTCACGGTAGCGGTCATAAGGTGCATAGCCGAACATGCTCTCCACAAAGAAATCGCAATCCTTGATGAATTTGCCCATCTCGGCCTGGGTATAACCTTCAGGAAGGATGACAACGTCGACGGCCTGGGTAACGTCCTTGTTACCAATCCAAGCCTCATAGACGGGCAAATCGAGCTTGTCGTAGTCGCGGATGAAATAGTCATCAGGACTCACGGTAAAGCGCATACCCTCCTTGAGTTGGCCTTCCCAAGTTTTATAGCATAAAGCGATGTCAATTTTAACCTTGGGGAAAGGCACGATGACCGACTCATCGAAAGTCTTGGTGATCTGCTTGGCCTCATCGGTGGTTTGCCATTCACCAAAGAGGTTTTGATAGCCCTTGGAAAACAACAGCTTATCCGTTCCCGCCTCGTATACCTTAACGATATAGCTACCAAACTCCAAACCATCGATGAGGTTGGTTTTGGAACCACTCCAATAGGGTTCGCGAATGAGTTCCTTCAAGGAATAACTGGTCACATCACAATTGCCAGTGAGGCAATAATCGACACGCAGCGAGGCTGAAGTGAAATACTGGTCGAATTGAGCCCATGCCAAGCAAGGCATGAAGACAAACAGAAAAAACAGGCTTTTTTTCATAGATTTACTGTTTTTGCATCGTAATTTTGCACAAAAGTATACATTTTTTCAAAAAAAACCTATCTTTGTCCCGCAAAAAACACTTTTAACCATGAAAACAAAAGCTTTACTCATCGCATTGATGGCCGTGGCACTGGCGGCCTGCAACAACACTCCCCAACCAAGCGAGAACGGGGACATGGACAACACTATTGTAGAGAACACAGTTTCTCAATTAATTACCATCACTCCTGAAGGCATTGGCGACCTCATGATAGGTGCCACGATTCCCGAATCCATTCCTGGCTACGAAATCAATCCTACCACCATTGTCTATGAAGAAGACATTGAAGACCTCGAATACCAAGTCTTTAAAGACGGAGAGCCTGTCCTCTCACTGTTCCCCACTTATGAAGATGAATCCGACGTGCCTAGCGATAAAATCAGGAGCATCTCGATTTACAGCCAGCAATATGTCACGCCCGATCAGTTCCATGTGGGTACCAGCATTCAAGACATCTTGAAAAAAGAAGGTGTGAAGACCTATTTCGACAAAGAGGATTTCTTTGTTTACGACAATGGCATCCTGTACATCGTAAGCCCTGAAGACTATGACGGTGAGTTGCCCGAGGTGCAATTCGACATCCCTGTGGAGATTGAACAACCCACCTTCAAGGCAGACGCACAAGTGAAAGAGATTCAAATTATCGGATCAATGGATTAAAAACAGGATGTGGTTTGAGAAAACATAGACACACTCAGCCTCATCTCGGTACAACAAAATCAAAAAGGCCTTTGATAATCATCAAAGGTCTTTTTGTCTAAGGATCTTAAAAAACACCCTATTCGTAATAGTCGATGCTGCGGGTCTCTTCATAGTCTTCGGTGTTCTCCATGTCCGCTAAGGTTACCTTTACCGCACGTCGAATCCAGTTGCCATGACTGTCGAAATCAAGATAGCTGTATTCCGTAATTGACCAGAGGGGCAACTCATCTTCTTCATCTTCAAAACCACCAATATATTCGCTGAGCTTCACCAAGTGACCTTCGGCATCGTACTCGTAATCGTTTCTCCATACGGTACCCTCCTCAAAGCCTGAAGCACTCACCACCCGGCCATCGCTCCAAGTGAGTTCCGACATACCTTCCACGCCCGTAATGGACGCGACTCGGCCTTCCTCATCACGTTCCCACTTGGCGTATTCCACAAAGCCTTCATCTCCATCCAAGTCACGGTAAGCCTGGTCGATGGCAAAGGGGTTATAATCACCAATGCTCACCATCGTGCCTTGACGGTCGAATTCGACATTGTTGCAATGCTTCACTGGACCCTGCAAGTCCCAATAGGTCAAATCGGGAGTAATGGTCACCGTTGCGGTTTCTTTTGTGCTGTTTTCACATGAGACACTAACTAAGAGCATCATCACACAAGCCGACAGTAATAACTTGATGTTTTTCATGATTGTATGATTTTTATTGGTTTTCAATAATTATCCACCATATGCACCACATGGGTTGAACTTAACAGGCTTGTTCAACCCTTTATTGCAGAAGTCAACACCATCAATAGGAGTAATGTAGTAGCCTTCATTGCCAAAGTCAGCATAACGCATCTCAAAAACACCTTGGCTATTCACATTTGTGGTGTTGATCCCCTCGCCAGTATATTCCATACGGGTGGTTAGCTCATACCCAAAAACAAAAACCATCTCATCCCAATCCTCATCGATGAGCCAGAAACGACCTTGTAGCTCCTCCAACTTCTCACTGCGATAATAACCCAAGACATATCGCATCTTCCAGTCATCGGTGAAGAAGAGCTGATAGACCACATCTGCACTTTGGCCATGGTCGACATATTCAAGATCTCTTTCCAAGTTATACAACGGAATCTCATGCTTGTCGCCTTGAGCGTCGACACCATAAATCGTAGTGTATTCATAATAAATGTTGCCTTCACCATCATCCCAAGGGCCACCTGGCCCAGCCTCGAACTTAACGATAGGATCCATAGGGACCTCTGTCACTTCCAAGTCGCCCGTGACAACAGTGTTCGAGAGGCTCAGCATCTGCACCTTGTCATTGTCAGTCAGCACACAAAGGATAGGATTGAAATCCTGACCGATGTCGGCAATGATAAAGTCCTTTGGCGAACCTTGCAAGCCCTCCACCTGGATGGGATAGTCTGGCAAACGGTATGAGTCCTTGTCAGTGAAGCCAAGTGGTAGGATCTCTTCTTCAAAGAAAGTCAGCCACAGTCCTCCATCCTTGATTTCACCAATGATAACCGGTTGGTTTTCATCTATGGCATAATAGTTCTTTGTCAATGTCACTTCTGTTGTTTTACTATTGGTCACCGTTGGTCTTGCAGCCGACTGATTACCATTCTTTTCCTTCTTTCCCAGCAAACCATTGCAGGCTGTAGTCAGGATAAGAAGTCCCAAAGATAATGCAAGGCAGATGTGTCTCATAAAGAATCTTTTATTGATGATTGATTCTACAAAAGTAGTAAAAAACCAATAAAACATTGAAAAAAGCACTATTTTTGCCCTAAAAATAACCCGATGTCCACTGCCCTATTATCCATCCGCAAACTTAAGGTAGCCTTCAAACATGAAAACCAATGGGTCGAAGCCGTGCATGGCATCGACATGGATGTGATTGCTGGCAAGACGTTGGGGCTGGTGGGCGAGTCGGGCTCAGGCAAGTCAGTGAGCTCTTTGGCGGTGATGCGGCTGCTCAACGAAAAAACGAGCCACATCGAGGCTGACAGCATCCAAATCGAAGGCGAGGAAATCAAAGGCTTCGACGAGAGCCAAATGGCCGAAGTGCGTGGAAAGCGCATCGCCATGATCTTCCAAGAGCCCATGACATCACTCAACCCCGTCTACAAATGCGGCTATCAGGTGACTGAGATGATAAGGCAACACGAGGCCATGAGTCTAGTGGAAGCCAAGAAACGGGTCGTTGAACTGTTCAAGCAGGTGATGCTTCCCCGTCCAGAAGCCATATACGACAGCTATCCCCATGAACTATCAGGAGGGCAGAAGCAGCGTGTGATGATTGCCATGGCTATCGCTTGCCATCCCAAGCTACTCATCGCCGATGAGCCCACTACGGCCTTGGACGTGACCGTACAAAAAGAGATTTTGAAGCTATTGCGCCAGTTACAAACTGTAACGGGCATGGGCATGATTTTCATCACCCATGATTTAGGCGTGGTAGCAGAGATTGCCGATGACGTTGCTGTGATGCACAACGGCGAGATATTGGAAAGCGGCACGGTGCGTGACATCCTCAGCCATCCGAAGCACCCTTACACGCAAGGTCTTTTGGCCTGCCGTCCGCCGATGGATGTGCGTCTCAAAAGGCTGCCCATTGTCAAGGAGTTTCTTGATGGGCAATGGCAAGGCGGCAAGGAGCAAATAATGCACGACCTGCAAATCACGGCTGAGGAGCGACAAGCGCATCTTGAACGGCTCTACAGTCATCAGCCACTCCTGCGTGTAGAAAACCTAAAGACTTGGTACCCACTAAGGAAAGGCGTGTTTGGTCGTGTCTACGACCACGTGAAGGCCGTCGATGATGTAAGTCTTGAAGTCTACGAGGGTGAGACCCTTGGGCTCGTGGGCGAGTCGGGTTGTGGCAAGACCACGTTGGGCCGGAGTATTCTACGACTAGCCAAGCCCACAGAAGGCAAGGTGTGGTTTGACGGTGTTGATGTGACAGCACTTGAGGGTCAATCTTTGCGCGACTTCCGCAAGCAAGCCCAGATTGTGTTTCAAGACCCCTACTCTTCCCTCAACCCTCGCATTACCATTGGAGAAGCCATTGCCGAGCCGATGCTAGTACATAGCATTGAAAAGGATAAGAAAAAAAGTCGTGCTATGGCTTGTGACTTGTTGGAACAAGTGGGATTGCAAGCCTCGCATTACGACCGTTATCCGCACGAGTTCTCAGGAGGCCAACGGCAACGCATTTGCATTGCCCGCGCCTTGGCGGTCAACCCGCGCTTGGTTATATGCGATGAGTCGGTGTCAGCCTTAGACGTATCGGTCCAGGCGCAGGTCTTAAACCTGCTGAATCGACTGAAAGAGGAGCGTCACCTCACTTACATCTTCATTTCACACGACCTAAGCGTGGTGCGCTTTATGAGCGACCGCGTGGTGGTGATGTATAACGGAAAGCCTGTGGAGATGAATGATGCCGATGAATTGTTTGAGCATCCTCATAACGATTACACGAAGAAACTGATTGCAGCTTTGCCTGGAAGACGGGAAACAAAAATAGGCTGACGACTTACATCGCCAGCCTATCTATTTCAACAAAATTGTCGTTTCCTTGTGTTTTATTCCTCACGGCGCTTTTTGGCTACCATGTAGGCTGCACCAAGGCCAAGCAGAACGGCAACGCCGCTGCCAAGAGGGGCATTCTGATTGCCTGTTTCACCATGGTTAGGGACAATAGGCGTAATTATGCCACCCTCACGATCGCCGTAGACACCCGAAGTGGGCTCAGAAGCGCCGCGTTGGAACAGACCACCGTCATTGTTTGCAAAAGTTGTCAAGGTCAAACCGAGAACGATTGCGATTGTCAATGCTAATTTTTTCATTTTTTGTAATTCAGTATTAATATTTTGTTTATTCTTTCCTTTATGATTCGGGCTGCAAAAATAGTAATTATTTTGATACGAAGATGATTTTTTGATATTTTTTTTCGTTTTTTTCTCGTTGGCTTTGGCTGATGGCCTATGGCTTACCTTTAAAAGCGAGCCATAGACCATTACATCAGCCATGTTCCATTATTATCTCACGACCTTTTGGACTTTCATGTTGTCTCCGTCAGTCGAATTGTTTTTATCCACCAAACTGATTTGCTATTTCTTAATAAGCTTGCCAGACTTGGTGTTGCGGCGGGCTTTCGCTCCCGTCTGGAAGACTAAGGTCTTGTCCTCATCGCTGTTGGAGAAGTACATGAGGCCGTATCCGGGTTCAAACGCTTCAAAGTCACCAAACCACTCACCGTCATACTCCGTCATACCGTAGTCGGTTTGGATTTGGTCTC
>JAFRRE010000127.1 GCA_017428285.1 Bacteroidales bacterium | reverse complement strand
GGTCTTGTGGGTTTCGGTCAGGTTGAGGGCCACGCGGTCGCGGTCGAGCATGGTACCCCAAGCGGCGTTCATCACGTCAATAGTGCCGTCTTCGTTGTAGGTAGCCACGAGCAAAACGGGCATTGGGAAAATGGCTTCTGTAACTTTAATGGGTTGTTTCATAATAAATTGAGAATTGATAATTTATAATTGACAATGGATTTGATACTATTTCAAAGAAGGTTTTAATTCTATCTCAAAGATGCTGCGTTCAACAATGCGGTAATGCGGGTGATAGGCCTCGTTGTAACGGCGGCTGTGGTGTACGGCTTGGTTGTTTCGGGCGACTTCGGTCAGAAGGGGAAGGTCGGTCTCAAAGCCTTCTAATTCAATCTTATTCGCTTGGATGATGCTGACGATGGCTTCCCATTTCTCCAACCAACTAATGGTCGGCTCTTGCCACGAATTGGCACTTCTGACGAAGGCATCCAAGAGTTGCTCGACGGTAATCAAGCTGTCGGCGACGGCGGAGAGATAAACTCGGACATAATCACCTTGGCTGCCAGTTGGCTCAAAATAATGTGATTGTGTTTCACTCATTTCCGAGAGTTCGCGCATCAGATAGCGTCGCGCCGAGGCCGTGTCGCTGATGATATGGCCTGGACCGAAATGCTCTTGGTAGAAACTCTTGTAGATGTCCTGTAAGGTGGATTCAGGATAGGTCACCAACTGCCTCTCGATGGCCGAGCGCACCGCCAATGTGTCGATGGATTGGCCAAAAAGGTTGAAGGAACAGGCTATGGCTAATATCAGTAAAATCTTTCTCATCACGCCTTAATGATTGTTTCCGCCATGCGCTTGCCAGCATCGAAGACCTTTTGCAGGTCTTCTTCCCAGTGCTCCTCGCGGTATTTGCGTTTGGCTTCCTCCGAGAATCCTCCCAACTCGAAATTGGCGTAATTCTTCACTTGGTAGGTGTTGTTGGCAAACAGTTTCTCCGGTTGTCCGAGGGCTTTGGCGATGCATGGCTCCATCGTGCCGTAGCCATTGCAGTTGCTGCCTCCCACGCCACCGTTTTGCGTCTCCACCAGCACCACGGGCATCCGCTTCAGGGCAGTGATGCTGTAGTCGTTGTAAGAGAGCCACGGGAAGGCCAAACGCTCCAAGAAAGCCCTCATCTGGCCAGTAACCTCGCCGAAATAGTTGGGCGAACCTAATACCAAACCATCGGCTTGCGCGATTTCTTCCAAGACAGGAGTCAAGGCATCCTTGTATTTGCACACCTGCGAAGCTTTGCCTTTGATTTTGCAGGCCATGCACGACATACAGCCTTTATAGTCGAGGGCATAGAGGCGAATGGTCTTCACCTCGATTTCGTTGCTGACGGAACTGACGCCTTCAGCGAATTTCTTGAGCATGGAGGCAGTGTTGAAAGTGGCACGCGGGCCTCCGTCGATGATGATAATCTTTTTCATTGTCGTTGTCATTTTATTGTCTTTCGCAAAATGTCACATGCACCATGTCGCCAAAACTCTTGCCAATTTGTTTGCGGATGTCCTTCCGCAAGCCGATGATGAAGCAAGGCGTTCCCATCTTGACGATCTGCCCGTCGTATGGCACGCTGTCGAAGGTGGCATGGACCGCCAACCGTCCTTTCCCAAAGAGCGCCTTGATGTCGAAAGGCACCTCCACGTATGCGGCATCCATGTCCTCGTTTTGGATGATGATGGCATCGAAATCGAATGGTGTTGCTGTGCTCATGTCATTTCTTTAGGTTTTTCTGATGCGTCTTCAATAATTTCACTGCTTGCTCATAAGGGCTTGAAGTGACGCTCACGAAGTAGGCCGCCAAGTCGGTGGTGTAGGTGTTTTTGTAGTAGCCTTTGGTGAAAAGTTCCTCATCGGTGAAGCTCTCTGCGAGGCGGAGCATCTCCTCGTGGGTCTCTTGCAGCATGCGTTTGGCCTTCTCCAAAGGCGTGTTTTGATGCTTCTCTACCAGCATCTTGTCCATCTCGTGGTAGTTCTTGCGGTACTCATCGGGCAGGTAGTCACGAGGGTGACCTTCTCGGATGTTGTTCACAAACTCGCGCATCAGCACTTGCCACTCGTAGAGGTGAATCAGCAGGTCGCGGAGACAGCGGTCGTATTGCCAGCGCACACCGCATTTCTTCGGGTCGGCGGCGAAGTCGAAGGGGGCCGATATGGCATCTTCGCTCATCTTGGCTATCTGTTCGTTGAGTTTGGCATAGCCGTCGGCCATGGCGGCTACAAGCTCTTGTTTGTTGGTGGGATTGGGCATATTATTCAGTTTTGAGATTGAACGGAAGTGGGATTGCTTGCCATGTTGGGTTATCTTTGATGAATGCGCAAAATTATGAAAAAAAAAGCAATCAAAGCCTTTACTCGAATTGAAGAGTTTATCCATTAAAGCGGTCGTTGATAAATATTCCTATCAACATCCTTGAATACATTGAAAACCAAATGCTCTGCATTAACTCACTTCGTGTAGTTGAATCTTTGATTTCGATGAAATCAATTTTCGATTTGCGTCTCTACAACATGGCATTTATTCTTCTCCAAGCCCCGATGACCTCGCCGACTTATACGGTGTGGATGCCAGCATCAAAGCTTTCGTGCCATTTCTTGGGTGTGTCGTTGCGGAAGTCCTGTTCCGTTTGGTGCCAAACCGACATGGTTTCGCATTCGATGATCAAGTTGGCCTCCTCGTAATACGGCGTGCCATGCTCGGTATAGGCTACATGGAGGCTGAGGGCGGCAGCTTTGTCACCGTCACGAACGCTGTTGCTGCCCATATATTGCCACACTTTCGGGTCGTCGAACTGCACGGTGGTGTAGCGCGGATACTTCTAACTGCATGTCAAAGGCTGTCAGTTCGTTGTTTTCCTTATCCATGTTCTATTGCCCTTGTTTTTGTTGGTTGCAGCTCGTAGCCATCATCAAAGCCATTGCCGCGATAAAAAACACCTTCTTCATTTTGTTCTATCTAGCTGCTTAAAGTATTGTTTTCGTCTGCTATTTCCCTTTCAAATTAACAACAGACTGGTAAAAATCGAAAATAGCATGGACTCTTTCAAAGAATTTCAGGCCAATGTTGCCAGGTGTTGTAAACAATGGCAGGTTTTTAGTGATGACAACCACTGCGAGGGACATCATCACCCGCAGCACGGATAGCTCACATACAATGGACTCTGTCGACGCGGTTGATTTCACCTGCACATTTTTTAAATGATTGCCTCGTGCTGCAGAAAAGCTTGTAATATTTCCTCTTTCTTTGCCAACTCGAAGTTCCCCAAGGTGAAAGCATTAAACCCACCATAGTTTAGGAAACGAAGACCTAAAAATCCCCACAAATAAGGATGATACACGATGGATGAAGCCGCTATTTTTGCTGCCAGAACAAACAATGGGATTTATCATGGGACTTCTAAGTAAGATTTTCAGCAATACGCGCAAGCCCGAAGGCTTCTTCGGCAAAATGATGGTGAACGGGATGAACGGCGGCGGTCACGCCCAAATGGCCAACTGGGCCTTGTCGTCAGTGCCAATCAAGGAAGATGACCAAATCTTGGATATCGGCTGTGGCGGTGGCGCCAACATCGCCCGGCTGTTGCAACGCGCCCCGAAAGGTGTGGTGCAGGGCATCGACTATTCGCCTGTTTCGGTGGCAAAGTCTTCCAAAGTGAACGCCAAAGCCATTGCAGAGGGGCGCTGCAAGGTGCAGGAGGCCAGTGTGGTCAAACTGCCTTTTGAGGAGAGCTCTTTCGATTTAGTCACCGCCTTCGAGACCATCTATTTCTGGCCCGACATCGAGCATTGTTTTGGCGAGATGAAAAGGGTGCTCAAACCTGGTGCACAATTTGTCATTGTCAACGAGTCGGATGGCTCGGGCCAGATGGATGCCAAATGGGAAAGCCTCATCGAGGGGATGCATACCTACAAACCCGAGGAAATCAGGTTGCATCTGTCAAATGCAGGCTTCAAGGGCATCAACATCCGGAAAGACGAAGCCAAACACTGGCTGATGGTGACGGCGGAGAAATAAGCACAAAAGATGATCACCCCATCACCACATCCAAAACCATCATCAGCACAAAACCTATGGCAAAACCGATGGTGCTGAGGTTAGAATGCTCGCCCGATGAAGCTTCGGGAATCAGTTCCTCGACGACCACGTAGCACATGGCACCAGCGGCGAAGGCAAGCATGTAGGGTAGGATAGGGGTAAGCCATGCGGCAAGCAACACTACAGCTAGACCGCCCAGCGGTTCAACCACTCCACTTAGGCTTCCTATAAGGAAAGACTTTGCCTTGCTATTGCCCTCGGCACACATCGGCATAGAGATGATGGCCCCTTCGGGGATGTTTTGGATGGCGATGCCGAGCGAGACCGCCACGGCACTGGCCAAACTAACACTTTCGGCACCTTGCGATGCAGCAGCAAACACCACGCCCACCGCCATGCCCTCGGGCAGGTTGTGGAGGGTGACGGCCAAAGCCAACATCGCTGTGCGGGAGAGTTTGGACCGCGGTCCCTCGGGTTGATCGGTACCTAAGTGCAGGTGTGGCGTGAGTTCATCTAGAAGCAGCAAGAAACCAACACCCGCAAGGAAACCTATTGCAGCAGGCAATACAGCCCAATGGCCACTTCCCGACCGCATCTCAATGGCAGGGATGAGCAATGACCAAACCGAAGTGGCTATCATCACGCCAGATGCAAAGCCTAACAGCGACTTCTGCAACCTCGGCGACATGTCTTTCTTCATGAAAAAGACGAAAGCCGCACCGAGCATGGTGCCCAACAAAGGAATCAATAAACCGATAGCCGTGCCCATAATGGTAGTAATAACAGTTTAGACTGCAAAGGTAGGCTTTTTTCGATAATCCGAACAAAATAAAACCGTCGCAAAGATCAAGAAAAACCTTGCTGCGGTTAGAATGTTAGAACTTGCTTCTTCAATGGCACCCACTGGGCACATCAGACACTATTTTCCGTATTTGCTGCCTCGCCACTTCATCGAGCATCACGACATTGTCTTCTATGCCTCCGAGTTATGCATCACCACCACCTATCTCTCACGCATCGTCCGTCAGGTGTCGGGCGAAAAAAGCTATGGCTTTAAGAACTTTAATTTCGCATTGTCAGGGTCTTCGAAAGCATTGCAGCTTTTCAAATATGACAAAAGGTCGTCGAATGAGCGGCCATATAGCGTTTGGCCGAAATGGTGCATCTTT